>DASQBU010000023.1:0-9274 GCA_035635035.1 Pseudomonas sp.
GGCTGCTGCCGCCGTTCCCCGACGGGCTGGAAGAGGTGCAGTTCGGCCTCGGCTGCTTCTGGGGCGCCGAGCGGCGCCTGTGGCAGCAGCCGGGAGTGTGGGTGACCGCGGCGGGCTATGCCGGCGGCCATACCCCCAACCCGACCTACGAGGAAGTCTGCTCCGGGCTGACCGGGCATACCGAGGTGGTGCGCGTGCTCTACGATCCGCGCCAGACCAGCCTCAAGGCCCTGCTCAAGGCGTTCTGGGAGGCCCACGACCCGACCCAGGGCATGCGCCAGGGCAACGACGTCGGCACCCAGTATCGCTCGGCGATCTACTGCAGCACGGCGGAGCAACTGGCCGAGGCGCGCGCCAGCGCCGAGGCCTTCGCCGCCGAACTGGCCCGCGCCGGCTTCGGCGCGCTCACCACCGAGATCCGCGCCGAGGTGCCGTTCTACTACGCCGAGGGCTACCACCAGCAGTACCTGGCGAAGAACCCCGGCGGCTACTGCGGCCTGCACGGCACCGGGGTGTGCCTGCCGGAATAGGGGATGACTGGTGATGGCTCCCACGCTGCGGCGTGGATGCCTGCGCCATGGACGCTCCGCGTCCGGCCGCAGGAGCGGCCTGGCAGGAGTGCCCACGCCGGAGCGTGGGCACGATCAGCCACTGGGGGACAATCGCTGCGCGAGTTGTCCACCCTATCGATCGCAGAGGCGTAGGTAGAAAACCCGCGCCGCGGTTTTCTACCGCTGCCATGCGGCGCGCTCAGCCGGCAGCCTTTTCCTCGATCAGCCAGTCCAGCCGCCAGCCGCCCTGACTCTGCTCGAGCTGCGCGGCCAGGTAGGGCAGCAGCTCGCGCAGCTCGTCCTCCAGCGGCCACGGCGGGTTGGCGATGGCCAGCCCGGAGCCGTTGAGCCCAGCCGGGTTGTCGGTCGGATGCACCCACAGCTCGGCGCGCAGCAGCTTGGGTGCACCGCTCTTCTGCAGGTCCTGGTAGAAACGCTTGAGCTGGCGCTGATCCTTGATCGGATACCAGATCGCCACCACCGTCTGGCGCATCCGCGCGATCGCCGTGGCCAGCGACTCGGCGCAGCGCTCCAGCTCGTCGGCCTGCTCGAACGGCGGGTCGATCAGCAGCAGGGCGCGCTTCTCGGCCACCGGCAGCAGCGCCTTGGCCAGGTGCCAGCCCTCGCCCAGGTGCACGGTGACCCGGCGGTCGCCGGCCATGTTGGCCTTGAGCAGCTGGCCGTCCTCGGGGTGCTTCTCGTTGAGCAGCACGCGGTCCTGGGCGCGGCTCAGGCGGCGGGCAATCTCCGGCGAGCCGGGGTAGTAGCGCAGACCACCGTCCGGGTTGAGGGCGGCGATCACCGCGCAGTAGTCGTCCAGCAGCGCCGGCAGGTCGTCGCGGCCCCACAGGCGGGCGATGCCCTGCAGCCATTCGCCGGTCTTGCCGGCCTGCTCGCCGGCCAGGTCGTAGAGGCCGACGCCGGCGTGGCTGTCGAGGTAGGCGAAGGGCTTGTCCTTGCGCGCCATCAGGCCGAGCAGGCGGCAGAGGACGGCATGCTTGAGCACGTCGGCATGGTTGCCGGCGTGGAAGGCGTGGCGGTAGTTCATCGGCGGGTCCGGAGCTGGCGGGTCGGTCGCAGGCGGCGACCACCCGAACGGGTGGGAGCGAATGGCGGCCAGTTTACCAGTTGCGCCGGCCCGGCCGGCAGCCCGCCGCGCGGGCGGCCATGGGCGGCGAAAAAACCTGGATATTTTCCGACCAACTGACAAATCAACGGGTTAGAATCGGCTGGCACGTGTACTGCATAACTTTCACCTGCAGTCAACCACCTGTCGTCACGCTCCGGGAGAAGCCAGTGGATCCAGCCGCCGTCAATAGCCTGTTCCTCATCGGCGCCCTGCTGGTCGGCATCAGCATCCTGGTCAGCGCCTTCTCGGCGCGCATCGGCATCCCGGTGCTGGTGATCTTTCTCGCCGTGGGCATGTTCGCCGGGGTCGACGGCATCGGCGGCATCGTCTTCAACGACTACTCCACCGCCTATCTGGTCGGCAACCTGGCGCTGGCGGTGATCCTCCTCGACGGCGGCATGCGCACGCGGGTGGCCACCTTCCGCGTGGCGCTGTGGCCGGCGCTGTCGCTGGCCACCGTCGGCGTGGTGATCACCGCCGGGCTGACCGGCCTGGCCGCCGCCTGGCTGTTCGACCTCACGCTGCTGGAGGGCCTGCTGATCGGCGCCATCGTCGGCTCCACCGACGCCGCGGTGGTGTTCAACCTGCTCAACGGCAAGGGCCTCAACGAGCGGGTCGCCTCGACCCTGGAGATCGAGTCGGGCAGCAACGACCCGATGGCGATGTTCCTCACCGTGACCCTGATCGACATGCTCGCCAAGGGCCAGACCGGCTTCAGCCTGCACATCCTCGCCGAGCTGCTGCAGGACTTCGGCATCGGCATCGTCCTCGGCCTGGGCGGCGGCTGGCTGCTGCTGCAGCTGATCAACCGCCTGTCGGTGGCCGACGGCCTGTATCCGCTGCTGGCGGTCAGCGGCGGCGTGATGATCTTCGCCTTCGCCGGGCAGATCGGCGGCAGCGGCATCCTCGCCGTGTACAGCTGCGGCCTGGTGCTGGGCAACCGGCCGATCCGCAACCGCCACGGCATCCTGCACATGTTCGACGGCCTGGCCTGGATCAGCCAGATCGGCATGTTCCTGGTCCTCGGCCTGCTGCTCACCCCCCACGAGCTGCTGCCGATCGCCGTGCCGGCGCTGGGCCTGTCGCTGTGGATGATCCTGTTCGCCCGCCCGCTGTCGGTGTTCGTCGGCCTGCTGCCGTTTCGCGCCTTCCACTTCCGCGAGCGGCTGTTCATCTCCTGGATCGGCCTGCGCGGCGCGGTGCCGGTGATCCTCGCGGTGTTCCCGCTGGTCGCCGGCCTGCCGCACGCCCAGCTGTTCTTCAACGTGGCGTTCTTCATCGTGCTGGTGTCGCTGCTGCTGCAGGGCACCTCGCTCGGCTGGGCGGCGCGCAAGACCCGCGTCGAGGTGCCGCCACAACCGACGCCCATCTCCCGCGCCGGGCTGGAAATCCACCCCACCAGCCAGTGGGAGCTGTTCGTCTACCGCCTGGGGGCCGGCAAATGGTGCATCGGCGCGCCGCTGCGCGAGCTGAAGATGCCCGAAGGCACGCGCATCGCCGCGCTGTTCCGCGGCCACGAGCTGCTCCACCCCAGCGGCAGCACCCGCCTCGAAGCCGGCGACATCCTCGGCGTGATCGGCCACGAGAAGGACCTGCCGGCGCTCGGCAAACTGTTCAGCCAGGCGCCCAAGCGCGGCCAGGACCTGCGCTTCTTCGGCGACTTCGTCCTCGAGGCCGACGCCGAGCTGGGCGCGGTGGCGGCGCTGTATGGCCTGCAGCTCGACGGCCTGGACGGCAGCCAGCCGCTCGGCGACTTCGTCGCCGCGCAGATCGGCGGCGAACCGGTGGTCGGCGACCAGGTCGAATGGGCCGGGCGCACCTGGACGGTGGCGCTGATGGACGGCAAGCGCATCCGCAAGATCGGCCTGCGGCTGCCGGAAGGCCGCACCGGGCCGGTGCTGCTGCTCTGAGGCGCCCGGCCGCTTTCGGACCGGCAGCCTTGTCGCCGCCGGCCAGCCCCAGTACGCTTGCCGGTTCCTCACCAAAAGCCGTGTTTGCCATGATGTTCAAGCTACGCCCGATCCTGGCTTCGCTCCTGCTGAGTCTCCTGATCCTCGCCCCCTTCGCCGGCGCCGCCGACGCCCAGCCCAGTGCCGCGGCCGTGCAGAAGACCCTGGCCGCCCTCGACGAACGCAAGCTGCCCGAGACCGAGCGCAAAGCCCTGCAGGAGACCCTGCAGAAGACCCTCGACAACCTGCAGGCCCTGAAGAACAGCACGGCCGAGCTGGCCAGCCTCAAGCAGCAGCTGGCCGCCGCGCCCAAGCAGACCGCCGAGGCCCAGCGCGAGCTGGCGCGCCTGCAGCCGGTGCCGGCGCAACAGCTGAACCAGCGCTATATCGCCCTGCCCACCAGCCAGCTGCAGAGCATGCTCAGCGAACGCCTGACCCAGCTCAGCGACTGGCAGGCGCAACTGGCCCAGGCCAGCAACGCGCAGACCGAGGCGCAGACCCGCCCCGAGCGCGCGCAGGCCGAGATCAGCGCCAACCAGGCGCGCGCGCAGAGCATCCGCGACAAGCTCAAGGGCAACAAGGACAAGAGCCAGCCGCTCAGCCCCGAGCAGCTGGGCATGCTGCAGAGCGAGCTGGCGGCCCTGGAGGCCGCGTCGCTGCTGCGCAGCCAGGAGCTGGCCGGCAACACCACCCTGCAGGACCTCAGCACCAGCCAGCGCGCCCTGCTGAGCCGGCGCATCGCCCTGCTCGAGGCGGAAATCCTCGTCCTGCAGAACCTGCTCAACGACAAGCGCCGCGAGGAGTCGGCGGAAACCGTCGCCCAGCTGTCGCGCGACAGCCAGGACAACGGCAGCGGCAGCCTGCTCGACGAACAGGCCAGCCTCAACTTCGAGCTGAGCAACCGCCTGCTCAGCTCCACCGACCGCGCCAACGAGCTGATCCGCAAGAACATCGAGGCCAAGCAGCAGCTCGACTCGCTCAAGCAGGCCGAGCAGACCCTCGACCAGCAGATCGCCGTGCTCAAGGGCAGCCTGCTGCTGACCCGCATCCTCTACCAGCAGAAGAACGCCCTGCCCAAGGTCAGCGTCGACACCAAGCTGGCCGACGAGATCGCCGACCTGCGCCTGTACCAGTTCGAACTGAACCAGCGCCGCGCCGAGATCGTCAATCCGGCCCAGTATGTCGAGAGCCTGCTGGCCAGCCACCCGGAGCAGGCGGCCTCCCCCGAGCTGCGCAGCCAGCTGGAACAGCTCAGCCGCGCCCGCCTGGAGCTGCTCGACCACCTGAGCACCGAGCTGGGCAGCCTGCTGACCCAGGCCATCACCCTGCAGCTCAACCAGAAGCAGCTGCTGGCCACCAGCGCCAGCCTGAGCCGCACCCTCGACGAGCAGATGTTCTGGATCGCCAGCAACAAGCCGCTCGACCTCGACTGGTTCAAGGAGGTCCCCGGCCGCCTGCAGCGCGAGCTGGACGCCCTGCCGGTGCTGGACAGCGCCAAGGGCATCGGCAAGGGCCTGATCGGCCAGCCGCTGCTGTTCCTGCCGCTGGTGGTGCTGCTCGCCGCGCTGCTCACCGGGCGCCCATGGATCTACCGTCAGCTGGAGCGCATCGACCAGGATCTCGACCACTTCCGCCGCGGCCGCCAGCTGCTCACCCCGCTGGCGGTGCTCTGCCACTTCCTGCTGGTGCTGCCGGCGCCGCTGATCGTCGCCGCCTGCGGCGTGGTGCTGATCCAGGACCCGCAGGAAGGCACCACCATCTTCGGCGAGTCGCTGCTCAAGCTGGCCCAGGCGATGAGCGTGTTCGCCGTCAGCTACCGGCTGCTGGCCCCCGGCAGCGTCGGCGAGCGGCACTTCGGCTGGGAACCGGAGCGGGTGCGCAAGCTCTACCGCCTGGTGCGCCAGCTCGGCCTGGTGGTGATGCCGATGGTGCTGGTGGTGAGCATCGCCGAGCGCCAGCTCAGCGGGCTGGCCGAGGACGTGCTGGGCATCTTCATCGTCCTCGCCGGCTTCCTGCTGATGAGCGGCATCCTGCTGCGCATCATGCTCAACCAGCCGCCGTTCTTCGGCTCACGGGTGCTGCACTTCATCGCCGGCCTGCTGCTGGTCGGCCTGCCGCTCGGCCTGGTGGTGGCGGTCGGCTTCGGCTACTACTACACGGCGCTCAAGCTCACCGGCCGCCTGCTCGACAGCCTGTACATCATCGCCATCTGGTCGGTGCTGCAAGCCGCGGTGATGCGCGGCGTCGACCTCGCCTCCCGCCGCCTGGCCATGCAGCGCGCCCATACGCGCCGGCAGAACCTGCAGCGCGAGGGCGCCGAAGGCGAAGTGATCGAGGAACCGACCCTGGCCATCGAGCAGGTCAACCAGCAGACCCTGCGCCTGGTCCGCCTGGTCCTGCTGCTGGCCTTCGTCGGCATCTTCTACTTCGTCTGGGCCGACCTGCTGGCGGTGTTCACCTACCTCGACAGCGTGACCCTCTACGAGTACACCAGCGGCAGCGGCGCGGAGGCCAGCAAGGTGCCGATCAGCCTCGGCGACCTGATCGGCGCCGGGGTGATCCTGGCCATCACCCTGATCCTCTCGCGCAACCTGCCCGGTCTGCTGGAGATGCTGGTGCTGTCGCGCCTCGAGCTGGCCCAGGGCAGCGCCTACGCGGCGACCACCCTGCTGTCCTACGCGATCCTCGCCTTCGGCCTGGTCAGCACCCTGTCGACCCTCGGCCTGAGCTGGGACAAGCTGCAGTGGCTGGTCGCCGCGCTGTCGGTGGGTATCGGCTTCGGCATGCAGGAGATCTTCGCCAACTTCATCTCCGGCCTGATCATCCTGTTCGAGCGCCCGGTGCGCATCGGCGACATGGTGACCATCGGCAACCTGTCCGGCTCGGTGAGCAAGATCCGCATCCGCGCGACCACCATCGTCGACTCGGACCGCAAGGAAATCATCACGCCGAACAAGACCTTCATCACCAGCCAGCTGATCAACTGGTCGCTGACCGACACCGTCACCCGCGTCACCATCAAGATCGGCGTGGCCTACGGCTCGGACCTCGACCTGGTGCGCCGCCTGCTGCTCGGCATCGCCCGCGCCAACCCGCGGGTGCTGCAGGAGCCGGAGCCGATGGTGTACTTCCTCACCTTCGGCGAGAGCACCCTCGACCACGAGCTGCGCATCCACGTGCGCGAGCTGGGCGACCGCAACGCGGCGATCGACGAGATCAACCGCGAGATCGAGCGCCAGTTCCGCGAGCACGACATCGACATCGCCTTCCGCCAGCTCGACGTGCTGCTGAAGAACATGCACGGCCAGCAGCTGCAGCTGGTCAGTGGCCAGGCGCTGCCACCCGCCGCCCCGACGGCCAAGGTGGCGCGCGACTGAGCCGGCGCCGCTGACTGGACGGCCCGCGGCAATTCCCAGCACAATGCTCGGGAATTGCCGGAGGCCGCCGTGAAAACCCTCGACCAGCTCGAATTCGACAACCGTTTCGCCCGCCTGGGCGACACCTTCTCCACCCGCGTGGCGCCGCAGCCGCTGGAGCGGCCGCGCCTGGTGGTGGCCAGCCCGGCGGCCATGGCGCTGCTCGACCTCGACCCGGGCGAGGCGGCGCGCGCCGAACTGGTCGAGCTGTGCGCCGGGCACAAGCTGTGGCAGGACGCCGAGCCGCTGGCGATGGTCTACTCCGGCCACCAGTTCGGCGCCTACAACCCGCAGCTCGGCGACGGCCGCGGCCTGCTGCTCGGCGAGGTGGTCAACGCCGCCGGCGAGCACTGGGACCTGCACCTCAAGGGCGCCGGCTCCACCCCCTACTCGCGGATGGGCGACGGCCGCGCGGTGCTGCGCAGCTCGATCCGCGAATTCCTCGCCAGCGAAGCGCTGGCGGCGCTGGGCATTCCCACCACCCGCGCCCTGGCGGTGGTCGCCTCGGACACCCCGGTGTACCGCGAGCGCCGCGAGAGCGCCGCCGCGCTGCTGCGCCTGGCACCCAGCCACCTGCGCTTCGGCCACTTCGAGTTCTTCTACTACACCCGCCAGCACGACGCCCTGCGCCAGCTCGCCGAGCACGCCCTGGACTGCCACTTCGCCGAGTGCCGCGGGCAGGAGCAGCCGTTCGCCGCGCTGTTCGCCGCGGTGGTCGCGCGCACCGCCGGGCTGCTCGCCCTGTGGCAGGCCTACGGCTTCTGCCACGGGGTGATGAACACCGACAACATGTCGCTGCTCGGCCTGACCTTCGACTACGGCCCCTACGGCTTCCTCGACGACTTCGACGCCGGCCACGTCTGCAACCACTCCGACGACGCCGGCCGCTACAGCTTCGAGAACCAGGTGCCGATCGCCCACTGGAACCTCTCCGCGCTGGGCCAGGCGCTGACCCCGCTGGCCCCGGTCGAGGCGCTGCGCGAGGCGCTCGGCAGCTTCCTGCCGCGCTACCAGGACGCCTACCTGGCGCGCATGCGCCTGCGCCTCGGCCTGCGCCGCGACGAGGACGACGACGAGCGCCTGGTGCAGCGCCTGCTGGCGCTGATGCAGCAGGGCGGCGTCGACTACAGCCGCTTCTTCCGCCGCCTCGGCGACGCCCCCGCGGCGCAGGCGCTGCAGGCACTGCGCGAGGAGTTCGTCGACCTGGCCGGCTTCGACGCCTGGAGCGCCGACTACCTGGCGCGCCTCGCCCGCGACGGTGCCGACGACGAGGACGCGCGCCGCGCGCGCATGCACGCGGTCAACCCGCTGTACGTGCTGCGCAACTACCTGGCGCAACGGGCCATCGAGGCGGCGGAGCGCGGCGACTACGCGCCGGTGCGCGAGCTGCACGCCGTGCTGGGCCGGCCGTTCGCCGCGCAGGCCGGCATGGACGACTACGCCGCGCCGCCGCCGGAATGGGGCAAGCGCCTGGAGATCAGCTGCTCGTCCTGATCAGCCCTGCTGGCCGAGGCGGCGCAGCGCCTCCAGGCGGAAGGCGAGGTCCTGCTCCAGCTCGGCCAGTTGCCGCTGCAGGCGCGCGCGGGTCGGCGCATCGCCGGCCGCCGCCACCGCCGCGCGCAGCTGGGCGCGCTGGTGGAACAGCTCGACCTCGGCCGGCGGCACCCCGGCGCTCTTCATCACCTGGAAGCTCATGCGCAGCCCCGGCGGGGTCTGCAGCCAGGCCTCGTCGATCTGCAGCGGCTGGCCGCGCCCGCCCTTGAGCTGGCCGGCCGCCTCGGCTTCGGCCAGCTTGCGGCCGATCTCCTCTTCCAGCGCGTCGCCGCCGATGAACATCGCCATGCCTCCTCCGTCGCCGCCGCCCGTCGCGGCCGCTGCCGAACATAACCGCCGGCGCGCGGCCTGTCGCCGACTCCGGCGGCATAAGCCCAGAATATATCGGTCTGAGCAGCGCCTCCCGGCCTGCCGCAGGTCATTGACCACCCGCCGCCGCCTCGGCATCCTGCGCGCTTTCTCCTGCCTCGAAGGAATGTGTGCATGAAAGCGGAAACCCTGGCCATCCACGCCGGCTACAGCCCCGATCCGACTACCAAGGCGGTGGCGGTACCGATCTACCAGACCACCTCCTTCGCCTTCGACGACACCCAGCACGGCGCCGACCTGTTCGACCTCAAGGTCGCCGGCAACATCTACAGCCGGATCATGAACCCGACCAACGACGTGCTGGAG
>DASQBU010000024.1:0-6874 GCA_035635035.1 Pseudomonas sp.
CCGGCGCCGGCGAGCAGGTCGTCGAGCATGATGCCGGTGCCGCCGTGCACCTGGCGGTCGACCCAGCGGATCGGCCAGGGCTTCCAGATGTCCAGCAGGCGGAACAGGGCGAAACCGGCCAGCAGCCAGGGCCAGCCCGGCGGCGCCAGCCAGCAGGTCAGCCAGATGCCGACGATCTCGTCCCAGACAATGCCGCCGTGATCGTGCACGCCCAGATCGCGGGATACCTTGCCACACAACCAGCAGCCGAACAGCGAAGCGAGCAGCAGGATCGCGCCGTAGCCCCAGCTCGGCAGCAGCTGCAGCGCCGGCACGAACAGCAGGCCGACCAGGGTGCCCCAGGTGCCGGGCGCCTTGCGCATCGCCCCGGAGCCGAAGCCGAAGGCGACGAACTGCCAGGGATCGCGCCAGATCGACGCCGGCGCCACGTCCGGGCGTTCAGGCTTGCCCATCGTTGCCTCCGAAATGCTGGTAGCCGCCGGCGGCGGGAGTGATGTCGCGGCCGGCGCCATCCAGCACCTGCACGCCGCTGCCGGCGACGACGCGGCCGACGATGTGGAACGGCAGGCCGCTGAGGCGCAGCGCGGTGGCGTGCTCGGGCGGCAGGGTGAAGGCCAGCACGTAGTCGTCGCCGCCGCTGAGCGCCAGGGGCAGAGCGCGTTCGCCGGCCATCGCGCGCAGCGCCGCGCTGAGCGGCAGCCGGCCGGCGTCGATGACCAGGCGCACGGCGGACTGCGCGGCGATGTGCCCGCAGTCGGCGAGCAGGCCGTCGGAAACGTCCAGCGCCGCGCTGGCCAGGCCGCGCAGCGCCTGGCCGAGGGCCAGCTGCGGCTGCGGCGTCCAGTACTGCGCCAGCAGGCGCTGGTCCGCCGCGCCGCGGGCCGGGCGTTCGCCGAGCACCAGCGGCAGCGCCGCCGCCGCCTCGCCGGTCGGCCCGCCGATGCACAGCAGGTCGCCGGGGCGCGCGCCGCTGCGGCGCAGCGCCTGGCCGGCCGGCAGGCGGCCGAACACGGTGACGTTGAGGTTGAGCGGGCCGCGGGTGGTGTCGCCGCCGATCAGCGCCAGGCCGCAGGCGCGCGCCATGGCGTCGAGACCGCGGGCGAAGGCTTCCAGCCAGACCGGGTCGGCGGCCGGCAGGGTCAGCGCCAGGGTGAAGCCGAGCGGTGCGGCGCCCATCGCCGCCAGGTCGCTGGCGGCGGCGGCCAGCACGCGCTGGGCGAGCAGGAAGGGATCGGGATCGGTGGGGAAGTGCACCCCGGCGACCTGGCTGTCGGTGGACACCGCCAGCTGTTCGCCGGGGCCGAGCTGCAGCAGCGCGCAGTCGTCGCCGATG
Source organism: Pseudomonas sp. (assembly GCA_035635035.1). Taxonomy (GTDB): domain Bacteria; phylum Pseudomonadota; class Gammaproteobacteria; order Pseudomonadales; family Pseudomonadaceae; genus Geopseudomonas. The sequence goes on from DASQBU010000024.1 coordinate 1,334, forward strand.
CCCAGTGCCACGCCGGGGGCCGGCGCGGCGCTGGCGGCCGCCGCGAAGTAGCGGCGGATCAGCTCGAATTCGCCGAGCGCGGCCATGCGCGGCGGATCAGCCGCGCTTGCCGCGCGCTTCGGCGCCGCGCAGGCGCGGGGCCAGCTTGTCGAGCACGCCGTTGACGAACTTGTGGCCGTCGGTGGCGCCGTAGACCTTGGCCAGCTCGATGCCTTCGTTGATCACCACGCGGTAGGGTACGTCGGCGCGGTTGCGCAGCTCGTAGGTGGACAGGCGCAGGATCGCCAGCTCGACCGGATCGACCTCGTCCAGCGGACGGTCGAGGCACGGCAGGAAGGCCTCGTCCAGCTCGCCCTTCAGGCGCGGCACGCCGTGGAGGATCTCGTGGAAGTAGGCGCCGTCGACGTCGCTGAAGTCGTTGTCGGTGCGGAACTGCGCTTCGATCTCGTTGAGCGACTGGCCGGCCATCTGCCAGGAGTACAGCGCCTGCACGGCCAGGCTGCGCGCCTTCTGGCGCATGGCGATCTTGTTCGGCTTGGCGGGCTTGCCTGCCGGCTTGTCGTGCTCGCTCACTTGGCCTCCAGCTGCGCCAGCAGGCTGACCATTTCCAGGGCGGACAGCGCGGCTTCGGCACCCTTGTTGCCGGCCTTGGTGCCGGAGCGCTCGATGGCCTGCTCGATGGAGTCGACGGTCAGCACGCCGAAGGCGACCGGCACGCCGAACTGCAGGGACACCTGGGCCAGGCCCTTGGTGCACTCGCCGGCGACGTATTCGAAGTGCGGGGTACCGCCGCGGATCACCGCGCCGAGGGCGATGATGGCGTCGAACTCGCCGCGCTGGGCGACCTTCTGCACCACCAGGGGGATCTCGAAGGCGCCCGGCGCGCGGATCACGGTCAGCTCGCTCTCGCTGACGCCGTGACGCACCAGGGCGTCGATGGCGCCCTGCAGCAGGCTCTCCACGACGAAGCTGTTGAAGCGGCCGACCACCAGGGCGTAGCGGCCTTTGGGGGCGATGAAGGTACCTTCGATGGTCTTCAGGGTCATGGGACGGATTCCAGATAAAGAGCCGGGGCGCCAGTGCGCCCCGAGAGGATGTTCGCGGACAGTGCTATTCGCAGGTCACGTATTCTACAACTTCCAGGTCGAAGCCGGATATCGCGTTGAAGCGCACCGGCGAGCTGAGCAGGCGCATCTTGCGCACGCCCAGATCGCGGAGGATCTGCGAGCCGGCGCCCACCGTGCTGTAGGTGGTCGGCTCGGCCGGCTTGGCGCCGCCGAGCTGCTCCTCGACCAGCGCCAGCAGCTCGTTACCGCTGATCGCGTGGTTGAGCAGCAGCACCACGCCGCTGCCCTGCGCCTCGACCGTCTGCATGGCGGCGCGCAGGCTCCAGCGCCCGGGGCGCTTGATGCCGAGCAGGTCGCGCAGCGGGTCCATGTTGTGCACGCGCACCAGGGTCGGCGTCTCGGCCTGGATCTCGCCCTTGACCAGCGCCAGGTGCACCTGGCCCTCGACCTGGTCGCGGTAGGTGATCAGCTGGAACTGGCCCAGCTCGCTGTCCAGGCTGCGCTCGGAAACGCGCTCGACGGTGCGCTCGTGGACCAGCCGGTAGTGGATCAGCTCGGCGATGGTGCCGATCTTGATGCCGTGCTCGGCGGCGAACTTCTCCAGCTCCGGGCGGCGGGCCATGGTGCCGTCGTCGTTCATGATCTCGCAGATCACCCCGCTGGCGCCGAAGCCGGCCATGCGCGCCAGATCGCAGGCCGCCTCGGTGTGGCCGGCACGCGCCAGCACGCCGCCGGCCTGGGCCATCAGCGGGAAGATGTGCCCGGGGCTGACGATGTCCGCGGCCACCGCGTCGCGCGCCGCGGCGACCTGCACGGTGCGCGCGCGGTCGGCGGCGGAGATGCCGGTGGTGACGCCTTCGGCGGCCTCGATGGACACGGTGAACTTGGTGCCGAAGCCCGAGCCGTTGCGCTGCACCATCAGCGGCAGGCCGAGGCGCTCGCAGCGCGCGCGGTCCATCGGCATGCAGATCAGGCCGCGCGCGTGCTTGGCCATGAAGTTGATGTCCTCGGCGCGCACGCATTCGGCGGCCATGATCAGGTCACCCTCGTTCTCGCGGTCTTCGTCATCCATGAGGATGACCATCTTGCCCTGGCGGATGTCTTCGATCAGTTCGGCGATGCTGTTGAGTGCCACGGGCACCCCCTGTGAATTCGTGATGGAAAAAGCGGCTCAGCCCTTGAGGAAGCCGTGTTCGGCGAGGAACGCCTCGCTGATGCCGGACGCGCGCGGCTCGGCGGCCTGTTCGCCGAGCAGCAGGCGCTCCAGGTAGCGCGCCAGCAGGTCGACCTCGAGGTTGACCCGCCGGCCGCTCTGGTAGTCGGCCATGATGGTTTCCTGCAGGGTGTGCGGGACTATGGTCAGCTCGAACTCGGCGCCGTCCACCGCGTTGACCGTCAGGCTCACCCCGTCGACGGTGATCGAGCCCTTGAGGGCGATGTACTTGGCCAGCTCGCGCGGCGCGCGCACGCGGAACTGGATGGCGCGGGCATTGTCGGCGCGCGAGACGATCTCGCCGACGCCGTCGACGTGGCCGCTGACCAGGTGGCCGCCGAGGCGGGTGGTCGGGGTCAGCGCCTTCTCCAGGTTGACCCGGCTGCCGACCTTGAGGTCGCTGAAGGCGCTGCGCGCGATGGTCTCGCGGCTGACGTCGGCCCAGAAGCCGTCGCCGGGCAGTTCCACCACGGTCAGGCAGGTGCCGTTGACCGCGATGCTGTCGCCGAGCTTGACGTCGCCGAGATCGAGCTTGCCGGTGGCGACCTGGACGCGCACGTCGCCGCCGCGGGGAGTCATGGCGCGGATGCTGCCGATGGCTTCGATGATTCCGGTGAACATCAGGCCTCCCGCACTGCGCTGGAGCTGTTGGTTTGCATGGTCGAACTCCTGTTTTGGACAAAACAGGGCTGGACAGGAAGGGATTTCGCGGGCGCGGATGGGCCGCCCCGTGGCAGGAATCCCGCTCTCTATCATCCGGACTGTGACCGTCGGCTCCGGGATCGCACCGGATCTGCTGACCCCGCCGCCCCGCGGAGGGGGAGCAGGCGCTCGCGGGCTCGGACGCAGGCTGCGCCATCACCGCCGGTGGGGAATTGCACCCCGCCCTGAGAACGTCGCGGCCGTTGGCGACCGCGTGCGGCTTTGTACCATATTTTTGCCGCTGCGGAGCAGCGCGCCCGTGTCCGGGGGCACCAAGTGCCCCCGGACACGGGCGTCAGGCCGGGACGGCGACGATCTGCCAGTCGCGGCCCACCGCGCGGATGTCGCGGATCGCCAGCTGCGGCGCCTCGGCCATCTGCTCCAGCGGCCAGTCGAGCAGCGGCCGGGCGCTGGAACCGAGCAGCTGCGGCGCCATGAAGATGCGGTACTCGTCGACCAGCCCCTCGCGGGCGAAGGCGCCGGCCAGCCGCGGCCCCGCCTCGACCAGCACCTCGTTGGCGCCGGCGGCGGCCAGCTCGCCGAGCAGGGCGCGCAGGTCGACGTGGCCGTCGCCGCGCGGCAGGCAGAGCAGCTCGTGGCCGGCGGCGCGGTACTCCGCGCCGCGCCCGTCGGCGTCGCAGCAGGCCACCCAGGCCGGGCCGGCCTGGAAGAAGGCCGCCGACAGCGGCACGCGCAGCTGGCCGTCGACCAGCACGCGCAGCGGCGACCGGCTGGCGGCCAGCGCCGCCTGCTCAGGCTCGACGCCCAGCTCGTCGGCGCGCACGGTGAGCCGCGCGTTGTCGGCCAGCACGGTGTCGGCGCCGCTGAGCACCACGCTGGAGCGCGCGCGCAGGCGCTGCACGGCGGCGCGCGCTTGCGGCCCGGTGATCCACTGGCTCTCGCCGCTGGCCATCGCGGTGCGCCCGTCCAGGCTCATCGCCAGCTTGACCCGCACCAGCGGCAGGCCCTGCTCCATGCGCTTGACGAAGCCGGCGTTCAGCTCGCGCGCCTCGGCCTCCAGCACCCCGCTGCTCACCTCGATGCCGGCGGCGCGCAGGCGCGCCAGGCCGCGGCCGGCGACCAGCGGGTTGGGGTCCTGCATGGCCGCCACCACCCGGCCGACGCCGGCCTGCACCAGCGCCTCGGCGCACGGCGGGGTGCGCCCGTGGTGGCTGCACGGTTCGAGGGTGACGTAGGCGGTGGCGCCGCGCGCCCGCGCGCCGGCCTGGCGCAGCGCGTGCACCTCGGCGTGCGGCTCGCCGGCACGCACGTGCCAGCCCTCGCCGACGATCTCGCCGTGCGGGGCGACTATCACGCAGCCGACCCGCGGGTTGGGATGGGTGGAGAACAGCCCGAGGCGCGCCAGCTGCAGCGCGCGGGCCATGTGGGCCTGGTCGCAGGCCTGAACGGAGTCTTGCATGGGATCAACCCTTGCTGGGTTCGCGGGACAGGCGCTCGATTTCCTCGCGGAACTGGTCGAGGTCCTGGAAGCGACGGTACACCGAGGCGAAGCGGATGTAGGCCACCTCGTCGAGGCGGCGCAGCTCGTCCATCACCAGCTCGCCGAGCACCCGCGACTTGACCTCGCGCTCGCCGGTGGCGCGCAGCTTGTGCTTGATGTGGGCGATCGCCTCCTCGAGGCGCTCGACGCTCACCGGGCGCTTCTCCAGCGCGCGCTGCATGCCGGCGCGCAGCTTGTCCTCGTCGAACGGCTGGCGGGTGCCGTCGGACTTGATCAGCCGCGGCATCACCAGCTCGGCGGTCTCGAAGGTAGTGAAGCGCTCCTGGCAGGCCAGGCACTCGCGGCGCCGGCGCACCTGCTGGCCCTCGGCGACCAGTCGCGAGTCGATGACCTTGGTGTCGTTGGCGCCGCAGAAGGGACAATGCATGGGGGCTCGGCCGGGGGATGGGATTGGCGGCCATGGTACCCGATGGCGCCCCCAAGACAAGCCGCCGCCGACGGGTTATAAGGGCGGCCGATTCCCTGCCGGAGCCGCCCCATGCCCGTCCCGCCCGCCGAACTGCTCGAACCGCTGCACGCCCTGCTCGGCGACGCGCGCCTGACCGCCAGTGCACTGCCCGGCAGCGACCTGCGCCTGTGGCTGCTCGACCCCGCCAACATGGACCGCGCGTTCGACGCCGAGGAAACCCGGCGCATCCTCGAGGAGCCGCCGTACTGGTGCTTCTGCTGGGCCAGCGGCCTGGCGCTGGCGCGCTGGCTGGCCGAGCGGCCCGAGTGGGTGCGCGGCCAGCGCGTGCTGGACTTCGGCGCCGGCAGCGGGGTGGCCGGCATCGCCGCGGCGCGCGCCGGCGCCGCCGAGGTGGTGGCTTGCGACCTCGACCCGCTGGCGCTGGCCGCTTGCCGCGCCAACGCGGCGCTGAACGGCGTGGAGCTGGGCTACTCGGCGGACTTCTTCGCCGAGCGTGATCGCTTCGACCTGATCCTGGTCGCCGACGTGCTCTACGACCGCGCCAACCTGCCGCTGCTGGATGCCTTCCTGTCGCGCGGCCGCCAGGCGCTGGTCGCCGACTCGCGGGTGCGCGACTTCCGCCATCCGC
>DASQBU010000025.1:0-3140 GCA_035635035.1 Pseudomonas sp.
CTCAGCCGACCTCCCCAACGGCCTGGCTCTCGTACCGGGCGCGAACATTCGGCCCGCGTCACGGCAAGACGCTGGCCGCTCGCCCCGCCGGCGCGGCGAACTCCCTCACCCCTCGCTACGCTGAAAGGACTCCGACGGCGAGCCGATCCCGCCGCCGCCCCACGACGAGGGAGGCGCTCCGATGCCCCACACCAAGCTGCTGTTCCGCAACGCCGCGCGCGAGAAGGTGCTGCGCGGCGCCACCCAGCTGGCCGACGCGATCCGCGTGACCCTGGGACCCAAATCCAAGTCGGTGCTGATCCAGAAGAAGTGGGGCACGCCGACGGTGTGCAACGACGGGGTAACCATCGCCAAGCAGGTCGAACTGGAGGACCCCGAGGAGAACCTCGGCGCGCAGATGCTGCGCCAGGCCGCCGAGCGCACCGGCGAGGCGGTGGGCGACGGCACCAGCACGTCCACCGTGCTGGCCCACGCCATCCTCGCCGACGGCGTGCGCAACGTGGTCGCCGGCGCCAGCGCCATCGACCTCAAGCGCGGCCTGGATCGCGGCCTGCAGGCGGCCATCGACTCGCTCAAGGCGCAGTCGCGCACCGTGCAGACGCGCAAGGAGAAGGCCCAGGTGGCGGCCATCTCGGCGCACAACGAGGAGCGCATCGGCGAGCTGGTGGCCGACGCGCTGGAGAAGGTCGGCGGCGAGGGGGTGATCACCGTCGAGGAATCCAAGACCACCGAGACGGTGGTCGACGTGGTCGAGGGCATGCGCTTCGACCGCGGCTACATCTCGCCCTACTTCATCACCGACGCCGAGAAGATGCAGGCGGTGCTGGAAGACCCCTTCCTGCTGCTCTGCGACCACAAGATCGGCCTGCTCAAGGAGCTGGTGCCGCTGCTCGAACAGATCGCCAAGAGCGGCCGCCCGCTCTTGTTCATCGCCGAGGACATCGAGGGCGAGGCGCTGGCCACCCTGGTGGTCAACCAGATCCGCGGCGTGCTGCGCGCGGTGGCGGTGAAGGCGCCGGGCTTCGGCGACCGGCGCAAGGAGATGCTGCAGGACATCGCCGTGCTCACCGCCGGCCAGGTGATCTCCAGCGAGCTGGGCCTGCGCCTCGAGCAGGTCGAGCTGCGCCAGCTCGGCCGCGCCAAGCGCGTGGTGGTCGACAAGGAGAGCACCACGCTGATCGGCGGCGGCGGGCGCCACGAGGCCATCGAGGCGCGCATCGCGCAGATCCGCAAGCAGATCGAGGCGGCGAGCAGCGACTACGACCGCGAAAAATTGCAGGAGCGCCTGGCGCGGCTGGCCGGCGGCGTCGGGGTGATCCGCGTCGGCGCGCCCACCGAGGCGGAGATGAAGACCAAGAAGGACGCCCTCGACGACGCCATCGCCGCCACCCGCGCGGCCATCGAGGAAGGCATCGTCCCCGGCGGCGGCATGGCCCTGCTGCGCGCAGTGCCGGCGCTGGCCGCACTGGAGGAGCAGTGCGCCGGCGACGAGAAGACCGGGGTGCAGATCCTCCGTCGCGCCCTGGAGGCGCCGACCCGCAGCATCGCCGAGAACTCGGCGGTGGACGCCGGCGTGGTGGTCGCGCGCATGCTGGCCGAGGCCGGCCCGGTGGGCTTCGACGCCTCGACCAACCAGTACGTCGACATGTACGCGGCCGGCATCGTCGACCCGACCAAGGTGGTGCGCATCGCCCTGGAGAACGCGGTATCGGTGGCCAGCGTGCTGCTGCTCACCGAGGCGACCCTGACCGAGGTCCCCGGCAAGGACGAGCACGAACATGAACCGCCCATGCCGGGCATGGAGTGACGCCATGCGCGCGAACCGCATCGACAAGACGCCCGCCGAGCTGCGGGTGACGCCCAACTGGCCGGCCACTGCGGAGGCGCGCGCCGCCTTCTCCTGGGCGGAAGAAGCGAAGGGCCTGAGCGGCCTGCCCGGCGGCGGCCTCAATCTGGCCTTCGAGGCGGTCGACCGCCATGCCGCCGGACCGCTGCGCGAGCACACCGCCCTGCGCCTGCTGTTCCGCGACGGCTGCCGCCGCGAGGTCAGCTACGGCGAGCTGGCGCGGCTGACTTCCCGCTTCGCCGGCGCACTGCGCAACCTCGGCGTGCAGCCCGGCGCGCGGCTGTTCGTGCTGTGCAACCGCGGCCTGGAGCTGTACCTCGGCGTGCTCGGCGGCCTCAAGGCCGGCTGCGTGGTGTCGCCGCTGTTTTCCGCCTTCGGCCCGGAGCCGCTGGAGACCCGCCTGCGCCTCGGCGAGGGCAGCGTGCTGCTGACCAGCGAGTCGCTGTACCGGCGCAAGGTGGCGGCGATCCGCGACCGGCTGCCGCTGCTCAGGCACGTGCTGCTGTTCGACGACAACGGCGGCACGGTGCACATCGCCGGCACCCACGACCTGCGCCAGCAGCTGGACCAGGCCGGCGACGACTTCGCGGTGGCGCCGACCAGCGCCGACAGCCCCTCGCTGCTGCACTTCACCAGCGGCACCACCGGCACGCCCAAGGGCGCGCTGCACGTGCATGGCGCGGCGCTGACCCATTACGTCACCGGCAAGTACGCCCTCGACCTGCACCCGGACGACGTGTTCTGGTGCACCGCCGACCCCGGCTGGGTCACCGGCACCTCCTACGGCATCCTCGCCCCGCTGCTGCTCGGCGTGACCAGCGTGGTCGACTGCGGCGAGTTCGACGCGGTGCGCTGGTACAGCATCCTCAGGGGCGAGAAGGTCAGCGTCTGGTACACCGCGCCCACCGCTATCCGCCTGCTGATGAAGGCCGGCGACCAGCTGGCCCGCGCCCACCCGTATCCCGCGCTGCGCTTCGTCGCCAGCGTCGGCGAGCCGCTCAACCCGGAGGCGGTGTGGTGGGGCCAGGAGGTGCTCGGCCTGCCGATCCACGACAACTGGTGGCAGACCGAAACCGGCGGCATCATGCTGGCCAACACCGCGGCCCTGCCGATCAAGCCCGGCTCGATGGGCCAGCCGCTGCCGGGCATCGAGGCGGCCATCGTCCGCCGGCGCGAGGACGGTTCGCTGGACATGCTCGGCGCCGAGGCCATCGGCGAACTGGCCCTGAAGCAGCCGTGGCCTGGGACGTTCCGTGCCTATCTCGGCCAGGAGGAACGCTACCGGCGATGCTTC
>DASQBU010000026.1:0-2261 GCA_035635035.1 Pseudomonas sp.
AGGCGGCCCGCGCCAGCCACCGACGTCGCTTCGGGCGGCCCTGCAGTGGGCTATGGCCGGCCGAGGGCGCCCTATCTGACGCCTTTCTCCGCCAGCTCGCCGAAACCGATCTGCTCTGGACGGCGAGCAGCCAGGCCGTGCTCGAGCACTCGGCCGGCGCAGGCGCCAGCGTCGGCACGCCCTGGGAGGCCCCAGAAGGCCTGCCGGGCGATATCACCCTGTTCTTCCGCCACGAGCAGCTCTCCGACCTGATCGGCTTCGAGTACGAGAAATGGCACGGACGCGACGCCAGCGAGCACTTCATGGCCGCGCTGCAGGCCATTCACCAGGCCGACCCGCGCAGCCTGATCCCGGTGTTCCTCGACGGCGAGAACGCCTGGGAGTACTACCCGTACAACGGCTGGTTCTTCTTCAACAACCTGTACGAGGCCCTGGAGCAGAGCGAGCACATCCGCACCGTCAGCCTCGGCCAGGCCGCCCTCACCCATCGCGACCGCCGCGCGCGGCTACCGCGGCTGACCGCCGGCAGCTGGGTGGCCGGCACGCTGGCGACCTGGATCGGCCATCCCGACAAGAATCGGGCCTGGGAACTGCTGTGCGCCGCCAAGCAGTGCGCCGACCGCCTCCTCGCCGACGAGCAACTGAGTGCCGAGCGCCGGGAACAGGTGCTGCAGCGCCTGGCCGTGTGCGAAGGCTCGGACTGGTTCTGGTGGCTGGGCAGCGACGACGGCCAGCATTCGGCGGCCGCCTTCGACCGCCTGCTGCGCGACAACCTCAAGGCCCTGTACCGCCTGCTCGAACTGCCGGCCCCGGCCAGCCTGGAGCAGCCCATCGGCCGCGGGACCGCCGTGCAGGATGGCGGCACCATGCGCCGCGCCACCTGAGTCGCCGAGGCCGATCATGTCCCATGCCGTCACCCTGCTGTTCGGCGTGCATGCCCACCAGCCGGTCGGCAACTTTCCCGCGGTCATCGAAGAAGCGCACCAGCGCTGCTACGCCCCGTTCCTGCGGACCCTGCACGACTATCCGGCCTTCCGCTTCTCGGTCCATGTCTCCGGCTGGCTGCTCGACTGGCTGCGCCAGCGCTTCCCGGCCGACCTGGCGCTGCTCGCCGCAATGGTCCGCCGCGGGCAGGTCGAGCTGTTCAGCTCCGGCGATACCGAGCCGGTGCTCGCCGCCATCCCGCCGCGCGACCGGATCGGCCAGTTGGCCACCCTCAACGCCAAGCTCGCCGCCTGGACCGGCGTGGCGCCCCAGGGCGCCTGGCTGACCGAGCGGGTGTGGGAGTCCGCGGTGGTGCCGGCGCTGGCGCAGACCGGCATCCGCTACGTGATGGTCGACGACTACCACCTGCGGTGCACCGGCAAGCCGGTCGAGGAGCTCGACGGCTACTTCAGCACCGAGGAAGGCGGCATCCGCCTCGACCTGTTCCCGATCTCCGAGGCGCTGCGCTACCGCATGCCCTTCGCGCCTGCCGAGGAAGTGATCGCCCAGCTGGAGAGCCAGGCCGAACGCGGCCAGGCCGCCGCCATCTATTTCGACGACATCGAGAAGTTCGGCATCTGGCCGGAAACCCACGAGTGGGTCTACCAGCGCGGTTGGCTGCGCGCCCTGATCGAGGGCGTGCTGGCCAGCGCGAAGATCCGCACCGCCACCTACGCCGAGTTCCATGCGGGCCAGCCGAGCCGCGGCCTGGTCTACCTGCCGAGCACCGCCTACCGCGAGATGAACCAGTGGACGCTGCCGTCAGAGGCCGCCGCCGTCTATGGTCAGTTGCTCGACGCCGAGAAGGCCGCTGGCCGCCTGGAACGCCACGGCCCCTTCCTGCGCGGCGGCATCTGGCGCAACTTCCTCAGCCGCTACGGGGAAGCCAACTGGATGCACAAGCGCATGCTGGGCCTCTCCGCGCGCCTGGCCGAGATCGCCGCGCCGCCGGCCGAACTGGTCGCCGCGCTGTACCGCGCCCAGGCCAACGACGCCTACTGGCACGGCCTGTTCGGCGGCCTCTACCTGCCGCATCTGCGCCGCGCGGTGTGGCACAACCTGCTCGAAGTGGAAGCCGGGCTCGACGCCCTGCAACCCCGTCCGCCGCTGGCGGCGTTCGACCTGGACCTCGACGGCAAGGTCGAAATCCTCGCCAGCACACCGGCGCTGCAACTGGTGCTGCGCGACGACGGCCTGGGCGCCGCCCACGAGCTGAGCAGCTATCCGCTGCGCCACAACTTCGCCGACACCCTGCGCCGCTACCGCGAGCACTACCA
>DASQBU010000027.1:0-4819 GCA_035635035.1 Pseudomonas sp.
AGGCCGTCGATGTCCATGGCGCGGCGCGACACGAAGTGGATGATCGCCTGCTTGAGCTGCGCCTGGCAGCTCAGCCGGCCGACGCAGCGGTAGATCGAACCCTCGCTGACCTGCGCCTTGCCCTTGCTGCGCTTGACCAACTGGGTGCGCTCGACGTGCGAGCCACACACCGGGCAGCGCTCGGGGATCTGCACCGCCCGCGCATCGGTCGGGCGGCGCTCGGCCACCACCTGCATGACCTGCGGAATCACGTCGCCGGCGCGGCGGATGATCACCGTATCGCCGATCATCAGCCCCAGACGCGCTACCTCGTCCATGTTGTGCAGGGTGGCGTTGGACACCGTGACCCCGGCCACCTGCACCGGCTTGAGGCGCGCCACCGGGGTGACCGCGCCGGTCCGGCCGACCTGGAACTCGACGTCGAGCAGCTCGGTCAGCTCCTCCTGGGCGGGGAATTTGTGGGCGATCGCCCAGTGCGGGGTGCGCGCCCGGAAGCCCAGCTGCTGCTGGTCGTCGAGGTTGTTGACCTTGAACACCACGCCGTCGATGTCGTAGGCCAGGCCCTGGCGGCGCGCACCGATCTCGCGGTAGTAGTCCAGGCAGCCCTGCACGCCCCGGGCCAGGCGGAGCTCGCGGCTGATCGGCAGGCCCCAGCCCTTGAGCGCCTGCAGCAGATCGAAGTGGGTATGCGGCAGCTCGCCCTCGACCTGGCCGATGCCGTAGGCGCAGAACTCCAGCGGGCGGCTGGCGGTGACCTTCGGGTCGAGCTGGCGCAGGCTGCCGGCGGCGGCGTTGCGCGGGTTGGCGAAGGTCTTGCCGCCGCTCTCGATGGCCCGGGCATTGAGCGCCTCGAAGCCGTCCTTGGGCATGAACACCTCGCCGCGCACCTCCAGCACCCGCGGCCAGCCCTCGCCATGCAGGCGCAGGGGGATGTTGCGCACGGTGCGCACGTTGGCGCTGATATCCTCGCCGGTCGTGCCGTCGCCGCGGGTGGCGCCGCGCACCAGCACGCCGTCCTCGTAGCGCAGGCTGACCGCCAGGCCGTCGAGCTTGGGCTCGCAGCTGTATTCGACGTCGCCACCGCCACCGAACAGGTCGCCCACCGCCAGGCCGAGGCCGTTCTGCACCGCGCGGTCGAAGCCGAGCAGATCCTCCTCGGTGAAGGCGTTGCCGAGGCTGAGCATGGGGATCTCGTGGCGCACCTGGCCGAACTCGGCGAGCGCCTGCCCGCCGACGCGCTGGGTCGGCGAGTCGGGCGTCACCCATTCGGGATGCGCCGCCTCGAGGGTGCGCAGTTCATTGAACAGGCGATCGTATTCGGCATCCGGCACACTCGGCTCGTCGAGCACGTAATAGCGGTAGTTGTGCTCGTTGAGTTCGGCGCGCAATTGTTCGATGCGCTGGGCGACGTTGCTAGTCATCGGCAGTGGACATCCATAAAGCAAAAAAGCAGCCCCGCGCAAAACACGGGGCTGCTTTTGGGTAGATCAAATATCAACGCTTGTTCATCAGCGCGCGACGCTCGAACTCGACGATGCGCTGGCGGTAATGCTCGATGGTCTGCGCCGTCATCACGCTGCGCTGCTCGTCCTTCAGTTCGCCGCCCAGCTCGTGGGCCAGCTTGCGCGCGGCGGCCACCATCAGGTCGAAGGCCTGCTTGGGATGGCGCGGCCCGGGCAGGCCGAGGAAGAAGCTCACCGCGCGGGTGCTGAAGTTGTCGATGTCGTCCAGGTCGAAAGTGCCGGGACGGAGGGCGTTGGCCATGGAGAACAGCACCTCGCCGTTGCCGGCCATGCTCTCGTGGCGATGGAAGATGTCCATGTCGCCGAAGCGCAGGCCGCTCTCGAGGATGCTCTGCAGCAGCGCCGGCCCCTTGAAGCCGGCGGGATCGCGCGCCACCACGTTGATCACCAGCACCTCCTCCACCGGCGGCAGGTTGCGCGGCGCCGGCTTGGCGGTCTTTTCGGCAGCCGCTTCAGCGGCGCGGACCTTGTCGGCGACCTTGGCCGCGACCTTCTCGGGAGCCTTGTCGGCTGCCTTGGGCTTGCTGCGCGGCTCCTCGCGCTGGTCGTCGGCGCTCGGCTGCAGCGGTGCCATGACCGGCTCGCCCGCCTCCAGCTCGAGATCGCCGGAAACCGGCTCGCTGCGCCGCTTGCTGCGCGGCTCGACCACCGCTTCCGGCAGGTCGTGCTCGTCCAGCGACGGTTCCCGCGGCTCCTCGACCACGCGCGAGGGGCCCAGCAGCTCGGGATCATCGTCATCCGACGGGTTGGCGGCGCTGCGGTCGAGCTTGAACTTCAAGCGCGCCTTGCTGCCGCGCATGCGGCGCCAGCCGTCGAACAGGATTCCGCCGATCACCACAATACCGATGACGATCAGCCATTCGCGCAAACCGATGTCCATGAAAGACACATTCCCCTAATCAGAACCCGGGCAAATCAATTACGTGCCCACCACTCTTGCGCGGCGGAACAGTTTATATACCGGAAACGGCGGTATCGGCCCATAAATTAACATGCCGACACAAACTATACACCGTTCGTCACATCAGGCTTCCGCCAGAGCCACCGCTTCTTCCACGTTGACCGCCACCAGACGCGAACAGCCTGGCTCGTGCATGGTCACACCCATCAACTGATCCGCCATTTCCATGGCGATTTTATTGTGGGTGATATAAATGAACTGCACTTTGTGTGACATTTCCTTGACGAGCCGGGCATAACGACCAACGTTGGCATCGTCCAGCGGCGCATCCACTTCGTCGAGCATGCAGAACGGCGCCGGATTGAGCTGGAAGATCGCGAATACCAGGGCCAGTGCCGTCAGCGCCTTCTCGCCACCGGACAGCAGGTGAATGGTGCTGTTCTTCTTGCCCGGCGGGCGCGCCATGATCGCCACCCCAGTATCGAGTAGATCTTCGCCGGTAAGTTCCAGATAGGCCTGCCCGCCACCAAAAACCTTGGGGAACAGCGCCTGCAGACCGGCGTTGATCTGGTCGAAGGTTTCCTTGAAACGGTTGCGGGTTTCCCTGTCGATCTTGCGGATGACGTTTTCCAGGGTGTCCAGCGCTTCCACCAGATCGTCGTTCTGCGCATCCAGATAGCGCTTGCGCTCGGACTGCTGCTGGTATTCCTCGATGGCGGCGAGGTTGATCGGCCCCAGGCGCTGGATGCGCGCGGCCAGTTGCTCCAGCTGGCCCTCCCACTCGCGCTCGGCGGCCGCCTCCGGCAGGTTGGCCAGCAGCGTCGGCAGGTCGTACTGGTCCTCGACGAGCTGGTCTTCGAGGGTCTTGCGCCGCACGCTGAGGGTCTGCCAGTCGAGGCGCTGCTGCTCGAGCTGGCCGCGCAGCAGCTGGGCCTGCTGCTCGGCGCTGCTGCGGCGCTTCTCGGCATCGCGCAGCTCGCGGTCGGCATCGTCGAGGGCCAGGCGCGCCAGGCGCATTTCCTCGTCCACCGCCATGCGCCGCTCGAGCAGCTCCTCGAGCTTCATGCGCAGCTCCTGCAGCGGCTCGTCACCTTCCTCGAGGTTGAGGCTGAGCTGCTCGCAGCGCTCGACCAGCCGCGCCGCCTGCAGTTCCAGGCGCTCCAGCGCCTGGCGGGTGGAATCCTGCTGGGCGCGCAGCGAGCCGATGCGCACCGCCAACTGATGGGCGTGATCCTTGTGCTGGCGACCGTCCTGGCGCGCACGGTCGAGGCGCTCGCGCAGGGCATCGCGCGTCGCCAACAGGTGCTCGCGCTGCTCGGTGTCGCAGGCCATGGCATCCAGCGCATCCTGCAGGTACAGGCGCGCCTCACCGAGCTGCTCGACCTCGAGGGCGCGCTGCTCGGCCTGCTCGGCCAGCTCCTCGTCGAGGCGGCGCCGGCGCAGGGCCAGTTGCTCGTGACGGGCCTGCAGCGCCGAGAGCCGGGCCTTGAGCTCGGCCTGCCGGCGGCCTTCCTCCTGGATGCGCCGGCGCTGCTGCTCGCGCGCCTGCTCCTGGGCCTGCTGCTCGTCGCGCAGCTGCGCCAGGCGCTCTTCCAGCAGCGCCAGCGCGGCCTCCTGCTCCTCACGCTCGGCGGCCAGGCGCTCCAGCTCGCGGCCGCGCGCCAGCAGGCCGCTCTGCGCCTCGCTGGCGCGGCGCACGCGCAGGAAATGCCGACCGACCCAGTAGCCGTCGCGGCTGATCAGGCTGTCGCCCTCCGCCAGGCTGGCGCGGGCGGCCAGCGCCTCGTCCAGCGACTCGACCGGGCGCACCCGCCCCAGCCAGGCAGCCAGATCGACGGGGGCCTGCACCTTGTCCAGCAGGCTGCCGGCCAGCGGCGTCGCCGGCGCGGCGCAGGCCAGGCGCAGCTCGCCCTGCTCCAGCGCGGCGAGGTCGAGGCCGGCGAAATCGTCGAGCAGCACCGCCTGCAGGTCGGCGCCCAGCACGGTCTCCACCGCCAGCTCCCAGCCCGGCTCGACGCGCAGGCCCTCGGCCAGTCGCGACCGCTCCTGCAGGCCCTGTTCGCGCAGCCAGTCGGCGGCGCCGGCGCCGGGGTCGAGCGCCGCCTGCTGCAGCGCCTCCAGCGAGGCCAGCCGGCCACTGAGGCGCTGCAGTTCGCCCTGCGCCTGCTGCTGTTCGCGGCCGCCCTGCTGCAACTGCTCGCGCATCGTCTGCAGGCGCTCGGCCAGTTGCTCGTCGCCAGCCTGGAGCTCGTCCAGTTCCAGCTCGCCGGCGGCCAGCTGCTCGGCGAGCTCCTCGATCTGCGCGTCGGCGGAGTCCTCGGCCAGCTGGCGGCGCTCGTCCTGCAGGCGACGCTCGCGCTCGACCAGGCGTTCAAGGCTCTGCTCGAGCTGCTGG
>DASQBU010000028.1:0-1877 GCA_035635035.1 Pseudomonas sp.
CTGGACGTCGCGCAGTACCGCGCCCTGGTGGCCGCCAGCGACGGTCACTCCCACGGCGGCGGGGAAACGCAGATGCACGACCACAGCCGGCAGCACGGCGACCCCGGAGCAGCGCAAAGCCCGCAGCCACCGGCGGCCGCCCCCCACGACGACAGCCACGGCCATGGCCACGCCCAGGCAGTCGCCACCGCGCCGGAAGCCCCGGAGAAGAAGGTCCACGTGCATGCCGATGGCAAGGAGCATGTGCACCACTGACTGAGCCAGCCCGGCCCCCACGCGCCGGCGCTGGGGCAAAGCTGGTAGACTGTCGCGGTTTTTTCCAGCCCGTGAGTGTCGCCGTGGAACTGTTCAAGGAATTCACCTTCGAAGCCGCCCATCTCCTGCCCCATGTGCCGCAGGGGCACAAGTGCGGGCGTCTGCACGGCCATTCGTTCCGCGTGGCGATCTACATCGAGGGCGAGGTCGATCCCTATACCGGCTGGATCCGCGACTTCGGCGAGATCAAGGCGATCTTCAAGCCGATCTATGACCGTCTCGACCACTACTACCTGAACGACATCCCCGGCCTCGAGAACCCCACCAGCGAGAACCTCTCGAAGTGGATCTGGCAGCAGCTCAAGCCGCTGCTGCCCGAGCTGTCGCGCGTGCGCGTGCATGAAACCTGCACCAGCGGCTGCGAATACCGCGGCGACTGAACCCGCCCCCCCGGCGCTCCGCCATCCAGCCTCTCCACGCCGTGACGGCCAGCCTCCCGGCTCCCTCGCCCGGCGCGCACGGCCAGCTGCGCGAGCGCGGCCTCGACCTGGTCAAGTGGCTGGCGCTGGCCAGCATGGCCCTCGACCACCTGCGCTTCCTGCTGCCCGGCCAGCCGCTGCTGGCCTGGTGCTTCGTACCCGGCCGGCTGGCCTTCCCGCTGTTCTGCCTGGCCCTGGCTGCCAACCTGGCGCGCCAGCGCCCCGGCGTGTTCGCCCGCACGGCACAGCGCCACATCGGCGGGCTGCTGCTGTTCGCCGCGCTCAGCGAGCCGGCCCACGACCTGCTGCTGGGCAACACCCACAAGTTCAACATCCTGATCAGCCTGGCACTGGGCTGGGGCATCGCCTGGGGCCTGCACGCCCGCCGGCACGGGCCGCTGCTGCTCGCCGTCCTGCTGCTGCTCGGCGCCGCTTGGCTGCGCAGCCGGCTGACCTACGGCCTGCCTGGCGTGCTGCTGCCGAGCCTGTGCCTGCAGGCCCTGCAGCGCGGCGGCCCGTGGCCGGCGCTGGCCACACTGGCGGTACTGCTGGCCAATTTCACCCCACGCCTGGGCGCCGCCCTGCTCGCCGGGCAGCCGCGCGACTGGCTGATCGTCGCCAGCTGCCTCGGCGCCCTGCCGCTGGGCCTGTGGCTGCTGCACGCGCCGCTGCCGCCGCGGCTGCGCATCCCGGCGGTCGGTCGCTGGGCCTACTTCTTCTATCCGTTGCACATGCTGGCGATCGCTGCGGCCGCCGCGCTGCTGCGTGCCTCTTGAGGGACCAATCATGCGCCTGATCCACACCTCCGACTGGCACCTGGGGCAGACGCTCCACGGCCAGGACCGCGACTTCGAACACGCCGCCTTCCTCGCCTGGCTGCTCGACACCCTGGTGGCGCAGCGGGCCGACGCCCTGCTGATCGCCGGCGACGTCTTCGACACCGTCAACCCGCCGCTCAAGGCCCAGGAACGCCTGTACGACTTCATCGTCGAGGCGCACCGCCGGCTGCCGCAGCTGGACATCGTGATGATCGCCGGCAACCACGACTCCGGCGGGCGCATCGAGCTGCCGGCGCCCTTGATGCGCCGCCTCAACGCCCACGCCCTCGGCCGGGTCGGCTGGCTGGACGACGGCAATCTCGAC
>DASQBU010000029.1:0-5483 GCA_035635035.1 Pseudomonas sp.
GTGGCACGGCATTCCCTATTTCCACGTGCCGGTCGACCCGCAGGACAAGGCGCCGGCGTTCGCCGAGGTCAGCCGGCTGATCGCCGAGCATCAGACCGACTGCGTGGTGCTGGCGCGCTACATGCAGATCCTGCCGCCGACGCTGTGCCAGGACTACGCCGGCCGGGTGATCAACATCCACCACAGCTTCCTGCCCTCGTTCGCCGGCGCCAAGCCCTACCACCAGGCGGCCAAGCGTGGCGTCAAGCTGATCGGCGCCACCTGCCACTACGTCACCGAGGAGCTCGACGCCGGGCCGATCATCGAGCAGGACGTGGCGCGCGTCACCCACCGCCAGCAGGCCGAGGACATGGTGCGCATCGGCAAGGACGTCGAGCGCCGCGTGCTGGCCCGCGGCCTGCGCTACCACCTCGAGGACCGCGTGCTGGTCCACGACAACAAGACGGTGGTGTTCGACTGACGCGCGGCGCCGACGCTGCTCGGCAGCGCCGGCGCTCATCCGCCGCGCAAGGCGTTGGCCGGCTCAAGGCTGGTCGCCCGGACCGAATTGACCGCCGTGTGAGGGTTCCACTGGCCGGATGCGCCGCCGTCGTGCTATCACCCATGCGGTGGTGCGCTGCGCCGGTCGGGCGGGGCGCCGCCCAGTCCATCGAGCTGCCGGGGGAATAGTCATGTCCGAATCCAGTCAACTGCTGTTGGGCGCCGAGCCGTCCGGCCAGCCCGTCGCCCACCTGCTGCGCCTGGCCAACCGCCACGGGCTGATCGCCGGCGCCACCGGCACCGGCAAGACCGTCACCCTGCAGCGCCTCGCCGAGGCGTTCAGCGACGCCGGCGTGGCGGTGTTCGCCGCCGACATCAAGGGCGACCTGTGCGGCCTCGGTGCCGCCGGGGCACCGAGTGGCAAGCTCGCCGAGCGCATCGCCAGCATGCCCTGGCTCAACCATCGGCCGCAGGCCTACCCGGTGACCCTGTGGGATGTGGCCGGGCAGAGCGGCCATCCGCTGCGCACCACCCTCAGCGAGATGGGCCCGCTGCTGCTCGGCGCCCTGCTCGAATTGACCGACAGCCAGCAGGCCGCGCTGTACGCCGCCTTCCAGGTGGCCGACCGCGAGGGCCTGCTGCTGCTCGACCTCAAGGACCTCAAGGCGCTGCTCAACCATCTGCAGGCGCATCCCGAGGTGCTTGGCGAGGACCGCGCGCTGTTCACCGGCGCCTCCGGGCAGGCGCTGCTGCGCCGCCTGGCGACCCTCGAGCAGCAGGGCGCCGAGGCGCTGTTCGGCGAGCCGGCGCTGCAGCTGGAGGACCTGCTGCAGCCGGCGGCCGACG
The DNA here is from genome assembly GCA_035635035.1 of Pseudomonas sp. GTDB lineage: Bacteria > Pseudomonadota > Gammaproteobacteria > Pseudomonadales > Pseudomonadaceae > Geopseudomonas. The sequence continues at coordinate 1,327 of DASQBU010000029.1, forward strand.
GCCGCGGGCGCATCCACCTGCTCGACGCCAGTCGCCTGGTGCACGAGGCGCCCAAGGTCTACGCCACCTTCCTGCTCTGGCTGCTCGCCGAGCTGTTCGAGCAGTTGCCCGAGCGCGGCGACGCCGACCGGCCGCTGCTGGCGCTGTTCTTCGACGAGGCGCACCTGCTGTTCGCCGACACGCCCAGGGCGCTGCAGGAGCGCCTGGAGCAGGTGGTGCGGCTGATCCGTTCCAAGGGCGTCGGTGTCTACTTCGTCACCCAGTCGCCGGGCGACCTGCCGGACGACATCCTCGCCCAGCTCGGTCTGCGCGTGCAGCACGGCCTGCGCGCCTTCACCGCCAAGGAGCAGAAGGCCCTGCGCGCGGTGGCCGACGGCTTCCGGCCCAATCCGCAGTTCGACACCCTCGCCGTGCTCACCGAGCTGGGCATCGGCGAGGCGCTGGTCGGCACCCTGGAGGACAAGGGCACGCCGGCCATGGTCCGGCGGGTGGCCATCGCCCCGCCGCAGTCGCGCGTCGGCCCGCTGAGCGAGGCCGAGCGCGCGGCGTTGATCGCCGCCTCGCCGCTGCGCGGGCGCTATGACCAGCCGGTGGATCGCGAGTCGGCCTACGAGCGGCTCACCGCCCGCGCCGCCCAGGGCGAGGCGGCGGGTGCGGAGCGGGACAAAGCGGCAGAGGGCAAATCGCTGGGCGACATGGCTGGCGAGCTGCTCGGCAGCACGGTGGGGCAGGCGATGAAGAGCGCGGTGCGCCAGGCGGCCAACCAGCTCGGCCGCGAACTGGTGCGCGGGCTGCTCGGCTCGCTGCTCGGCGGGCGGCGGCGCTGAGCGGCACAAAAGCAAAGGCCCCGCCGAAGCGGGGCCTTGCGGGGGAGGGCGGCTAGCCGGCGGTGCCGGGCGGCGCTCAGCGCTCCAGGTGCTTCAGCTTGCCCTTCACGCCGTCCCACTCTTCGGCGTCGGCCAGCGCTTCTTTCTTCTCGGTGATGTTCGGCCACACCTCGGCCAGCTCGCGGTTGAGCTCGATGAACTCCTGCTGGTCTTCCGCCACCTCGTCTTCCGAGAAGATGGCCTGGGCCGGGCACTCGGGCTCGCACAGCGCGCAGTCGATGCACTCGTCCGGGTGGATCACCAGGAAGTTCGGGCCTTCGTAGAAGCAGTCCACCGGGCAGACTTCCACGCAGTCGGTGTACTTGCACTTGATGCAGTTGTCGGTAACGACGAAGGTCATGTTCTTTTATCTCCTCAGTCGGCTGGTGCCAGCCATAGCGTGGCGCGGGATTCTAGCAGCTTGGCATTCCCTTGGTTATATCCGGGTCTTCCAAGCATATATCAGCTCCAGCGCCTGGCGTGGCGTCAGTCCGTCGGGGTCGAGGCCGTCGAGCTCTTCCAGCAACGGGTGGGGTTGTGCGGCGAACAGGTCGGCTTGCAGGGGGATTTCCTGGCGACCCTTCTTGGTCGCCGGGGCGGCGGTTTCGTGTGGCAGGCTGGTCTGTTCCAGGCGCGCCAGGTGCTCGCGGGCGCGACGAATCACCGCATCCGGCACGCCGGCCAGCTGCGCCACCGCCAGGCCGTAGCTCTGGCTGGCCGGTCCCGGCAGCACGTGGTGGAGGAACACGATGCGTTCCTTGTGCTCGGCGGCGTCGAGGTGCACGTTGGCCACCACCGGCTCGCTCTCCGGCAGTACGGTCAGCTCGAAGTAGTGGGTGGCGAACAGGGTGAAGGCGCGCAGGCGCGCCAGGTGCTCGGCAGCCGCCCAGGCCAGCGACAGGCCGTCGAAGGTGCTGGTGCCGCGGCCGACCTCGTCCATCAGCACCAGGCTGCGCTCGCTGGCGTTGTGCAGGATGTTGGCGGTCTCGGTCATCTCGACCATGAAGGTCGAGCGCCCGCCCGCCAGGTCGTCGCTGGAGCCGATGCGGGTGAAGATGCGGTCCACCGTCGACAGCTCGCAGGCCTGCGCCGGCACGTAGCTGCCGATGTGGGCGAGCAGCACGATCAGCGCGGTCTGGCGCATGTAGGTCGACTTGCCGCCCATGTTCGGGCCGGTGATGACCAGCATGCGCGTGGCGTCGTCGAGGCTGACGTCGTTGGCGACGAAGGGCGTGGTGAGCACCTGCTCGACCACCGGGTGGCGGCCCTGGACGATGCGCAGGCACGGTTCGTCGACGAAGCTCGGGCAGTTGAGGTCGAGGTTCAGCGCGCGCTCGGCCAGGTCGCTCAGCACGTCCAGCTCGGCCAGCGCGGCGGCGGTGTCCTGCAGCGGCGCCAGCTGCTCGATCAGCAGGTCGATCAGCTCGTCGTAGAGCAGCTTCTCGCGGGCCAGGGCGCGGCTCTTGGCCGACAGCGCCTTGTCCTCGAAGGCCTTGAGTTCCGGAGTGATGAAGCGCTCGGCGCCCTTGAGGGTCTGCCGGCGGATGTAGTCGGCCGGCGCCTGCTCGGCCTGCACGCGCGGCAGCTCGATGTAGTAGCCGTGGATGCGGTTGTAGCCGACCTTGAGGTTGGGCAGCCCGGTGCGCGCCTTCTCGCGGGTCTCCAGGTCCATCAGGTACTGGCCGGCGTTCTCGCTGAGCAGCTGCAGGTCGTCCAGCTCGGCGTCGTAGCCGCGCTTGATCACCCCGCCGTCGCGGATCACCGCCGGCGGGTTGTCGATGATCGCCTTGGCCAGCAGCTCGGCCAGTTCGGGATAGGTGCGGATGCCGGCGGCCAGCTCCTGCAGGCGCGGCGCTTCCAGCGCGCACATGTGCTGCTGCAGCTCGGGTAGCGCGGCCAGGGCGTCGCGCAGGCGCGCCAGATCGCGCGGGCGGGCGCTGCGCAGGCCGATGCGCGCGAGGATGCGCTCGATGTCGCCGATGTCCTTGAGGCGCGGCTGCAGGTGCTCGAAGCGGTAGTCGTCGAGCAGGCAGCCGATCGCCTGCTGGCGCCCGGCGATCACCGCGCGGTCGCGCAGCGGGCGGTTCAGCCAGCGGCACAGCAGGCGGCTGCCCATCGCGGTCATGCAGCGGTCGACCACGCTCTGCAGGGTGTTGTCGCGGCCGCCGGCGAGGTTGGTGTCCAGCTCCAGGTTGCGCCGGCTGGCGGCGTCGAGGATCACCGCGTCGTCGAGGCGCTCGTGGCGCAGGCTGCGGATGTGCGGCAGAGCGCTGCGCTGGGTCTCGCGGGCGTAGAGCAGCAGGCAGCCGGCGGCGCCGATGGCCAGGGTCAGGCCCTGGCAGCCGAAGCCGCCGAGGTCCTGGGTGGCGAACTGCTGGCACAGGCTCTTCTGTGCGGTGGCGCGGTCGAAGTCCCAGGGCGCGCGACGGCGCACGCCGGGGCGACGCTCGGCCGGCAGGTCCTGCGGCCAGTCGTCGGGGATCAGCAGCTCGGCCGGGTTGAGGCGCTCCAGCTCGGCGAGCAGCGCTTCCCAGCCGTGGATCTCCTGCACGCTGAAGCGGCCGCTGGTGATGTCCAGCACCGCCAGGCCGAACAGTCGCTCGTCGCCGAGCAGCGCGGCCAGCAGGTTGTCGCGGCGCTCGTCGAGCAGCGCCTCGTCGCTGACCGTGCCGGGGGTGATGATGCGCACCACCTGGCGCTCCACCGGCCCCTTGCTGGTGGCCGGATCGCCGATCTGTTCACAGATCGCCACCGACTCGCCGAGCTTGACCAGGCGCGCCAGGTATCCTTCGGCGGAATGGAACGGGATGCCGGCCATCGGGATCGGCTGGCCGGCCGACTGGCCGCGGGCGGTGAGGGTGATGTCGAGCAGCTTGGCGGCCTTCTGCGCGTCGGCGTAGAACAGCTCGTAGAAGTCGCCCATGCGATAGAACAGCAGCTGGTCCGGATGCTGCTGCTTGATCTTCAGGTACTGCTGCATCATCGGCGTGTGTGCCGAAAGGTCGCTGTGGCTCATCGGTCCCGCTTCAAGTCGCAAAAGCGCCTAGTGTACGGTATCGCCCGGACAGGCTTAACCCCGGAGGCAACCCCATGCAGCGCATCACCCGACTGGCCGAGCAACTGGGCGAGACCCTGCTGCGCCACCAGGCGCAGGTGACCACCGCCGAGTCGTGCACCGGCGGCGGCATCGCCGAGGCGATCACCCGCGTCGCCGGCAGCTCGCAGTGGTTCGAGGCCGGCTACGTGACCTATTCCAACCGGCAGAAGAGCCTGCAGCTCGGCGTGCCGGAG
>DASQBU010000030.1:0-1698 GCA_035635035.1 Pseudomonas sp.
TGCCCAGCGGCTCGCGGGTCAGGTCGATGCGCGTGGTGCCGGCCAGGGCGAAGGCCACCACCAGCGGCGGCGAGGCCAGCCAGTTGGCCTTGACCTGCGGATGCACGCGGCCCTCGAAGTTGCGGTTACCGGACAGCACCGAGCTGACGATCAGGTCGTTGGCATTCACGCAGTCGGAGATCGGCGGCGGCAGCGGCCCGGAGTTGCCGATGCAGGTGGTGCAGCCGTAGCCGACCAGGTTGAAGCCGAGGCGGTCGAGGTAGGGGGTGAGGCCGGCCTTGGCCAGGTAGTCGGTGACCACCTTGGAGCCCGGTGCCAGTGACGACTTGACCCACGGCCGGCGGCTCAGGCCGCGTTCCACCGCGTTCTTCGCCAGCAGCCCGGCGGCCATCAGCACGCTGGGGTTGGAGGTGTTGGTGCAGGAAGTGATGGCGGCGATCACCACGTCGCCGTGGTGCAGGGCGTAGGGTTCGCCGGCGACCGGGAAGTCGCTGGCCCGCTCGGCCTGGCGACCGCCCAGCTCCAGCAGCAGGTCGAACTGGGCGCGGATGTCCTCGAGGGCGACGCGGTCCTGCGGGCGCTTCGGCCCGGCCAGCGAGGGCTGCACGCTGGCCAGGTCCAGCGTCAGGCTGTCGGTGAAGGTCGGCTCGTCGCCGGCCTCGCGCCACAGACCCTGGGCCTTGCAGTAGGCCTCGACCAGAGCGATGCGCTGCGGCTCGCGGCCGGACAGGCGCAGGTAGTCGAGGGTGACCGCGTCGACCGGGAAGAAGCCGCAGGTGGCGCCGTATTCCGGCGCCATGTTGGCGATGGTGGCGCGGTCGGCCAGCGGCAGATGGTCGAGGCCGGGGCCGTAGAACTCGACGAACTTGCCCACCACGCCGCGCTTGCGCAGCAGCTCGGTGACGGTCAGCACCAGGTCGGTGGCGGTCACCCCCTCGCGCAGCTTGCCGGCCAGGCGCACGCCGACCACCTCGGGAATCAGCATCGACAGCGGCTGGCCGAGCATCACCGCCTCGGCCTCGATGCCGCCGACGCCCCAGCCGAGCACGCCGAGGCCGTTGATCATGGTGGTGTGCGAGTCGGTGCCGACCAGGGTGTCCGGGTAGGCCAGGGGGGCGCCGTCGGCGACCCGGCTCCACACCACCTGGCCCAGGTACTCGAGGTTGACCTGGTGGCAGATGCCGGTGCCCGGCGGCACCACGCGGAAGTTGGCGAAGGCCTGCTGGCCCCAGCGCAGGAAGGCGTAGCGCTCGTGGTTGCGCTGCATCTCGATGGCCACGTTGTCGGCGAAGGCGATCGGATCGGCGAAGCGGTCGACCATCACCGAGTGGTCGATCACCAGGTCCACCGGGGCCAGCGGGTTGATCTTCTGCGGGTCGCCGCCGGCGCCGGCCATGGCGTCGCGCATGGCGGCCAGGTCGACCACCCCCGGCACGCCGGTGAAGTCCTGCATCAGCACCCGCGCCGGGCGGAACTGGATCTCGCGCTCCGAGCTGCGCGTCTTCAGCCAGTCGACCACCGCGCGGCAGTCCTCGGCGGTGACGCTGTGGCCGTCCTCGCAGCGCAGCAGGTTTTCCAGCAGCACCCTGAGCGAGACGGGCAGCTGGTGGATATCGCCCAGCTGGCGCGCGGCCTCGGGCAGGCTGAAGTAATGGTAGGTGTGGCCGTCGACCGCGAGGCTGCGGCGACAGGCGAAAC
>DASQBU010000031.1:0-21118 GCA_035635035.1 Pseudomonas sp.
GGCGCCGTGGCGGCTCTAGTAGAGCACCAGGATGTACGGGGTCACGCCAGCAGCTCCAGCACGCGCTCCGGCGGACGGCCGACCACCGCCTTGTCGCCGACCACCAGGATCGGCCGCTCGATCAGCCGCGGATGGGCGACCATGGCGGCGATCAGCGCCTCGTCGTCCAGCGCCGGGTCGGCCAGGTTGAGCGTCTGGTACTCTTCCTCGCCGCTGCGCAGCAGCTGGCGGGCACCGTAGCCGAGCTTGGCCAGCAGCGCGCGCAGCTCGGCGGCCGAAGGCGGGGTGTCCAGGTAGCGCACCACCTGCGGCTCGAGGCCGCGGGCTTCGAGCAGCTCCAGCGCGCCGCGGGATTTCGAGCAGCGCGGGTTGTGGTACAGGGTCATGTCGGTCATGTGGGGTTCGCCTGGCCGTGAGTGAGGGCGCTATTCTAACCGCGTCGACAGGCGCCCCAGAACCGTTCGCGGTGGCGCGGCGTCCTGCCGTCGTTCACAAGGAGAGTCGATGAGTCCGCACCTCAACAATGCCTGGCTGTTCGCCGAGCGGCTGGTCCGTCGTTTCTTCGACGACCGCGGTCCGCAGAGCGCCGCGGCGCTGACCTACACCACGCTGTTCGCGGTGGTGCCGATGATGACCGTGACCTTCGTCATGCTCGCCGCGGTGCCGGCGTTCCGCGACCTGAACGAGCCGATCCAGGCGTTCATCTTCCGCAACTTCGTGCCGTCCTCCGGCGCGCAGGTGCAGCACTACCTGCGCGGCTTCAGCAGCCAGGCGCGCGAGCTGACCTGGCTCGGGGTCGGCGTGCTGGTGGCCACCGCGCTGCTGACCCTGAGCAGTGTCGAGGGCGCGTTCAACCATATCTGGCGGGTGCGCCGGCCGCGGCGCGGCATGTCGAGCTTCCTGCTCTACTGGGCGATCCTCAGCCTCGGCCCGCTGCTGCTCGGCGCCGGTTTCGCGGTGAGCACCTACATCGCCTCGCTGCACCTGCTCTCCGGCCCGCACGCGCTGCCCGGCGCCTCGACCCTGCTGGGGCTGTTGCCGCTGCTCACCGGCATCGCCGCCTTCACCCTGCTGTATGCCGCGGTGCCCAATACCCGGGTGCCGCTGCGCCACGCCCTGCTCGGCGGCTGCTTCAGCGCCCTGCTGTTCGAAACGGCCAAGGCGCTGTTCTCCCTGTACGTCAGCCTGTTTCCCGCTTACCAGCTGATCTACGGGGCTTTCGCCGCGGTGCCGCTGTTCCTGCTGTGGGTCTACCTGGGCTGGCTGATCGTGCTGTTCGGCGCCGAGCTGGTCTGCCATCTCGGCGAGCCGGGCTGCTGGAGCGGCGCGGTGCGTCCGCCGCTGCTCAACCTGCTGGGCCTGCTGGCTCAGCTGTTCGCCCGCCAGCAGAGCGGGCGCGCGCTGTCGCGTGCCGGCCTGGCGCGCCACGGCTGGGCGTTGAGCGAGGAGGAGTGGCTGGCGCTGATCGAGTTTCTCGAGCGCGAGCGGCTGGTCAGCGCGACCCGCAACGGCGACTGGGTGCTGTGCCGCGACCTGTCGCAGCTGTCGTTGTACCGCCTGCTGGAGCGCAGCCCCTGGCCGCTGCCGGCGCCAGGCAGCCTGCCGGAGACCTTGCCGGGGAGCTTGGACGCCCCGTGGTATCCGCGCCTGCGCGCGGCCCTGCAGGCGCTGGAGTGCGCGCGGGCCGAGCAGTTGGGCGGCAGCCTGGCGGAGTGGTTGGGCGAGGCGCGCGGGCGGGGCTGAAGCGTTGCCGGCTCAGGCCAGGCTGGCGGCCACCGGCTGCACGAAGATTTCCTCGACCCGGACGCTTTGCGGGATGACCGCGCTGCGCAGGCGCAGTTCGACGTTGGCCAGTTTGCGCTTGAGCGGCAGGCGGGCGACGCCGGAGAGCAGGATGCGCTGCTGCGGGTCGATGCGGCCGTGGTCGACCGATACCTCGCGCTGCTGGTCGCCGTCGAGGTAGCTGACCAGCAGCGATACGGGCAGGTCGCTGAGGCCGGGCAGATGCAGCCAGGCGGCGACTTCCAGCTCGACCAGGCGACCATCCAGTGCCGTGCTCCGCGGATGCGCCGCGGCCAGTTGCCGGTCGGTCAGGGTGTGGAGTAGCCGGTCTTGGTTGGGCAGCATGCGAGCCTCCGGGAACAGTGGATTGAGCGAGGGCAATTGTAGGGAGCTGGCGGCGCGCGATCTGTGGCGCAGGGCCGTACGCGGGGTGACCTGCTGCTCAGTTTCCGCGGCGGGCCGCCCGGCGAGGTTTTGCCGGCGCCGCGCCGCTTCGGCTAAGGTGGGGGCTCAATGGCAGACAAGGGCAGGTGGGCGATGGGCGTACGGGCGAGCCGGGGCGTGGGGCTGTTGTGCGCCGCTGTGCTGCTGGCCGGCTGCGGCGAGCCGGACTGGGGCAGCGACCAGCATGGCCAGCCGGTGGCGGCGGCGCAGCTGGACGGGCGCTGGCTGGTGATCAACTACTGGGCCGAATGGTGCGGGCCCTGCCGCAAGGAGGTGCCCGAGCTGAATCGCCTGGCCGACGAGTCCGCCGGGCAGCCGCTGCGGGTGCTGGGGGTGAATTTCGATGGCTTGCAGGGCGAGGAGCTGCGCAAGGCGGTGGAGGCGCTGGGGATTCGCTACACCAGCCTGGCCCGCGATCCGGCGCCGCGCCTGGGGCTGACGCCCAGCCCGGTGCTGCCGGTGACCTGGCTGGTCGATCCGCAGGGGCGGGTGCGCGAGCAACTGACCGGCGAGCAGACGGCGGCGGGGCTCAAGGCGAAGCTGGCGGCGCTGGCGACGCCGCGCTGAGGGAGCGCCGCGGGGGTTGAGCCGGCGCTCAGTCGTGGCCGTCCTTGTCGACCGCGACGCGGCCGGCCCGCTTGCGCAGGGTCTGGATCAGCTCCTTCTGCAGTTCCGGGTCGTTGCGGGTGAGCTCGAGCAGGCTCTGCTCCAGTTCGCCGGCTTCCTCTTCCAGGCCCAGCTGCTCCAGGCGCTTGACCCGGTGCACCCAGTGGTCCACGTCGCCTTCCTCGAGGTCCTCGAAGATCAGCGGACGGGCCTCCTTCAGCCGCTCGCGCAGCTGGCGGTCGACCAGCAGGGTGGTCTCGGCCTGGGCCTTGTCCTGCGGGTCCTCCACCTGCAGGCGCAGCCGGGTGAGGCGCGCGACGTCCACCTCGGCCAGCGGGCTGTCCAGCAGGTTCAGGCGCAGCACGCCGTCGCGATTGGTGGTCAGCTCGTGGGTCTGCTTGTCGACGGTGACCAGCACCGGGCGGTCGGCCCAGGGCAGGCGGGTGATTTCCTCGCGGGGCGCGCCCTTCTGCTCGTCCACCGCGGCGAGGTTCTGCTGCGCGCGGCCGTTGGATTCGGCGTTCATGAACGGGTTGAGGCCGGCGAAACCGTAGTCGATCCAGCCGCGGGTGGCGCTGTCCGGCAGACTGCCCAGGGTGACCACGTTGACCAGGTTGGCGCCGACCCCGGCGACCACCGCCACCAGCCCCAGCGGAATCTCGTAGAGTTCGCGCCAGGGCTGGTAGGGGGTGTAGCGCTGGTAGCGGCGGGTCACCTCGAACGGGATGACCTCGAAGGTCTTCTGCTCCTCGACGCGCACCAGGCGTTGCGGCTGGTCGAGCTCCGGCGGCGAGCCGGCATCGATCAGCAGGCGGTGCTCGAGCAGCTTGCGCTCGACCCGCTCCTCATGCTCGTTGCGCTGCGACAGCTGGTTGGCGCAACCGGTGAGGAACACGGCGCCGCACAGGGCGGCGCCGGCAAGGCGATGGTGGCGTCTGGGCATGGTCTCGGTTAGCGGTTGAGGCGGGCAGCGAGGAATGCCTGGATCTCGGCGAGCGGTACGCTCTGCGCCTCGCTGTCGCGGCGGCCCTTGTATTCCAGAACCGACTCGGCCAGGCCGCGCTCGCTGACCACGAGACGGTGCGGGATGCCGATCAGTTCCATGTCGGCGAATTTGACGCCCGGACTGGTCTTCTTGTCACGGTCGTCCAGCAGCACCTCGTAGCCGGCGGCGCTCAGCTCGGCGTACAGCGCATCGGCGGCTTCCTTGACCGCGGCGTTCTCGTACTTCATCGGCACGATGGCGATCTGGAACGGCGCCAGCGCCTGCGGCCAGAGGATGCCGCGCTCGTCCCAGTTCTGCTCGATGGCCGCGGCCACCACGCGGGACACGCCGATGCCGTAGCAGCCCATGATCAGGGTCACCGGCTTGCCGCTCTCGCCCAGCACCTTGCAGCCCAGCGCTTCGCTGTACTTGGTGCCGAGCTGGAAGATGTGGCCGACCTCGATGCCGCGCTTGATCTCCAGCACGCCCTGGCCGTCCGGGCTGGGGTCGCCGGCCACCACGTTGCGCAGGTCGGCGACCTGCGGCAGCGGCAGGTCGCGCTCCCAGTTGACGCCGAAGTAGTGCTGGCCGTCGACGTTGGCGCCGCAGGCGAAGTCGCTGAGCAGCGCCACCGAGCGGTCGACCACGCAGGCGATCGGCAGGTTCAGCACGCCCAGCGAGCCGGCGCCGGCGCCGATGGCGGCGCGGATCTCGGCGTCGGAGGCCATCACCAGCGGGCTGGCGACCAGTTCGTGGTTGGCGGCCTTGATCTCGTTCAGCTCGTGGTCGCCGCGCACCACCAGGGCGACCAGCTGGCCTTCCTCGGCGCCGTGGACGATCAGGGTCTTGACGGTCTTCTCGATGGCCACGCCGAACTGGGCGACCAGCTCGTCGATGGTCTTGGCGTCCGGGGTGTCGACCAGGCGCAGCGCCTCGGTGGCGGCGCCGCGCTCGGTTTCGCGCGGGATGGCCTCGGCCTTCTCGATGTTGGCCGCGTAGTCGGAGACGGTGCTGAAGGCGATGTCGTCTTCGCCGGAGTCGGCCAGCACGTGGAACTCGTGGGAACCGGTGCCGCCGATCGAGCCGGTGTCGGCCTGCACCGGGCGGAAGTTCAGGCCCAGGCGGGTGAACACGTTGCAGTACGCCTGGTGCATGCGGTCGTAGGTTTCCTGCAGCGACTCCTGGGTCAGGTGGAAGGAGTAGGCGTCCTTCATCAGGAACTCGCGGCCGCGCATCAGGCCGAAGCGCGGGCGGATCTCGTCACGGAACTTGGTCTGGATCTGGTAGAAGTTGATCGGCAGCTGCTTGTAGCTGTTCAGCTCGTTGCGCGCCAGGTCGGTGATCACTTCCTCGTGGGTCGGGCCGACGCAGAACTCGCGCTGGTGGCGGTCCTTGATGCGCAGCAGCTCGGGGCCGTACTGCTCCCAGCGGCCGGACTCCTGCCACAGCTCGGCCGGCTGGATGGCCGGCATCAGCACTTCCAGGGCGCCGGCGGCGTTCATTTCCTCGCGGACGATGTTCTCCACCTTGCGCAGCACGCGCAGGCCCATCGGCAGCCAGGTGTACAGGCCGGAGGCGAGCTTGCGGATCATGCCGGCGCGCAGCAGCAGCTTGTGGCTGATCACCACGGCGTCGGCGGGGGTTTCTTTGAGGGTCGAGATCAGGTACTGGCTGGTGCGCATGTGCTGGGCAATCCGGTTTTGCGGGACGGAAAAATGCCTGCATTGTACGGCGTGGTTCCGCTTGCCGTACAGGCTGGCGGGCGGCCTGACGGACGGAGGCCCGGCACCGGGCCGGGCCTCCGCTGCAGGCGGTGCGCTGGCAGGCTAGTCGCGCTCCAGGTCCCAGATCAGGTGGGAGTCGGTGAGCAGGCCGTAGTAGGCCTTCAGCGCGGTGAGCTGCGCCTGCAAGGCGCTGGTTTGCGCGGCGCTTGCCTGGCGGCGGGCCAGCAGCACGGCCTGCAGTTCCGCTTCGCCGAGGGCGTAGGAGCGCTGCATCAGGTTGGCGTTGTCCTGCATCGCCGCGGCGCCGTCCTTGGCGATCTGCAGGCTGTCGTAGGCCCCGCGTGCGGTGGCCACGGCGCTGGCGACCTGCGCCTCCAGCTGGCGCTGGGCGAGCTCTTCCTGCTGGCGGGAAACCTCCAGGGCGGCCTGCGCCTTGGCGCTGCGCTTGTCGCGCAGGCTGCCGGGGATCGGCACGCTGACCGTGACGCCATAGATGCGCTCGCTGCCGCCGGTTTCCGAGGCGGCATAGAGGCCCAGCGTCGGGTCGGGGGTCTTGTCCGCCTGGGCGCGCTCGGCGTGGGCCTGGGCGAACTTGGTCTGCGCCTGGACGACCTTCAGGGCGTGGTCCTCGCTCAGGATGCGCTGGCGCCAGAGGGCGGGCTCCTCGCTGAGCGGCAGGGGCTCGGGCAGCGGGGTGACCCGGCGCTCCATGCCCGGGAAGCGGGTCGCCAGGCGCGACCAGACGGCCTCGGCCTGGGTCTTGGCCTCGTTGTCCAGGCGCTTCTGGTCGGCCAGTTCGGCGCGGGCCAGGCTCAGGTCGAGGTTCGAGGCGTCGCCGGCGCGCACCCGCTTCTCCACCGCGGCGAGGCTGGCCTGCCCCCATTCCAGGTTGCTCTTCGCCAGCTCGCGGGCCCGTTCCGCGGCCAGCCAGTCCATCCACAGCCCCAGCAGCTCGCGCGCGGCCTCGTGCAGGGCCTCGCCGTAGCGGGCCTCGGACTCCTCGACGGTGGCCTTGCCGATGTTGCGGTCGGCGGTGGCCTTGCCGGGCAGGCGGACGGTCTTCTGCAGGTTGACGTTCCATTCGGTGTAGCGCGGGCCGTTATTCAGGTTGCGCTGCACGCCCATGGCGCTGGTGGTCCACTCGTAGGGCGACTTGTCGAGGATGCCGGCCTCCTGCAGGGCCACCTCCAGGCCGGCGCGCGCGGCAGCGACGCCGGGGTCGCGCTCGAGCAGCGGGCGGGCCACCTCGGTGGGCAGCAGGCCCGGCGGGTTGATGGCCGGTTGGGCCGCCTGGACGGCGGTCGCGGCGGCGAGCAGGGTGACGAGGAACAGGCGCTTCATGCGATGTCCCCCGACTCGAGGACCGGCATGGTCCAGTAGCGGATGCCCACCCCGGCGAACTGCTCGCGCAGGGTGGCGAGCAGCGCCGCGGTTTCCTCGCTCTCGATCAGCGCGCGGACCTCGACGGTGCGCGCCCAGCCGAGCACCTGCTCGCGAGCGTCGAGGTATTGCTGGGCGACGCCGTGGGCGGCGCGCGCCGAGCTGGAGAACACCCGCGCGTTGGGTTGCAGGAGCAGCAGGTCGAGCAGCTTTTCCCCGACTTCCGGCGGGCACAGCAGTGTCAGACAGACCTTAGACATGGGAAGCCTCGTGTTTCGGGAAGGCGAAGCGCTGGTAGAGGATCGGCAGCAGCAGCAGGGTCAGCGCGGTGGCGGTCATCAGGCCGCCGGTGACCACGATGGCCAGCGGGCGCTGGATCTCCGAACCGGGGCCGCTGGCAAACAGCAGCGGGATCAGGCCGAAGGCGGTGATCGAGGCGGTCATCAGCACCGGGCGCAGGCGGCGCTTGGCGCCCTGGGCGACCACCTGCTCGATCGGCAGGCCCTCGCTGTGCAGCTGGTTGAAGTAGCTGACCAGCATCACCCCGTTGAGCACCGCGATGCCGAGCAGGGCGATGAAGCCCACCGAGGCCGGCACCGACAGGTATTCGCCGGTGACCCACAGGGCGACGATGCCGCCGACCAGGGCGAAGGGGATGTTGCTGAGGATCAGCAGGGTCTGGCGCACCGAGCCGAAGGTGGCGAACAGCAGGACGAAGATCAGGCCGAGGGCGATCGGCACCACCACGCTGAGGCGTGCGGCGGCGCGCTGCTGGTTCTCGAACTGGCCGCCCCAGGTGATGCGGTAGCCGGTGTCCAGCGGCAGCTGGGCGGCGATCAGCGCCTTGGCCTCCTCGACGAAGCCGACCAGGTCGCGGCCGGTGACGCTGGCGATCACCACGCTGTAGCGGCTGCCCATCTCGCGGTCGATCTTCACCGGGCCTTCGGCGCGCTCCAGGTGGGCGACGCTGCTCAGCGGCACGCTGTTGCCGTCCTTGGTGGTGATGCGCAGCGCCTCGAACTCGGCCGGCGACAGGCGCACCGTCTCGGTGCCGCGCAGCACGATCGGCGTGCGCCGGTTGCCCTCGATCACCACGCCGGCGTTCTGCCCCTCGATCTGCGCGCGCAGGGCGTCCTGGATCTCCTCGACGTTGAGGCCGAGGCGGCCGGCCTGCAGGCGGTCGATCTTCACCTGCAGGTACTGCATGCCGTCGTTCTGCACGGTGTAGACGTCCTGGTTGCCCGGCACCGTCTTGAGCAGCGCCTCGATGCGCTTGGCGTAGTCGTTGAGCTTGCCCAGTTCGGGGCCGAAGATCTTGATCGCCAGGTCGCCACGCACGCCGATGACCATCTCGGAGACGCGCATCTCGATCGGCTGGGTGAAGCTGTACTCGATGCCGGGGATCGGGTCGAGCACCTTGCGGATCTCCTCGATCAGCTCGTCCTTGGTCTTCATCCGCCATTCCTTGTGCGGCTTGAGCAGCAGGAAGGTGTCGGTCTGGTTGAGGCCCATCGGGTCGAGGCCGATGTCGTCGGAGCCGGCGCGCGCCACCACGCCGCGCACCTCGGGCACCGCGGCCATGATGGCGCGCTGGATGCGCAGGTCGAGGGCGGCGCTTTCCTCCAGGTTGATCGACGGCAGCTTCTCGATGCCGACGATCAGGTCGCCCTCGTCCATGGTCGGCATGAAGGTCTTGCCGACCTGGGTGTAGATGGCACCGGCGGCCAGCAGCATCACCACCGCACCGATGACGATCACCTGCTGGCGGCGCAGGCCCCAGGCGAGGATCGGCTCATAGAAGGTCAGCAGCTTGCGCGGCAGCCACGGCTCCTCGTGCTTGACCTTGCCGAGCAGGAAGGAGGCCAGCACCGGGATCACGCTCAGCGACAGCAGCAGCGAGCCGCCGAGGGCGAACACGATGGTCAGCGCCACCGGGGCGAAGTACTTGCCTTCCAGGCCCTGCAGGGTGAGCAGCGGCAGGAACACGGTGATGATGATCAGCATGCCCGAGGTGATCGGCACCGACACCTCGCGCACCGCGCGGTAGATGATGTGCAGGCGCGGCAGCTTGCCGGCGGTGTGGTCGGTGGCCAGGTGCTGGACGATGTTCTCCACCACCACCACCGCGGCGTCGACCAGCATGCCGATGGCGATGGCCAGGCCGCCGAGGCTCATCAGGTTGGCCGACATGCCGAAGGCGTTCATCAGGATGAAGGTGATCAGCGCCGCCAGCGGCAGCACCAGCGCCACGGTCAGCGCGGCGCGCAGGTCGCCGAGGAACAGCACCAGCAGCACCACCACCAGCACGGTCGCCTCCATCAGCGCCGAGGACACCGTGCCGACCGCCTTGGTGACCAGCGAGGAGCGGTCGTAGAAGGTCTCGACGGTCACTCCCGGCGGCAGGCTCGGCTGCAGCTCGGCGAGCTTCTGGCGCACGCCCTCGACCACCTGCTGGGCGTTGGCGCCGGCCAGGCCGAGCACCAGGCCCTCGACCGCCTCGCCCTGGCCGCTGTGGGTCACCACGCCGTTGCGGGTCACCGCGCCGATGCGCACCTCGGCCAGGCTGCCGACGCGCACCGGGGTGCCGTCCTTGCTGGCCACCACGATCGCACGCAGGTCGTCGAGGCTGTTGATGCTGCCTTCGCTGCGCACCAGCAGCACCTCGTCGCCCTGGCCGAGGCGGCCGGCGCCGTCGTTGCGGTTGTTGGCGTTGATGGCGTCCTTGAGCTGGGTCACGGTGATCCCGCTGGCGGCCATCTTCAGCGGATCGGGCACCACCTCGAAGGCGCGTACCGCGCCGCCGAGGGCGTTGACGTCGGCCACCCCGGGCACGGTGCGCAGCGCCGGACGGATCACCCAGTCGAGCAGGCTGCGCCGTTCGGCCAGCGACAGGCCCTCGCCCTCCACGGTGAACATGAACATCTCGCCCAGCGGCGTGGTGATCGGCGCCATGCCGCCGAGGATGCCCGGCGGCAGGTTGTCGCTCATCCCGGCCAGGCGCTCGCTGACCTGCTGGCGGGCCCAGTAGATGTCGGTGCCGTCGATGAAGTTGATGGTCACGTCGGCCAGGCCGTACTTGATCACCGTGCGCAGCAGGGTGGTCTTCGGGATGCCGAGCATCTCCACCTCGATCGGCACGGCGATGCGGCTTTCCACTTCCTCCGGGGTCATGCCCGGGGACTTCATGATGATCTTCACCTGGGTGCCGGAGACGTCGGGGAAGGCGTCGATCGGCAGGCGGCTGTAGGCGTACCAGCCGGCGGCGGCGAGGAACACCGTCGCCAGCAGCATGAACAGCCGCTGCGCCAGGGCGAACTGGATCAGGCGCGAGAGCATTACTTGTTCTCCTTGGCGTTCAGCCAGGCGCCCTTGAGCGCCACCACGCCGGACACGGCGATCTGCTCGCCGGCCTTGAGCGGGCCCTGCACGCGCACCAGTTGCCCGGCGCTGGCGGTGATCTTCACCTGGCGGGCCTCGAAGCCGTCGGCGCTGCGCACGAACACGTAGTCCAGGCCGCCGTCGTGGGCCACCGCGGGCAGCGGCACATCCCAGCTGCCGGCGCTGGCGGCGAGCGGCAGCTCGGCGGTGACGAACTCGCCGGGGCGCAGCCGTTCGCTCTTGCCCTCCAGGGCGACGCGCAGCATCACCATCTGGCTGCTGGCCGAGACGGTCGGGCTGACGCTGAGGATGCGCGCGGGGATTTCCTGGCCGTCGATGGCGAGCTTCAGGCGCGTGTCGGCCGCCCAGTTGTCGCGCTCGTCCACCGGCAGCTGGATGTCGAGCCACAGGGTGTCGGTCTGCACCAGGTTGAGCAGGGCGGTGGCGGGGTCGACCCGTTGCCCCGGCTTGACCGCCAGCTCGGTGACGATGCCGGCCTGGCTGGCTGCCAGGGTGATGCTGTCCTGCGGATTGCCGGACGCCGCGATCTGCTCGATGGTCGCCGCCGGCATGCCGCTCAGGCGCAGGGCCGCCTTGGCCTGGTGGAGTGCCGCTTCGCCTTCCTTGAGCGCGGCCTGGGCTTCCTGCACCCGGCGTGCGGGGATGATGCCTTCCTTGAACAGCGCCTGCTCGCGCTGCGCCGCCTGGCGGGCCAGGGTGGCGCGGGCGCTGGCTTGCAGCAGCTGCAACTGCAGCTGGCCGAGTTCCGGGCTGGCCAGGCGCAGCAGCGGCGTGCCGGCGCGCACCACCTGGCCCTGCTGGACCAGCAGTTGCGCGACCATCCCGGCGACGGGGGAGCTGACGACCTGCTCCGCGGTGGGCGGGACGACGACCTGGGCCGGATAGCTCGCCTTGAGCTGGGCGCCCTGGCTCTGCAGCGGCTGGGTCTGGATGCCCAGGGTCTGGATCTGCTCGGCGGCGACGGCGAACGGGAAGGGTTGGTCGGCGGCCGGGGCCGTGGACGCGAAGGCGCACAGCATGGCCAGGGTCCACGCGCTCAGCGCGAAGCGGGTGCGACTGGTGTTCATGAATAACCTCGAGTGACGCCGGATGGCGCAAGTTACGGGGCCACCTCGTGCGGGACGACATGGCAAAACAGGATCGACTTCGCGTGTTACGCGCAGTTGTAGCGATAGCTGAACTTCACGCGTGCTGCGAAGTTAGATGCGGAAGGTGCTTCGCGGCGGGCGGAACGGCGTCTCGGGCTCTGCCGGGGGCAGGGCGGGCGGATAGGCCGAGAGGGGCGCGGCGCGGGCGGGCGACTCGCCGAAGGCGTGGGGGAGGGAGCTGAGCAGCGGCGGCTGGCCGTGGTCGACGGTATGCACCAGCTGGTGCTGGGCGTCGCTCAGCGGCGCCGGCTTGGCGTCGTCGTGGTCGACTGACGCGGCGCAATCGTGCGCGCCCGACAGGGCGAACGCCGGGTGGTCCTGGTCCAGTTCGTGGGCCAGCCATTTCGCGTAGTTGAAGGCGTAGGCGCCGAAGCCCATCACCAGGCTGATGATGATCAGCAGCGACACGCGGTTGCGATGCGGGGCGCGCCTCACGGCCGGTCACCGCAGGGGCGAAGTGCCACGCCGGCGGCCGGAGTCCCGGACGCGATACGCACGCCAGCGCGCCGCCCGGCTTTCGGCAAGGCGCTGCGCTGGAGATCGCGGCTGGGAGGGTGGCGTTGCAACATGGGGTGTCCGTGTCAATCCGTTCGCCATGCTCGGCACGGCATTTATAACGGTTGGGACGATATCACAGCCGCGCGCCCCGCCGCAGCCGCCAGGGGCGTGGCGAGCACGGGTCTTAATGTTGCGTTAAGCCTCGCGGTCCAGAGTGCCGCCCATACCCTGTACAGGAGGCCTTTCGATGGCACTACTTAGGGATGGCCAGGGCGACTTTCTGGCAACTATCGGCAAAGATGCCGAACTGGCGTTGCACATGGCTGCGCAAGAGTCGGACCCCGACCGCCGCATGCAACTGGAGCAGTTCATCGGCAAGTGCTTTGCCGAGCACTACGGCGCGCGAGTGCGCCACTTCATGCCCTGCCTGCTGGGGCTCTACGACACCGAGCAGCAGCTGCAGGCCGCGGTCGGCGTGCGCTGCGGCCAGTCGGGTCCGCTGTTTCTCGAACGCTACCTGGACGTGCCGGTCGAACAGCGCATCGCCGAACTTAGCGGCGGCAGCCCGCCCTCGCGCGGGCTGATCGCCGAGGTCGGCAACCTGGCCGCGCTGGGCGCCGGCCATGCGCGGCTGCTGATCATCGCGCTGACCGACCAGCTGGCCGCGGCGGGGTTTCGCTGGGTGGCCTTCACCGGCACCCTGCTGCTGCTCAACAGCTTCCAGCGCCTGGGACTGAACCTGCTGCACCTGGGGCCGGCCGACGGCCAGCGCATGGGCAGCGAGCTGGCCGATTGGGGCAGCTACTACGCCACCCAGCCGCAGGTGATGGTCGGCGACATCCGCGCCAGCGATCAATGCCTGCAGTCCCTCGGCATCTACCGGCGCCTGGGTTACCAGGCGCATCGCCCGCGTGACGGAGAGTTCGCCCATGTCGCCTGTGGTTGAGCTGTTCCGCGCGCAGTTGCTCGCCTTTGCCGCGCGGCCGGCACTGCGGGCCGGCGCCCGGAGCTGGAGCTATGCCGAGCTGCTGGACGAGGTCGCGGCCCGCCAGGCGATCCTCCAGCGCAGCGGCGCGCAGCGCCTGGCGATCGCCCTGGACAACGGCCCCGACTGGCTGTTCTGGGACCTGGCCGCGCTGTTCGCCGGCGTGCCCTGCGTGCCGCTGCCGGGGTTCTTCTCGGCGGCGCAGCAGCGCCATGTGCTCGACAGCGCCGGCGTCGACAGCCTGATCGCCGAGGCGCCCGCGGCCTTTGCCGCGCTCGGCTTCGCGCCCGCTGACGACGGCCTGTGCCGGCGGAGCGTCGCGGCGCCGCCAATCGTGCCCGCAGGCACGGCGAAGATCACCTACACCTCCGGCACCACCGGCCAGCCCAAGGGGGTGTGCCTGTCGGCCGAGGCCATGCTCAGCGTGGCCGCCAGCCTGCGGCAGGCCACCGCCAGCAGCGCCATCGAGCGGCACCTCTGCGTGCTGCCGCTGGCCGTGCTGCTGGAGAACCTCGCCGGCAACTACACGCCGCTGCTCAGCGGCGCCTGCCTGGAGATCCCGCCGCTGGCCGCGGTCGGCCTGCGCGGCGCCAGCCAGCTCGAGCTGCCGGCCTTCCTCGCCAGCCTGGCGCGGGTGCGCCCGAACAGCGTGATCCTGCTGCCGCAGCTGTTGCTGGCGCTGGTCAGCGCCGCCGAGCACGGCCAGGCGCTGCCCGACTCGCTGCGCTTCATCGCCGTCGGTGGCGGCCGGGTGGCGCCGCAGCTGCTCGAGCGCGCTGCCGCGCTCGGTCTGCCGGTGTTCGAGGGCTACGGCCTGTCCGAGTGCGCCTCGGTGGTGTGCCTGAACACCCCCGAGCAGCGGCGCATCGGCACCGTCGGCCGGCCGCTGGCGCATGCCGAGATCAGGCTGGCCGACGATGGCGAAGTGCTGGTGCGCGGTGCGCGCCTGCTCGGCTATCTCGGCGAGCCGGCGCCGGCGGACGACTGGCTGGCGACCGGCGACCTCGGCCACTGGGAGGACGGTTTCCTGGTCCTGCACGGGCGCAAGAAGCATCAGTTCATCACCGCCTTCGGGCGCAACGTCAACCCGGAGTGGGTGGAGGCCGAGCTGGTCCAGCAGGCGCCGATCGCCCAGGCCTGGCTGCACGGCGAGGCGCTGCCGGCCAACGTCGCGGTGCTGGTGCCACGCGGCGCGGCGGACGACGCGCAGCTGCAGGCGGCCATCGACCGGGTCAACGCCGGCCTGCCGGACTACGCCCGGGTGCACCGCTGGCTGCGCGCCGAGCAGCCGTTCAGCGAGGCCAGCGGCCTCGCCACCGCCAACGGCCGGCTGCGCCGCGCCGCCCTGTTCCAGCATTACCGCCGCGCCATCGACGAGCTGATGGCCGGGGCGAACCTGTAAGGAAAGCCATCCATGAGTTTCTACGAAGTCCTGCAACAACAGACCGCCGCCGAGCGCGACTACCTGCTGGCCGCGCCCATCCTGCGCCAGGTCCTCGCCGGCGGCATCGGCCGGGACAGCTACGTGGCCTTCCTCGGCCAGGCCTACCACCACGTCAAGCACACCGTGCCGCTGCTGATGGCCTGCGGCGCGCGCCTGCCCGAGCGCCTGGAGTGGCTGCGTGAGGCGATCGCCGAGTACATCGAGGAGGAGTACGGCCACCAGGAGTGGATCCTCAACGACATCCGCGCCTGCGGCGCCGATGCCGAGGCGGTGCGTGCGGCCACGCCCAACCTGCCCACCGAGCTGATGGTCAGCTACGTCTACGACCGCATCGCCCGCGACAACCCGGTGAGCTTCTTCGGCATGGTCAACGTGCTGGAGGGCACCAGCATCGCCCTGGCCACCCAGGCCGCGGGGATCATCAAGGGGCAACTGGGCCTGCCGGCGCAGGCCTTCAGCTACCTGACCTCGCACGGCAGCCTGGACCTCGAGCACATCGAGTTCTTCAAGACGCTGATGAACCGCCTCGACGACCCGGCCGACCAGGCCGCCGTGGTCCATACCGCGCGGGTGGTCTACCGTTTGTACGGCGACATGTTCCGCAGCCTGCCGCTGACCGCGCACGAGGAGGCCGGCCATGCAACTGTCTGAGTGCAACATCCTGCTCACCGGCGCCACCGGTGGCATCGGCAGGGTGCTGGCCGAACGGCTGTGCAGCGGCGGCGCCCGCCTGCTGCTGGTCGGCCGCCAGGCGGCCCGCCTCGAGCAACTGGTAGCGCAGTGCCACGGCCGCGCCGACAGCGTGTGCGCCGACATCACCCAGAGCGCCGGGCGCGAGGCGGTGGTGCAGGCGGCGCAGCGCTTCGGCGGCATCAACCTGCTGATCAACGCCGCCGGGGTCAACCATTTCAACCTGCTCGAGCAGCACGACGAGGAGGCCCTGGCCGCGCTGGTCCAGCTCAACGTCACCGCCACCCTGCAGCTCACCCATCGCCTGCTGCCGCTGCTGCGCCAGCAGCGCCGGGCGCTGGTGGCGAACATCGGCTCGACCTTCGGCTCCATCGGCTATCCGGGCTTCGCCGCCTACTGCGCGAGCAAGTTCGCCCTGCGCGGCTTCTCCGAGGCCCTGCGCCGCGAGCTGGCCGACACCAACGTCAAGGTCATGTACATCGCCCCGCGCGCCACCCGTACCGAGATGAACGAGCAGAGCGTGGTGGCGATGAACAACGAGCTGAAGGTGACGATGGACGAGCCGGCGGTGGTCGCCGAGGCCGTGGTCGCCGCCATCGGCCGCGAGCGCGAGGAGCTGTACCTCGGCTGGCCGGAGAAGCTGTTCATCCGCCTCAACTGCATGCTGCCGCGCCTGGTCGACCAGGCGCTGCGCAAGCAGCTGCCGATCATCCAGCGGTTCGCCCGCAACAAGTCCTGACCCTTTCCCGCAGTGGAGATCCCCATGTCGAAATCCGTCGTGCGTTCCTTGATCCTGGGTGGCGCCCTGCTGCTCAGCCTGCCGAGCTTCGCCCTGACCAGCGGCGGCGAGCAGCGCCTGCACCAGGTGCAGAGCCGCTGGGCCGAGATCAACTACCAGCTGCCCAAGGAGCAGCGCGAGGCGGCCTTCGCCAAGCTGGCCGGCGAGGCCGAGGCGGCGCTCAAGGCCGAGCCGCAGGCGCCGGAGCTGCTGATCTGGCACGGCATCGTGCTGAGCACCTGGGCGGGCGCCAAGGGCGGGCTGGGCGCGCTGGACCTGGTCAAGCAGGCCCGTGGCCAGTTCGAGGCGGCGCTCAAGCTCGACGCCAAGGCTCTCGACGGCTCGGCCTACACCAGCCTCGGCTCGCTGTACTACCAGGTGCCGGGCTGGCCGATCGGCTTCGGTGACGACAAGCGCGCCGAGCAGCTGCTCAAGCAGGCGCTCAGCCTGAATCCGGGCGGCATCGACGCCAACTACTTCTACGGCGACTTCCTGCTGCGCCAGAAGCGCTATGCCGAGGCCAAGGCGGCGCTGGACAAGGCGCTGGCCGCCGCGCCGCGCCCGGGCCGCGAGGTGGCCGATGCCGGGCGCCACCAGGAGGTGCTCGCGCTGCTGGAGAAGGTGCAGGCCAAGCTCAAGTAACCACGGGCCGCCGCGCGCCGACGGGGCGGGAGTGCGATACTCCTGCCACTTCGGCGCTTTTTTATGGCCCGGAGCAGGGACCGGGCACACGGGAGGGACGATGCGCATCCTGCTGGCGGAAGACGACATGGCGCTGGGCGAGGGCATTCGCACCGCGCTCAAACCCGAGGGCTATACGGTGGACTGGGTGCAGGACGGGGTCGCCGCCCTGCATGCCCTGAGCCACGAGAGTTTCGAGCTGTGCGTGCTGGACCTCGGCCTGCCGCGCCTCGACGGCCTGGAAGTGCTGCGCCAGCTGCGCGGCGCCGGCAATCCGCTGCCGGTGCTGGTGCTGACCGCGCGCGACGCGACCAGCGACCGCATCGCCGGGCTGGACGCCGGCGCCGACGACTACCTGGTCAAGCCGTTCGACGTCGCCGAGCTCAAGGCGCGTCTGCGCGCCCTGCTGCGGCGCAGCTTCGGCCGCGTGCAGTCGGCGCTGGAGTACCGCGGCATCCGCCTGGAGCCGGACACCCAGCAGGTGAGCTACCGCGGCGTGCCGGTCAACCTGCCGCGCAAGGAGTTCCTCCTGCTCCACGAGTTGCTGGCCCAGCCGGGGCGGGTGCTGACCCGTGACAAGCTGCAGCAGGTGCTCTACGGCTGGGACGAGGAGGTGGAGAGCAACGCCCTCGAGGTGCACGTGCACCACCTGCGCAAGAAGTTCTTTCCCGAACTGATCCGCACCGTGCGCGGGGTCGGCTACCTGGTGGACAAGGCCTGATGCTGCGCTCGATCCGCTCGCGCACCCTGGTGCTGGTGCTCGGCGTACTCAGCCTGGCGCTGACGCTGATTTCCTGGCGCAGCTACCGCGATGCCCGCTACGAGATCGCCGAGCTGTTCGACGCCCAGCTGGCGCAGACCGCCCGGCTGCTCGAAGGCCTGGTCGGTCGCGAGCAGCCGCCGCAGACCCACGCCGACCTGCAGCAGGCGCTGGACAGCGCCCTGCACCAGGCGCGTGGCCCCGGGCGCGTCGGCCACCGTTACGAGAGCAAGCTGGCCTTCCAGGTGTTCGACGAACAGGGCCGGGAGCTGCTGCACTCGGCGAGTGCGCCCCCGGCGCTGCTCGACGGGCTGCTGGCGCAGATGCAGCCGCACGAAGGCGGCCATGCCCATCGCGAGCCGCAGCCCTTGGGGGTGTTGGCGCCGCGCCTGCCCGGCTATCACGATGTCAATCTCCAGTACAGCCGCTGGCGGGTGTTCCTGCTCCACGACCTGGTCGATCACCGCTGGATCATGGTGGCCGAGCGCGCCGACGTGCGCGGCGATCTGGTCGGCAAGACCGCCCGGAGCAGCCTGCTGCCGGACCTGATCGGCCTGCCGCTGCTGGCCCTGCTGGTGTGGCTGGCCATCGGCCTGGGCCTGCGCCCGCTGGAGCAGGTGGTGCGCCTGATCAAGCAGCGCGACGCGGAAAACCTCGCCCCGCTGCTGCTGGCGCCGCTGCCGCAGGAGCTGGAGCCGGTGGTCGCGGCGCTCAATCGCCTGCTGCTGCAGGTGACCGGCGTGCTCGAGCGGGAGAAGCGCTTCCTCGCCGATGCCGCCCACGAGCTGCGCACCCCGCTGGCGGTGCTGCGCATCCACGCGCAGAACGCGCTGGAGGCGCCGGATCCCGCCGACCGCCAGGCGGCCCTGCAGCAACTGGCCGGCGGGGTCGACCGGGCCAGCCGGGTGGTGACCCAGCTGCTGACCCTGGCCCGCCTGACGCCGGATGCCCTGCAGATGGCCATGCGCGAGGTGGATCTGGCGCCCTACGTGCGCGGCGAGCTGGCCGAACTGATCCCGCTGGCGCTGGCGCGCGAGCAGGAGCTGACCCTCGACTACGACGAGGCGGCGGATTATCGCCTGGAGGCCGACGCGCCGAGCCTCGGCACCCTGCTGCAGAACCTGGTCGGCAACGCCGTGCAGTACACCCCGCTCGGCGGGCGGATCGCCGTCAGCCTCAAGGCCGAGGCGCAGCACCTGTGCCTGCAGGTGGCCGACAGCGGTCCCGGGGTGTCGGCCGAGGAGCGCGAGCGGCTGTTCCACCGCTTCTACCGGCAGGGGCCGGGGCAGGGCGCGGGGCTGGGGCTGTCGATCGTGCAGCGCATCGTCGAGCTGCACCGCGGCGAGATCCGCCTCGATCATGCCGCGCTGGGCGGCCTCGAGGTGACGGTCCGCCTGCCGCGCCATCGCTCGGCAGGCGGTTGAGCGGCAAGCTGTGGCACACTGGCGCCGCGCCTGGCGTGGCCGCGGTGGCCCGCCCCGCGGCGCGCAAGAATTCTGCCCAACAAGGAGATGCCGCCATGTTCGCCCTCGATCCCCGCCTTGAGCAGGACACCCTGCACATGGGGGACTTTCCGTTGTGCCGCCTGCTGCTGATGAACGATGCCAGCTATCCCTGGTTCATTCTGGTGCCGCGCCGCGAGGAGGTCAGCGAGCTGTTCCAGCTCGACGAGGCCGACCAGCGCTCGCTGTGGCGCGAGACCACGCTGCTGGCCGAAACGCTCAAGGACACCTTCAAGGCGGACAAGATGAACGTCGCCACCCTGGGCAACGTGGTCAGCCAGCTGCACATGCACGTGATCGTCCGCCGCCGCAGCGATGCCGCCTGGCCGGCGCCGGTCTGGGGCCGCCAGCCGGCGGTGCCCTACACCGCGGAGCAGGTGCAGGAGGTGCGCGACAAGCTCAAGCTGGTGCTCAACCCCCAGGACTTCCGTTTTGCGCCGGAGGCGGTATGAGTCTGGAGCTGCGCGTGACCGAGCTGGAAACCCGCCTGGCCTTCCAGGACGACACCCTGCAGCAGCTCAGCGACGAGCTGCTGGCCCAGGGGCGGCTGATCGAGCGCCTGCAGCGGCAGGTCGAGCTGCTGGCCGCGCGCCAGGCCGAGCTGGTCGGGCAGATCGGCCCGGCCGAGGACGAGGCGCCGCCGCCGCACTACTGAGCGCCGCGCCGTGAAACGACAGAGCCCGCCAAATGGCGGGCTCTGTCGTTGTCGGTCGCGGGGGCCGGGTCAGTCGAGGATCTGCACGTCCTCGGCCTGCAGGCCCTTGTCGCGCATCGCCACGGTGAACTCCACGCGCTGGCCCTCGACCAGCGCGCGGTGGCCTTCGCCGCGAATGGCGCGGAAGTGCACGAAGATGTCGTCGCCGCTATCGCGGGAGATGAAGCCGAAGCCCTTGGAGGTGTTGAACCACTTCACCGTGCCGGCTTCGCGGCCGCCGCGCGGCTCGCTGCGGCTGGCGCTGGCGGCCGGCTTGGCGCTCGGCGCCGGGCTGACCCGCGGGGCCGGTTGGGCCGGGCGTTCGGCGGCTGCCGGGGCGACCGGCGCCGCGCTCGGCTGGCCCGGCAGGAACTGCAGCAGGGCGGCGGCGGCGACGGCGAGCAGGGCGAACAGCTCGGTCGGCTGGCCGGCGAGGCTGTCCAGCGGCAGCAGCAGGGCCAGGCTCTGCAGGGCGGTGGCGACCACCAGCAGGGCGCTGGCCAGGCCCTGCAGGCGCTGGCGGGCGGCGGCGGCCAGCGGGGCGACCAGCAGGTTGGCCAGGCCGATGAAGGCCAGGTACAGGGCCTCGGGTTGTTGCAGCCACGGCAAGGATTCGCCGCGCAGACTGGGAACGAAAGACAGCAGCAGGGCAGCCACGCCCGACAACAGATGGACGATTTTCAATATGCTCAACGAATTCACCTTGGTAACGAAAAGACACTAGATGGCGGTGTCCGGGCCTGCAGGGCGGTGCGGGAGGAGAGGGCGCCAGATGAAGGCGCGCCGCGCTGGCCGGACGGCGCCGGTTCGAACTCTGCATGCGCTGCACGAGCGGTTCTGGCGCGGCCGCTATTTAACCGTAAAACGGGGCGGGCGCTCAATTGCGCCGTGCGCTGCGCGGCAGGCGCGGCGGGCCGCCGAACTGCCCGGCCGGTGGGTGAGCGGCGCCCGTGGGGCGCTGCGTCGGGGGATTGTTTCAGGCTATAATCCCCGCCCTTTATCCCGGCAAGGTCGCCTCTCCCGTGGCGGCCGGCGGTTGCACGGCAACCGCACACTGACCGCCGTGTAGATTTCACGACTGACTCTTGAGAAGCGAACCGACCATGATGCGCAGCCACTATTGCGGCCAACTCAACGAAAGCCTGGACGGCCAGGAAGTCACCCTGTGCGGCTGGGTCCATCGCCGTCGCGACCACGGCGGGGTGATCTTCCTCGACATCCGCGACCGTGAAGGTCTGGCCCAGGTGGTGTTCGACCCGGATCGCGAGGCGACCTTCGCCGCCGCCGACCGCGTGCGCAGCGAATACGTGGTGAAGATCACCGGCAAGGTGCGCCTGCGCCCGGCCGGCGCGGTCAACCCGAACATGGCCTCCGGCGCCATCGAGGTGCTCGGCTACGACCTGGAAGTGCTCAACCAGGCCGAGACCCCGCCGTTCCCGCTGGACGAGTACAGCGACGTCGGCGAGGAAACCCGCCTGCGCTACCGCTTCATCGACCTGCGCCGCCCGGAAATGGCCGCCAAGCTGAAGCTGCGCTCGAGCATCACCAGCAGCATCCGCCGCTACCTGGACGACAACGGCTTCCTCGACGTCGAGACGCCGATCCTCACCCGCGCCAC
>DASQBU010000032.1:0-3035 GCA_035635035.1 Pseudomonas sp.
CGCCGCGCCCAGCGCCAAGCCGGCCGCCCAGCCGGCAGCCAGCGGCAGTTCGGCGCCCTCCAGCGCCGCGCCGAACTGGCAGGGCATCCTGCTCGGCCACCTCAACCGCTACAAGCGCTACCCCGAGGAGGCGCGCCGCCGCGGCCAGCAGGGCGTGGTCAAGCTGCGCTTCGTGCTCGACGGCCAGGGCAAGGTGCTGTCCTTCGAGCTGGCCGCGCCCTCCGGCAGCGCCGCCCTCGACCGCGCCACCCTGGAAATGATCCAGCGCGCCCAGCCGCTGCCGCCGCCGCCGGCGGAGCTGCTGCAGGGCGGCCGTCTGGAAGTGGTCGCGCCCTTCGTCTACTCCCTCGAACGGCGCTGAGCCGCCGGCCGCCGCCCTGCGGGGCGGCGGTCCGCTTCCGTGACCGCCGTCCGCCGCCGGCGGTTGGTTCCATTGAAGACAGCCGCTATGCTTGATGGCAGATCAATGGATATTCGCTATGACTCTCACGGAACTGCGCTACATCGTCACCCTCGCCCAGGAGCAGCACTTCGGCCGCGCCGCCGAGCGCTGCCACGTCAGCCAGCCGACCCTGTCGGTGGGCGTGAAGAAGCTCGAGGACGAGCTGGGCGTGCTGATCTTCGAACGCAGCAAGAGCGCGGTGCGCCTGACCCCGGTCGGCGAGGGCATCGTCGCCCAGGCGCAGAAGGTCCTCGAGCAGGCCCAGGGCATCCGCGAGCTGGCCCAGGCCGGCAAGAACCAGCTGGCCGCGCCGCTCAAGGTCGGCGCCATCTACACCGTCGGCCCCTACCTGTTCCCCCACCTCATCCCGCAGCTGCACAAGGTCGCCCCCGACATGCCGCTGTACATCGAGGAAAACTTCACCCACGTGCTGCGCGACAAGCTGCGCACCGGCGAGCTGGACGCGATCATCGTCGCCCTGCCGTTCCACGAGGCCGACGTGCTGACCAAGCCGCTGTACGACGAGCCGTTCTTCGTGCTGATGCCGGCCGACCACCCGTGGACCGCGCGCGCCAGCATCGAAGCCGAGCTGCTCAACGACAAGAGCCTGCTGCTGCTCGGCGAGGGCCACTGCTTCCGCGACCAGGTGCTGGAAGCCTGCCCGAGCGCGCGCAAGAACGACGAGACGCACCGCCACACCACGGTGGAGTCCAGCTCGCTGGAAACCATCCGCCACATGGTCGCCTCCGGCCTCGGCGTGTCGGTGCTGCCGTTCACCGCGGTGGACAGCCACCACTACGCGCCCGGCGTGCTCGAGGTGCGCCCGTTCACCCCGCCGGTGCCCTACCGCAGCGTGGCCATCGCCTGGCGCGCCAGCTTCCCGCGGCCCAAAGCCATCGAGGTGCTCGCCGACGCCATCCGCCTGTGCTCGGTGGCCCGCCCGCCGCAGCCGCGCGAGGCGGCGAAGACGGCATGAGCGAACTGGCGCGGGTCGCCGTCACCACGCTCAAGGGCGTCGGTCCGGCGCTGGCCGAGAAGCTCGCCAGGGTCGGCCTGGAGACCCTGCAGGACGTGCTGTTCCACCTGCCGCTGCGCTACCAGGACCGCACCCGGGTCACCCCGATCGGCGCCCTGCGCCCGGGCGGCGACGCCGTGGTGGAGGGCGTGGTCAGCGGCGCCGACATCGTCCTCGGCCGCCGGCGCAGCCTGCTGGTGCGCCTGCAGGACGCCAGCGGCACCCTCAGCCTGCGCTTCTTCCACTTCAGCCAGGCGCAGAAGGACGGCCTCAAGCGCGGTACCTGCCTGCGCTGCTACGGCGAGGTGCGCCCCGGCGCCACCGGCCTGGAGATCTACCACCCGGAATACCGCGCGCTGGCTGCCGACGAGCCCTCGGCGGCGGTCGAGCAGAGCCTCACGCCGATCTACCCGAGCACCGACGGCCTCACCCAGCAGCGCCTGCGCGCGCTCAGCCAGCAGGCGCTGCACGCCCTCGACGAGCGCAGCCTGCCCGACTGGCTGCCCGCCGAACTGATCCGCCAGTACCGCCTGGCGCCGCTGGCCGACGCCATCCGCTACCTGCACCGCCCGCCGCCGGACGCCGACCTCGCCGAGCTGGCCGAGGGCCGCCACTGGGCACAGCACCGCCTGGCCTTCGAGGAGCTGCTCACCCACCAGCTGTCGCTGGCGCGCCTGCGCGCGAGCATCCGCGCCCAGCAGGCGCCGCCGCTGGCCAAGCCCAAACGCCTGCCGGCGCAGTTCCTCGCCAACCTCGGCTTCCAGCCGACCGGCGCGCAGCGGCGCGTCGCCGGCGAGATCGCCTGGGACCTGGCCCAGCACGAGCCGATGCTGCGCCTGGTGCAGGGCGACGTCGGCGCCGGCAAGACGGTGGTCGCCGCGCTGGCCGCCCTGCAGGCCATCGAGGCCGGCTACCAGGTGGCGCTGATGGCGCCCACCGAGATCCTCGCCGAG
The DNA here is from genome assembly GCA_035635035.1 of Pseudomonas sp. Lineage (GTDB taxonomy): Bacteria > Pseudomonadota > Gammaproteobacteria > Pseudomonadales > Pseudomonadaceae > Geopseudomonas. The sequence continues at coordinate 2,411 of DASQBU010000032.1, forward strand.
CAGCACTTCCTCAACTTCAGCAAGTGGCTGCAGCCGCTCGGCATCGAGGTCGCCTGGCTGGCCGGCAAGCTCAAGGGCAAGGCGCGCGCCGGCGCGCTGGAGCGCATCGCCGCCGGCGCGCCGATGGTGGTCGGCACCCACGCGCTGTTCCAGGACGAGGTGCAGTTCAGGAACCTGGCGCTGGCGATCATCGACGAGCAGCACCGCTTCGGCGTGCAGCAGCGCCTGGCGCTGCGCCAGAAGGGCGTCGCCGGGCGGCTGTGCCCGCACCAGCTGATCATGACCGCCACGCCCATCCCGCGCACCCTGGCGATGAGCGCCTATGCCGACCTCGACACCTCGATCCTCGACGAGCTGCCGCCCGGGCGCACGCCGGTGACCACCCTGGTGATCGCCGACAGCCGCCGCCCGGAGGTGATCGAGCGGGTGCGCGCCGCCTGCGCCGAAGGCCGCCAGGCCTACTGGGTGTGCACGCTGATCGAGGAATCCGAGGAACTGACCTGCCAGGCGGCGGAAACCACCTTCGAGGAGCTGTCCGCCGCGCTCGGCGAGCTGCGCGTCGGCCTGATCCACGGACGCATGAAGCCGGCGGAGAAGGCCGCGGTGATGGAGGAATTCAAGGCCG
>DASQBU010000033.1:0-4761 GCA_035635035.1 Pseudomonas sp.
CCGAGGACTCCGAGCGCAACATCGTGATCGGCAACGCCGAGGCGCTGCCGGCCAGCCTGTTCCCCGAAGCCATCGCCTACGTCGCCCTCGGCCACCTGCACAAGCCGCAGCAGGTCGCCGGCCAAGGCCGCATCCGCTACAGCGGCGCGCCGCTGCCGCTGTCGTTCGCCGAGGTCAACTACCCGCATCAGGTGCTGCGGGTCGAGCTGGAGGGCAATGCCCTGCAGACGGTCGAGAGCCTGCCGGTGCCGCGCGCGGTGGACATGCTGCGCGTCGGCCCCCAGCCGCTGGCCGTGGTGCTGGAACAGCTCAAAGCCCTGCCCGAATCGACGCTACCGCGCGAGCGCCAGCCCTGGCTGGAGGTGCGCGTGCAGCTGGAGCAGCCGCAACCCGACCTGCGCCAGCAGATCGAGACCGCGCTGGATGGCAAGGGCTGCCGGCTGGTGCGCATCGCCAGCGAATACCGCGGGCGCGGCGAGGAAGCGCCGGCGCTGGTCGGCCTCGACCAGTTGAGCCCGCAGGAACTGTTCAGGCGCAGCTGGCAGGCCGAATACGGCAACGAGGCCGACGCCCGGGTACTGCAGGACTTCATGACCCTGTTGCAGGCCGTGGAACTGGAAGGAGAAGACGCATGAAGATCCTCGCCATCCGCCTGAAGAACCTCGCCTCGCTGGCCGGCGAGCAGGAGCTCGACTTCACCGCAGAGCCCTTGGCCAGCGCCGGGCTGTTCGCCATCACCGGGCCGACCGGCGCCGGCAAGAGCACCCTGCTCGACGCCCTGTGCCTGGCGCTGTTCGGCGAAACGCCGCGCCTCTCCAACGCCTCGGCGCAGATCAAGGTGCCCGACAGCCACGCCGACAACGAGGCGCTGGGCAGCAACGACGGGCGCAACCTGCTGCGCCGCGGCGCCACCGGCGGTTATGCCGAGGTGGACTTCGTCGGCGTCGACGGCAAGCGCTACCGGGCGCGCTGGGAAGTGCGCCGCGCCCGCGACAAGGCCAGCGGCAAGCTGCAGAACAGCCAGCAGAGCCTGCGCGACCTGGACGCCGACCAGTTGCTGGCCACCAGCAAGCGCGAGTTTGGCGAGCAGATGGAGCAGCGCCTCGGCCTCAACCTGCAGCAGTTCACCCGCGCGGTGCTGCTGGCGCAGAGCGAGTTCAGCGCCTTCCTCAAGGCCGAGGACAACGAGCGCGGCGCCCTGCTGGAAAAGCTCACCGATACCGGCGTGTACAGCCGCATCGGCAAGGCCGCCTTCGCCGCCGCCAAGCGCGCCCGCGAAGCCTTGGAGCAACTGGAACGCGACGCCGGCGGCATCCGCCCGCTGAGCGAGGACGAGCGCCAGACGCTGGACCAACAGCACGCCGCTTCCGTCGCCCAGCTGAAGAATGAGCAGCAACAACTGCACGCCCTGCAGCAGCAGCGCCAGTGGCTGAGCGAGCTGGCCCGCCTGCAAACCGAGCAGCAGACCGCCCAGAGCCTGCTGGACGCCGCCCGCGCCGAGCACGACGGCCTGGCCGGCGAGCGCCAGACCCTCGCCCTGCTCGAACAGCTCGCCCCCGAGCGCCATCGCTTCGCCCGCCAGGGCGAGCTGATGCCGCTGCTGACCACTCTGGCGGCCGAACTGGAGACCCTCGGCCAGCGCCGGCAGGCGCTGCAGCAGCAACTGAGCGAACTGGACGCCGCCATGAACCTCGCCAACGCGCAGGCACAGGCGGCCGAACAAGCCCGCCAGCAGGCCGCGCCGCAGCTCGCCCAGGCGCATGGCGAGGAACGCCGCCTGGCCGAGCTGGATCAGGACCTGAGCGCAGCCGGCCAAGCCGAACAGCAGGCGCGCGCCGAATGCACGGCAGGCGAACGCCAGTTGGTGGAGCTGCAGGCCCGGCAGAGCGCCCTGGCCAGCCGGCAGAGCGAACTGGCCGCCCGCCTGGAACACAGCGTCGCCCTGCACGGCCTGTGCGCCGCCTGGGACGGCCATCGTCCGCGCCTGCAGCAGGCCGTGCAGCTGGCCAATCGCCTGCACACCGGGCGTGGCGAGTTGCCGGCTCTGGAGCTGGCGGCACGCAGTGCCGAGGAGCGCCTCGGCGCCGCACAACGGCAGCTCGCCGAACTGCAGCAGCAACTGGGTGGCGCCAGCCCCGCCGAACGGCTCGATGCCCTGCAGCGCCAGCTCGCCGGCTGGCGCCCGCAGCTGCGCAGCCATGAGGAGCTGCAGCAACGCTGGCAGCGTCGCGAGGAGCTCGCCCTGCGCCTGGCCGCCGTACAGACGCGCAGCAGCGATCTGCAGACCCGCCGCGAACAGTGCGTGACCCGCGGCAAGGCGGTCGGCGCCCAGCTGCAGAGCGCGGAACAGGCCCTGCAGGTCACCGTCGAACTGCTGGAACGCCAGCGCCTGGCGCGCAGCGCCAGCGTCGAGGCGCTGCGCGCGCAACTGCGCGACGGCGAGCCCTGCCCGGTGTGCGGCAGCGCCGAACACCCGTATCACCACGGCGACGCCCTGCTCGCCGCCCTCGCCGGCCAGGACGAGGCCGAAGCCACCCGCGCCCGCCAGCAGGTCGACGAACTCAGGGAGCAGCGCGCCGGACTGGCCGCCGACTACAAGGCGCTGGAGCGCCAGCTGGGCGAAGCCGGCCAGGAGCAGGCGCAGATCAGCGCCGAACTCGACCAGTTGGACACCACGCTCGCCAGCCATGCCGCACTGCTCGCCCAACCGGTCGAGCAACGCAGCGCCTGGCTGGCCGGACAACTGGCCGAGCTGCGCCAGGCCATCCAGCAGGCCGAGCAGCGCCAGAGCGAACTGCTGGCCCTGCAACGACGCAGCGAACAGCTGCACGGCCAGCACCGCGAAGCCGAGGCAGCGGCCCAGGCAGCGGGCCAGCAGCTGGGGCACCAGCGCCAGCAACTGACCGCCGACCAGCACCGCCTGGATGCCGAGCTGCAGGACTTCGCCGACCTGCTGCCGGGCGACTGGCTGGGCCGTTGGCAGACCGAGCCGGCGCGCAGCTTCATGGAGCTGGATCGCCAGGTCGCCGAGCGTCGGCAGCAGCTGGACGAACAGCACGAGCTGGACGAGGAACACCGCGAGCGCCAGGCCGCGCTGGAGCAGGAGCGCCTGCGTCAGGAACAGCGCCGGCAGCAGCTGCAGACCTGCGCCGCACGCCTCGCCGAGCTGCAGACCCGCCGTCAGCAGGCCGAGGCCAGCCTGCGCCAATGCCTGGGCGAACAGCCCAGCGCCGCCGCCTGGCAACGCCAGCTGGAGCAGGCGGAAAGCCAGACCCGCGCGGCCGCCAACGCCGCCGGCGAGGCGCTGCAGCAGGCGCGCCAGCAGCAGATCCGCCTGAGCGGCGAGGACGCCAACCTGCGCCAGCGCCAGACCGCGCTGCAGGCCGAGCAGGCCGACGTGGAACGCGAGCTGGGCGCCTGGCGCGCCGGCCATCCGCAGCTCGACGACGCCACCCTCGCCGCCCTGCTGGCCCAGCCGGCCTCGCGTGCCAGCGAGCTGCGCCAGCGCCTGCAGCAGGCCAGCGAAGCCCTGGCGCAGTGTCAGGTGCGTCTGGAAGAGCGAAGCCAGCAGCTGGCCGCGCACCAGGCCAAACAGGCCGAAGCGCCCGAGCCGGCCACGCTGGAGCAGGCATTGGCCGAACAGCAGCAACGTTGCGATCAGGTCGAGCAGCACAACGTCGAGCTACGCGCCGCGCTGGTCGAGGACGACCGCCGCCGCCAGCAGAGCCGCGAACTGCTGACGCGCATCGCCGCGGCGCAGGCCGAACACCTGCGCTGGGGACGGATCAGCGCGCTGATCGGCTCGGCCGACGGCGCCACCTTCCGCAAGATCGCCCAGGGCTACAACCTCGACCTGCTGGTGCAGCACGCCAATGTCCAACTGCGCCAGCTGGCCCGACGCTACCGCCTGCAGCGCGGCGGCAGCGCGCTGGGTCTGCTGGTGCTGGATACCGAGATGGGCGACGAGCTGCGTTCGGTGCATTCGCTGTCCGGCGGCGAGACCTTCCTGGTCTCGCTGGCCCTGGCGCTGGGGCTGGCGTCGATGGCGTCGAGCAAGCTGCGCATCGAGTCGCTGTTCATCGACGAGGGCTTCGGCAGCCTCGACCCCGAGTCGCTGCAGCTGGCGATGGACGCGCTGGACAACCTGCAGGCGCAGGGGCGCAAGGTGGCGGTGATCTCCCACGTGCAGGAGATGCACGAGCGCATCCCGGTGCAGATCCGCGTGCAGCGCCAGGGCAACGGCGCCAGTACGCTGCACGTGGTCTCGTAACGCCAAAGGCAGGAAGGTTGGGTGGGCAACTCGCGCAGCGATTGCCCACCTTTGGAGCCATCGGTGGACAAGGCTGCGCCGTTGTCCACCCTACGATGCTCGACACCCGCGTAGGGTAGGAAACTGCCGCAGGCATTTCCTACCGGCGAAGTCACCCAAGGTGGAAAATCGCTGTGCGAGTTTTCCACCCACCGCAACACTGCCCTAGCCCTGAACCTTGGCCCGCTGCCGCTCCAGCAGCTTGCGCAGCTGCTGGTCGAGCTTGTCGAGGGTGCCGGCCGGGTCGAGCCAGTAGTCGGTGGACCACAGGCGGACGATCTCCCAGCCGAGGCCGCGCAGCACGCTCTCGCGGATCTTGTCGCGGTCGCGGGCGGTGGCCGAGCGGTGGTAGGTGGCGCCGTCGCACTCGATGCCGGCCAGGTAGCGCCCCGGCGCGTCGGGATCGACCACGCCCAGATCGATCCGGAAGCGCGACACGCCGACCTGCGGGT
>DASQBU010000034.1:0-13704 GCA_035635035.1 Pseudomonas sp.
CATCGAGCAGGTCGCCGCCGTCGCCGCCGTAGATGCGGTCGTCGCCGTCGCCACCGTACAGGCGGTCGATGCCGCTGCCGCCGTAGAGGATGTCGTTGCCGCCTTCGCCGTAGACGGTGTCGTCGCCGCCCCAGGCGTAGACCAGGTCGTTGCGGTCGGTGGCGACTATGACCTCGTGGGAATCGGCGCCGCTGTTGGGCGTGCCGTCGAGGTTGAGGCCGCCGTTGAGGGCGGTGGTGCCGGAGGTGGCGGCGCCGTCCTCGACCCGCAGGTCGCGGATGTACTGCACGCCGTTGACCGTGACCATGCCGCCGTTGCCGGTGGTGGCGTTGCCGCGGGTGGAGTAGATGCCCAGCGTCGGATTGGCGTCCAGCGCGTCGGCGTACTTGTGCTCGGTCGCGGCGTTGGCGACCTCGTTCTGCGACAGGTCGTAGTACTTGTCGGCATAGGCGAACACGCTGCCGTTGAGGTGCACGGCGCCGGTGTTGCGTTCGACGATGTCCTTGAACTGCTCGTTGATGATGCCTTCGCCGAACTGCAGCTTGTCCAGGCGGTAGAGGTAGTAGAAGCGGTCGCCGTTCATCAGCCGGCTGATCTGGTCGACGAACACCGTGTCGAAGGTCTCGCCGAGCAGGCCGCCGGTGACGTGGGCTTCGGCCAGGCCGCCGACCCAGGTGTCGATGTGCTGGAAGCCGTCCACCCCGTAGAGCGTGGCATCGGTGTTGTGCAGGAAGTCCAGCGCCTGCTGGTAGGTGTAGCCCATGGCCGCGGCGCTACCCTCGGCGAGGCTGCCGTTCTCCAGGCCGATCAGCGCCTGCGCGCGGGCCAGGTTGCCGTCGAACGAGTAGGCGGCGATGAAGTTCACCAGGTTGTCCGGGTGGATCATGTTGGCGCCGAAGTCGGCCCAGCTGGTGTACTCGGTGAGGCCGATGGCGTGGCGGAACTCGTTCAGCGTGGGAATGCCGACGTCGCGCCCGCGGGCGATGTTGATCGCCGCCAGGTCCAGCGGCAGGCCGAGCAGGCCCTGGTTGAGCGCCGGGGTGACGAACTCGTCGATCTCGTTGGCCTGCTGGTGGGTCATGCCCAGGGCGATGGCGGCCGCGCCCTTCTGGGCGAACAGCTCGGGGGTGAGGAAGGCGCGCTCGAGGGCGACGCGCATCACCGCGCCGGTGATACCGCCGTTCGGGTCGATCAGGTCGATCGACTCGCGCAGGGTGCTGTGGCCGAAGCGGTAGGCCACCTGGGAGAAGTCCAGGCTGACGTCGGCCTGCTCGCCGCTGTTGTAGCCGACGAACTCGGCGATGTTGGGGGTGATGGTGCGGGCGAACTGGTCCACCGCGGTGTGCTGGTATTCCATCTCCACGGTGATCTTGGCGGCGTTGAACAGCTTGTAGTCGTCCCAGGCGATGGAGCCGTCGGCGTTCAGGTAGTTGCCGTTGGCATCCAGGCTGCCGGTGTTCAGCTGCCACTCGTGGAGCAGGTCGTGGTTGTAGGTGCCGTGCTCGTCGAGCCGCTCCTGGCGGGCATCCTCGACGAGGAGGGCTTCCTGGATGTTGCGCACCTGGAAGTTGTGCTCCTCGTGCCAGACGTGGTGCACCGCGGTCAGGCCGACGTTCTCGTTGACCCGGCCGTCGCCGGCGATGTAGTGGTCGCCCACCGCGGCCAGCAGCAGGTCGCCGACCGCGGCGTGCACGGCCGGGTCGATGGCGACCACGCCGGCGGGCGACTGCATCGAGGTCTTGATGCTGAAGTCGCCGAAGTTCACCCACAGCGCCAGTGCGCTGGCGCCGGTCAGGGTCATCGCCGGCGAGCCCGGCCCCATGGCCCCGGCGGGCAGCTTGAGCTCCAGGTAGCCGTCGTTGGCACCGGCGCCGTCGACGTAGCTGAAGTCGTAACCGGCGCCGAGCGCCTGGGCGGCGGCCTTGAGGGTGGCGATGTCGACGGCGAAGCGGCCGGCGGCGTCCGGGTTGAGCGGGTTCTTGAAGTGCGCCTCGTCGAAGCGCGGGTTCATGTCGAGGATCAGCGCCTGGCCGCTGCCGCTGGTTTGCACGCCGGGGGTGTTCGGATCGCTGTCGAGCAGCTGGCCGTGGGCGTCGCGGTTGCGCAGGTTGGCGATGTCCTCCCAGCTGAGGTCGGCACGGCCGGTGGCCAGCAGGTGGGCGCGCAGCTCGTTGAGGGTCGGCAGGGTGGCGTGGGTGGTCTCGCCGAAGGCGTTGGTCCAGGCCACCGAGGTGTAGCCGTCCAGCATGTGCGCGCCGGCGTGATAGCTCTGCCCGCCGTCGGTGGATACCCACTGGCGCAGCAGTTCGGTGACCTGCTCCTGCGAGCCGTAGGTCTGGCTCTGGTCGATGTACGGCGAGGTGTGGTTGGCCCACTGTGGCGTGCCGTCGGCGGCATAGCCGCTGACGTTGGCGCGGGCGATCACGATCTTGGTGGCGGCCTGGCCGGTGGTGGGGTCGATGACGCCGTACAGCGGATCGTCCGGGGCCAGGTTGATGGTGATCTTGGTGCCGTCGGCGCCCTTGCCGATGAAGTCGAGGCCATGGTCGAAGAACTGGCCGAACAGCACGAACCAGCCGTTGACCGGTGCCACGCCGGGGTTCTGCGCGCCGATGAAGTATTCCTGGTTGGCCGTGCCGTCCTGGTTGTGCGAGCGCTGGGCGTCCTGCTGGCCGAGGCTCTGCAGCAGGCCGTAGTCGGCGACCTGGGTGAAGCCGTTGGCGTCCTTGGCCAGGTGGCTGCTGCCGGCCTCGTGCTGGAAGGTGACCTCGGCGGTGGTGACCAGCTGGCTGATCATGCGCGGCGTGTAGTCCACCACGTTGTGGACCGGCGTGGCCTCGTTGACATCCGGCGTGGCGAGGTTGTCGCCGCGCTTGGTGTAGTCGGCAGTGGCCGGATCGGGGCTGGCGGCGAACTTGTTGGCGTAGAAGGCGTTCGGGTCGCTGGCCGCCAGCGGCTTGAGGTAGTGGTCGTACACCACTGGCGTGCGCTGCAGGAACGGCTGGTCGACCGCGCCCCAGGTGGCATTCACCAGGTACAGGTTGTTGTTCAGCCCCGACGGATCGCGCAGGCCTTGGGCCGCGGTGACCGAGGCGTAGGACTGGCCGTAGGTGGCGATGGCGGTCGCCGCGTCCATGCCGGAGGTGTCGTACTGGATACCCTTGGCATCGTAGATCGGGCCGATGCCGTTCCAGCTGATGATGGCGTTGCCGTTGGCGTCGTACAGCGGGCGGAAGTTGATCTGCGCGCGGAGGAAGTTCAGATCGGTGAAGTTGAAGGTGAACGGCTTGAAGACGTATTTCGTGGCCATGACGTTTCCCCTGGCATGAAGCAGCGAACTTCAGGGCCAACACGGCAGCGCGGGCCCTGATTCCGATTCAATTGCTGGCCGCTATGGCGGCATGGCTGCCACCTAAAACTGCGTCGCTCTAATGATTGGCGGGGATCGCCCGGTGCGGCAGGGGGCAAAGGTCCAACCAATTTCGGCGACTTTGGTCGCAGTGCCGGGTCGGACCTTGGTCGCAGTCGGCGCGGCGCTTTGGACCGTTCCGGCCGGCTGATCTAGGCTCTGACTGTGCAGCAGGCGGAGCCGGGAGCTTGCCGGGATGGCCAGGGACTCGAGGGCGCGGGCGGACGACGAAGCAGGCTGGCGCGGCCGGCTGGCCGGTCTGCGGCTGCGCGGGCTGGGGCGTTCCGGCCAGTTCGTCCTGGCAGCGAGCCTGATCCTGGGGCTGACCATGGCCTGTGTGGGCCAGCTGGTCGGCGAGCGGGTGCAGCGTTCGGCGCTGGACAGCGCGGCCGCGGCCGGCGCCCTGTACATGGAGGCCTTCCTCGAGCCCCATGTGCAGGCGCTGGAGCAGACCCCGGTGCTTGCCGCCGAGAGCGTCGCGGCGCTGGACCGGCTGATGCAGAGCGCCTCGCTCAAGCGCCATCTGGCGTCGATGAAGATCTGGCGCCCGGATGGCGTGGTGCTCTACAGCACCGACAAGACGCTCATCCAGCGGGCCTTTCCCAGGGAGGAAATCGCCGAGGCGCTGACGGGGCGCGTGGTGGCTGGCCTGGAGCGGCTGGACAAGGCCGAGAACGCCTTCGAGCGTCGGCTCGATGTGCCGCTCTACGAGATCTACGCGCCGCTGCGGGACTTCGACAGCGGCAAGGTGGTCGCGGTCGGCGAGTTCTACGAGAACGCCGAGAGCCTGCAGCGGGAAATCGCCAGCCTGCGCCGGCAGGTGTGGACGGTGGTCGGCAGCGCCACCCTGGCCATGCTGGCGCTGCTGTTCTGCATGGTCCGCCGCGGTGAGCGGATCATCCGCGCACAGCAGGCGGCGCTGCGCGGACGCGTGGTCGCGCAGGCCCGCCTGCACCGGCGCAATGCGCTCCTGCAGCGGCGGATCGCCAGGGCCAACCACGAGTTCTGGCGGATCAACGAGCTCACCTTGCGGCGCCTGGGCGCCGACCTGCATGACGGACCGGCGCAGCTGCTGAGCCTGATCCTGCTGCGCCTGGACGAGCTGGCCGAGCAGTTCGGCGGCCTGGCGAGCGAGGTGCCGGAAGTCTGCGACGCCATCCGTCGCGCCGCGCAGGATGCCTTGCGCGAGGTGCGCGACATCTCGCGGGGACTGGCCCTGCCGGAGATCGCCGAGTTGAGCCTGGCCGAGGAGCTGGCCCTCGTCGCGCACCGCCACGAGCAACGCACCGGCACCCAGGTGACGCTGGCGCTCGGCCCTTTGCCGGCGACGGTGTCCCTGCCGCTGAAGCTCTGTCTCTACCGTTTCGCCCAGGAAGGTCTCAGCAACGCCTTTCGCCATGCCAGCGGCGCGGGGCAGGTGCTGGCGGCCAGTTGCAGCAACGGGCTGTTGAACGTGCAGGTGCGCGACTCCGGCCCCGGCATGCCCAGCCGCTCGCCGGCGGACGATGGCCGCACGCGCCTGGGGCTGGCGGGCCTGCGCTACCGGGTGGAGTCGCTCGGCGGCTTCTTCGGCGTCGACTCGGCGCCCGGCGCGGGGGTCACGCTGAAGGCGCAGTTCAAGGTCTAGCGGCGCGGCGCTCAGTCGCCGTTGCAGCGCTCGCCGGGCACGTCCAGGGGGAAGTGGCGGCTGTAGCCTACGCCCTGGTAGTCGCGCAGGGCGCTGACCGCTTCGACACGGTTGCGGGCCTTGAACTTCTGCATGACGCAGGTCATGTAGTGCTTCACGGTCTTTTCGCTGATCGCCAGGCGGTTGGCCACTTCCTTGTTGGTCAGGCCCTTGGAGACCTCGCGGATGACCTGTTCCTCGCGGTGGGTGAGGGCGATCTTGCGGGCCTCCAGTTCCCGGCTCCTGACACTGCTCAGCAGCTTTCTTTCCAGCTCGGGGGTGATGTAGATGTCGCCCCGCGCCACGCAGCGGATGGCCTGGATCAGCTCCGGGCCGCTGACGCCCTTGAGCACGTAGCCGCGGCCGCCGGCCTCGAGGGCGGCAAAGGCGTCTTCGGCGGATTCGGAAACCGTCAGCATGAGCACCTTCACCTGGGGCTGCCGCGTGCTGATGCTGCGCACGGCGGCCAGGGTATCGCCGGGCATGTTCAGGTCCATCAGCAACACGTCGGGGGCATGGCGCGCGGCGATCGCCTGGGCCTCCTCGGCGCTGCCGCCCTGGTCCACCACCTTGAGATCACCCTTCCTCCTCAGCGTGTTGGCAATGCCTTCGCGTAACAGCGGATGATCGTCGACGATGCCAATCCTGATCACCGAATCCATGAGTTGCTCCTGCTTGCGCTGGTCAGTTCGATGAACCCTGAGCCTGGGGCGAGTCCACTGCCCAGAAGGCCTGAAAAACCAGCAAAATCCCTGCGCGATCAGGTCAAGCTCACGGCACGTACAGCCTTGCGTCGATACCCCATGAGTAATAGCAGCTGGTTGCCGGCTGCGCGGGGGCACTCGTCGGCTGGCGGCGCGGACGGCGCTCGACGGCGCGCTTGGCCGGCGCGCGGTCTGGCACGTCAGTTCCGTTGATCTGGGTCAGGGTTTGCCTGCCTTGGCGCGGCAGGGCGTGGGAGGCTGTTGATCCGGGTCAATTTCCCCAGGTCGGGCATGGGTATTCTGGCTCCAACAGCAAAGATACGCAGGTGGAGACGAACCATGTTTATGGACGAGGTAGTACTCGCAGGCATCATCATTGTCGTTCTGACCGCGGGATTTCTGGGCGGCGTCGGATATTTCATCTGGAAGGACTCGCAGAAGAGCAAGAAATTGCACTGATCCTTCCCGATTCACGAGCACGCAAGGCATTTAGGGCGACTCCGGTCGCCCGTTTTTTTTGCCTGCAGAAAAGTGCCGCGCAAAAGAAAGCCCACGCGCGGTGGGCTTCTGCGTCGCGGCCAGGCGTCAGCCGACGCGGATCGGCGGCAGCTCGGTCAGGGCGATGCGCAGCTTGTCCTGCGGCGCCATGACTTCGGCCTCGCCGTCCACCACCGCCTTGCCCTGCTGGTTGAGCACGCGGGTGGCGATGCGCACGCGATTCTTCGGCAGCTTCTCCAGCACCTCCAGCTCCACGGTCAGGGCGTCGCCGAGCTTCACCGGGCGGGTGAAGCGCAGGTTCTGGCCGAGGTAGATGGTGCCCGGCCCCGGCAGGGTGCAGGCGATGGCCGCGCTGATCAGCGCGCCGGTGAGCATGCCGTGGGCGATGCGCTCCTTGAACTGGGTGGTGGCGGCGTATTCGGCATCCAGGTGCACCGGGTTGCGGTCGCCGGAAACCTCGGCGAACAGCTGGATGTCGCGTTCCCCCACGTTGCGCTGGTAGCTGGCCTTCTGGCCGACCTGCAGTTCGTCGTAGGGGATGTTTTCTACCAGACTCATGAACTCTCCTTGGGCCCTGTACGGCTGGGCGGGCGGTTGTTGCCGGCGCGGGACGCGTCTGGGTCGCGGCCGGGGGCCGCATTACGTTACAGGATTGCCCCGGCCGGCCACCACACCGGCTGGCCGGCGGCGATAAGCTGTTATGCTCGATAGGCGATGCCCGCGAGCGGTGACGGCGGGCGGGACCATAACAAGAGCGCCATGGCCGGCGCAGCGGCAGGCGCGCGGGAGAGAGCCCCCCGATGAACGAACACTTCTGGCAGGACAAGTATCCCGCGGGGATCGCCGCCGAGATCGACCCCGACCGCTACCCGAACATTCCCGCGGTGCTGCGCGAATCCTGCCGGCGCTTCGCCGACAAGCCGGCCTTCAGCAACCTCGGCCACACCCTGAGCTACGGCGAGCTGTACGAGCTGTCCGGCGCCTTCGCCGCCTGGCTGCAGGAACACACCGACCTTGCCCCCGGCGACCGCATCGCCGTGCAGCTGCCCAACCTGCTGCAGTATCCCGTCGCCGTGTTCGGCGCGCTGCGCGCCGGGCTGGTGGTGGTCAACACCAACCCGCTGTACACCGCGCGGGAGATGGAGCACCAGTTCAACGATTCCGGCGCGAGGGCGCTGCTCTGCCTGGCCAACATGGCGCACCTGGCCGAGCAGGTGCTGCCGCACACCGGCATCCGCCACGTGATCGTCACCGAGGTCGGCGACCTGCTGCCGCCGGTCAAGCGCTTGCTGGTCAACGGCGTGGTGCGCTACGTGAAGAAGCTGGTGCCGGCCTACCACCTGCCGCAGGCCGCGAAGTTCACCGACGTGCTGGCGCTGGGTCAGGGCCGGCCGCTGCGCGAGGCGGCGCCCAAGGCCGGCGAGGTGGCGGTGCTGCAGTACACCGGCGGCACCACCGGGGTGGCCAAGGGGGCCATGCTCACCCACCGCAACCTGATCGCCAACATGCTGCAGTGCCAGGCGCTGATGGCCGCCAACCTCGGCGAGGGCTGCGAGACGCTGGTTACCCCGCTGCCGCTGTACCACATCTACGCCTTCACCTTTCACTGCATGGCGATGATGCTGACCGGCAACCACAACCTGCTGATCACCAACCCGCGCGACCTGCGCGGCATGGTCCGCGAGCTGGGCAAGTGGAAGTTCAGCGCCTTCGTCGGCCTCAACACCCTGTTCGTCGCCCTGTGCCACGACGAGGAATTCCGCCGCCTGGACTTCTCCGCGCTCAAGCTCACCGTCTCCGGCGGCATGGCCCTGCAGCAGGCCGCCGCCGAGCGCTGGCAGGACATCACCGGCTGCACCATCTACGAGGGCTACGGCCTGACCGAGACCAGCCCGGTGGTGTCGGTCAATCCGCCGCAGCACAACCAGCCCGGCACCATCGGCATCCCCATGCCGTCGACCTTGTGCAAGGTGGTCGACGAGGCGGGCAACGAGCTGGGCCTCGGCGTGCCCGGCGAGCTGTGCGTCAAGGGCCCGCAGGTGATGAAGGGCTACTGGCAGCGCCCCGAGGCCACCGCCGAGGTGCTCGGCCGCGACGGCTGGCTGCGCACCGGCGACATCGCGCTGATCCAGCCCGACGGCTACCTGCGCATCGTCGACCGCAAGAAGGACATGATCCTGGTGTCCGGCTTCAACGTGTATCCCAACGAGCTGGAAGAGGTGCTGGCGACCCTGCCGGGGGTGAAGATTGGTGCGGCCATCGGCGTGCCGGACGCCAAGACCGGCGAGGCGGTCAAGCTGTTCGTGGTGCGCAAGCCGGGCGCCGCGCTGAGCGCCGAGCAGGTGCTGGCGCACATGCGCGCCAACCTCACCGGCTACAAGGTGCCGCGCGAAGTCGAGTTCCGCGACAGCCTGCCGACCAGCAACATCGGCAAGATCCTGCGCCGCGAGCTGCGCGAGGAGGAGCTGAAAAAGCGCGCGGCGAGCGGGGCGTGATTATCGCAGCCACGTTCTGGCATGGGAGTGCACTTTCGAGTGAATCACCCCCGACTCACGATCCATGGGCTAGGTATGCGAATGCGCGCATACCCGATGCTGAACGTTAGCGAGCCAGCTTTCTTCTGAAAGCTTCGTGGTAAGCCATGAGGAGTCGTGGGTCGTCCAGCATGAGTCCATCTTCTTTACTGTAGGAGAGGCCGGGTTGGCTCCAGCTGCATCTGCCTGCCTCTGGTCGAGAGCACCAGAGAAGAGTATCAACGCTCTCCATAGAGCGGTCCGAAGGCTCTCCATATGTCTCGACCGCAAAGCCTTTCAACTGGGCGGCTTCCCCAGCACGAAGCGGCTTATAAACGACCATCCCCACTACCAGCGCGGATGACTTGTCTTCAGGGTTTGCCACCGCAAGGCCAATGGTCAGCTCCAAATCTGGGCTTGAGTAGCTAATCGATTTGCTAAGAAGCCGCTCCATAAGTGGGTCGTTGACTGGGGGAGAGGTTTTCAAAGCACTTTCCGACACCTGGAGATACTCACTGACCGCTCTGCGTGCCTCTTCGGGCGACATGCCAAGGCGAACCCCGGCTAATGAAAATTGAGCAATGTCCGCGGCTAATAAAATGTTGGGCGTAAGTAGAGTTGCCCAAAGTGCAGCAATGGTTGATAAACGCATACATTGAACCATCAAGGGGCTCCTTTCCTTGTGCGTATTCAATAGGGCGTAATAGCTACAAGTGTGTGCCGGTCCTGATCTTGACCTGTAGCCAGCCCTTTGGGTTGAGATTCAACTTCCTGCCTTCAGCAGACACCGTGGTGCTGAGCGGTCGGCACTATCTTGTCTAGTTCGACTTCTATGTGAAGCACCAGACGCAACTTTATCTTGTCGGCTGCGGGGCGGTCCAACCAGGAGTCAGCTAGCTCCCAGCGCAGCCCAGTATTTAACATTCAGAGAGGTGGTCATCGGCTGGAGTCCTTCGATTTCTGGGGTTCCTGACCCGCCCCGGCAAATCTGCGACAATCCCCGCCCCGAAAATACCAAGCCGATCCCCGCCCGATGAGTGCCGTACCCGCCTTCGACCAGTTGCTGAAGAACCTCGACCAGGCGCTGAACGCCGACCGCCACCGCCTGCGCCGCCAGCTGCACGAGCTGCGCAAGCAGCCGGACGAGGGGAAGCTCGCCCAGTGGCTGGAGCGCTTCCAGGCCTCCGTGGCCAAGGTCGAGGCGCGCCGGCAGAGCGTGCCGCGCATCCGCTACGACGACGCGCTGCCGATCGCAGCGCGCCGCGACGAGATCAAGGAAGCGATCAGCAAGCACCAGGTGGTGGTGATCGCCGGCGAGACCGGTTCGGGCAAGACCACCCAGCTGCCGAAGATCTGCCTGGAAGTCGGTCGCGGCGTGCACGGACTGATCGGCCACACCCAGCCGCGCCGGCTGGCCGCGCGCAGCGTGGCGACCCGGGTGGCCGAGGAGATCGGCACCCCGCTGGGCGAGCTGGTCGGCTACCAGGTGCGCTTCGAGGACCACAGCGGCGAGCAGTCGCTGATCAAGCTGATGACCGACGGCATCCTGCTCGCCGAGACCCAGCACGACCGCTTCCTGGAAAAGTACGACACGCTGATCGTCGACGAGGCCCACGAGCGCAGCCTGAACATCGACTTCCTGCTCGGCTACCTGAAGAACCTGCTGCCGCGCCGCCCCGACCTCAAGGTGATCATCACTTCGGCGACCATCGACCTGGAGCGCTTCTCCAAGCACTTCAACGATGCGCCGATCATCGAGGTGTCCGGGCGCACCTACCCGGTGGAGACCTGGTACCGCCCGCTGGCCGCCGAGCTGGACGAGAACGGCGAGGCGCTGTTCGACGACCTGTCGGTGGAGCAGGGCATCCTGCGCTCCCTCGACGAGATCGAGGCGCACGAGCGCTCGGTCGGCAAGCGCCCCGGCGACGTGCTGGTGTTCCTCCCCGGCGAGCGCGAGATCCGCGAGGCCGCCGAGGTGCTGCGCAAGGCCAACCTGCGCCACACCGAGGTGCTGCCGCTGTATGCGCGCCTGACTCCGGCCGAGCAGCAGAAGATCTTCAAGCCGGCCGGCGGGCGCAAGATCGTCTTGGCCACCAACGTCGCCGAGACCTCGCTGACCGTGCCGGGCATCCGCTACGTGATCGACTCGGGCACCGCGCGGATCAGCCGCTACAGCTACCGCGCCAAGGTCCAGCGCCTGCCGGTGGAGGCGGTGTCGCAGGCCAGCGCCAACCAGCGCAAGGGCCGCTGCGGGCGGGTCGAGCCGGGCATCTGCATCCGCCTGTACGCCGAGGAGGACTTCCTCGCCCGCCCCGAATTCACCGATCCGGAGATCCTGCGCACCAACCTCGCCGCGGTGATCCTGCAGATGCTCCATCTGCGCCTCGGCGACATCGGCGACTTCCCGTTCATCGAGCCGCCGGAAAGCAAGGCGATCAGCGACGGCTTCAACCTGCTGCAGGAGCTGTCCGCGGTCACCCGCGACAACCGCCTCACCGAGCTGGGCCGCCAGCTGGCGCGCCTGCCGATCGACCCGCGCCTGGGCCGCATGCTACTGGAAGGGGCCCAGCAGGGCAGCCTCGCCGAGGTGCTGATCGTCGCC
This sequence comes from Pseudomonas sp., assembly GCA_035635035.1. Classification (GTDB taxonomy): domain Bacteria; phylum Pseudomonadota; class Gammaproteobacteria; order Pseudomonadales; family Pseudomonadaceae; genus Geopseudomonas. The sequence goes on from DASQBU010000034.1 coordinate 11,393, forward strand.
AGCGCGCTGTCGGTACAGGACCCGCGCGAGCGGCCGATGGAGCGCCAGCAGGCCGCCGACCAGGCCCACGCGCAGTGGAAGAATCCGGACTCCGACTTCGCCGCGCTGATCAACCTGTGGCACGGCTTCGAGGCGCAGCGCCAGGCGCTGGGCGCCAACGCCCTGCGCAACTGGTGCCGCAGGAACTTCCTCAACTACCTGCGCCTGCGCGAGTGGCGCGACGCCCACCGCCAGCTGCTGCTCACCTGCCGCGACCTCAAGCTGCCGCTCAACGTGCTGGAGGCGCCGGAGCCGGTCACCGCGCCGCCGGCGAGCGGCGAGCTGGACCAGCGCGCCCGCCACGCGGTCGCCGCCCAGGACGAGCGCCAGCAGGCCGCGCAGACCCTGAAGAACTACGCCGCCGTGCACAAGGCGATCCTCGCCGGCCTGCTCAGTCAGATCGGCCAGAAGACCGAGGAGGGCGACTACAACGGCGCCCGCCAGCGGCGCTTCTGGCTGCATCCGTCCAGCGTGATCGGCCGCAAGCGCCCGCAGTGGGTGATGGCCGCCGAACTGGTGGAAACCACCAAGCTGTTCGCCCGCATGGTGGCGAAGATCGACCCGGACTGGCTGGAGCCGCTGGCGCCGCACCTGGTGAAGAAGAACCACCTGGAACCGCACTGGGAGAAGAAGCGCGGCCAGGTGGTGGCCTACGAGCAGGTCACCCTCTACGGGCTGATCATCGTCGGCCGCCGCCCGGTGCACTACGGGCCCATCGACCCGCCGGCGGCGCGCGAGCTGTTCGTCCGCGAGGGCCTGGTGCGCGGCGAGATCAACAGCCGCGCGCGCTGCCTCACCGCCAACCGCCAGCTGCTGGAACGGCTCGACGAGCTGGAGGCCAAGGCGCGGCGCCGCGACATCCTCGCCGACGAGGAAACCCTGTTCGCCTTCTACGACGCGCGCCTGCCGGCGGACATCTACCAGACCGCCAGCTTCGAGACCTGGTACAAGCGCGAGAGCGCCAGGGATGCGCAGCTGCTGATCATGCGCGAGGAGGACGTGCTGGCCCGCGAGGCCCGCGAGGTTACCGCGCAGCAGTACCCGGACAGCCTGAGCATCGGTCGCCTGCAGCTGCCACTGAGCTACCACTTCGAGCCCAACCACCCGCGCGACGGCGTCACCGTGCGGGTGCCGGCGCCGCTGCTGCCGCAGCTGCCGGCCGAGCGTCTCGACTGGCTGGTGCCGGGCCTGCTGGAGGCCAAGTGCGTGGCGCTGGTGCGCGGCCTGCCCAAGGCGCTGCGCAAGAACTTCGTGCCGGTGCCGGACTTCGTCGCCGCCGCCCTCAGCAAGCTGGCCTTCGCCGAAGGTGCGCTGCCCGAGGCGCTGGGCCGCGAACTGCAGCGCATGACCGGCGCCCGCGTACCCGAGGAGGCCTGGGCGGAATCCGCCGCCCAACTGGAAGGCCACCTGAAGATGAACATCGAGGTGGTCGACGCGCGCGGCAAGTTCCTCGGCGAGGGCCGCGACCTGGCCGAGCTGACCGCGCGCTTCGCCGAGGCCAGCCAGGCCGCGCTGGCCATCCCGGCGAGCCAGGCCGAGGCCAAACCGGTGGAGGCCAAGGGCTTCAGCGTGGCGCAGAGCACCCAGCAGAAGATCGCCGGGCTGTCGCTGACCGTCTACCCGGCGCTGGTCGAGGACAACGGCGCGGTCAAGGAAGGGCGCTTCCCGACCCAGGCCGAGGCCGAGTTCCAGCACCGCCGCGCCCTGCAGCGCCTGCTCCTGCAACAGCTCGCCGAGCCGGCCAAGTACCTGCGCGGCAAGCTGCCGGGGCTGACCGAACTGGGCCTGCTGTACCGCGAACTGGGCCGCGTCGACGCGCTGGTCGAGGACATCCTGCTGGCCAGCCTGGACAGCTGCATCCTCGACGGGCAGAACCCGCTGCCGCGCGACGGCGCCGCGCTGGCCGCGCTGGCCGAGCAGAAGCGCGGCAGCTGGAGCGAGCACGCCGAGCGCCTGGCGCGCCTGACCCTGGAGATCCTCAAGCTCTGGCACGGCCTGCAGAAGCGCTTCAAGGGGCGCATCGACCTGGCCATGGCGGTGGCGCTCAACGACATCAAGGCCCAGCTGGCCAACCTGGTCTATCCCGGCTTCGTCCGCCAGACGCCGGCGGAATGGCTCAAGGAGTACCCGCGCTACCTCAAGGCCATCGAGCAGCGCCTCGACAAGGTCGGCAGCCAGCTGCAGCGCGACCGGGTGTGGAGCGGCGAGCTGGCCGGCTACTGGGAGCAGTACCAGGCGCGCGCCGCCAAGCACGCCCAGGAAGGCAAGCGCGA
>DASQBU010000035.1:0-9101 GCA_035635035.1 Pseudomonas sp.
ACCACCTTGCGCACGCCGTCGATGTCGGAGAAGTCGAGCTGCGGGTCGACGCCCTGGGTGTACAGGTTCAGCGCCACGGTGACCAGGTCGACGTTGCCGGTGCGCTCGCCGTTGCCGAACAGGCAGCCTTCCACGCGGTCGGCGCCGGCCATCAGGCCCAGCTCGGTGGCGGCCACGCCGGTGCCGCGGTCGTTGTGGGTGTGCAGGCTGACCAGCACGCTGTCGCGGCGGTCGATGTGCCGGCAGAACCACTCGATCTGGTCGGCGTAGACGTTCGGGGTGGCCGCCTCGATGGTCGCCGGCAGGTTGAGGATCAGCTTCTGCTGCGGGGTCGGCTGGAACACCTCGATCACCGCGTTGCACACCTCGACGGCGAAGGCGGTCTCGGTGGAGCTGAACACCTCGGGCGAGTACTCGAAGCGCCAGGCGGTCTCCGGGTTCGCCTCGGCCAGGCGCTTGATGATCCGCCCGGCCTCGATGGCGATCTGCTTCACCCCGGCCTGGTCCTGGTGGAAGACGATCTTGCGGAAGCTCGGCGCGGTGGCGTTGTAGTAGTGGACGATGGCCTTCTTCGCCCCCTTCAGCGACTCGAAGGTGCGGGTGATCAGGTCCTCGCGGGCCTGGGTGAGCACCTGGATGGTCACGTCGTCGGGGATGTGGCCGCCTTCGATCAGGGTGCGCACGAAGTCGAAGTCGGTCTGCGAGGCCGACGGGAAGCCCACCTCGATTTCCTTGAGGCCGACCGCCACCAGGGTCTGGAACATGCGCAGCTTCTTGTCGGCGTCCATCGGCTCGATCAGCGACTGGTTGCCATCGCGCAGGTCGGAGCTTAGCCAGATCGGCGCCTTGTCGATCACCTTGCTCGGCCAGGTGCGGTCGGGGATGTCGATCTGCGGGAAGGCGCGGTACTTGGTCGACGGGTTCTTCAGCATGGGCATGGCGAGTTCCTCGAAACGGGTGGCCGCAGGGCGGCGGGCAAGGGGGTGAACGGGCCGCTTCAGCCCCGCAGTCGCGGACTGACCAGGCGCTGGCAACGCTGTTGCCGCTGCAGGATGAGGGTATGGGCTGTGTTCATGGTGGCAACCCTAGCGTCGGCTGCGCGGGAGTGGCAAGCATTGTCGGAAAATTGGAATTTTTCGTCTCATGTACAGTTTTTGCGCATGAGAATTGCGTTTTTTGCTGTTTTGCTTTGGTTTTCTGTTTACGGCTTTTTCGCCGGGGGCTTCCGTCGCCGCGGGCCGGTGAGCGGCGTGCGGCGCCGTGTCGCACTAGGTCGGCCGGCTGGCGTTATGCGATCATCGCGGCCTTTCCTCGTGGCCGGTCGGCCGCGCAACGCACACTCCAGGGAGACGGTAGCGGGTGATTCGGCAAGGGCGCATGCGTCTGGCAGCCTGGCTTGGCCTGTTCGCCATGCTCATGGCGTTCGCCGGTCCGCTGTACTCGCAGCTGCGCGCGCTGGACAGCGTGCGGCTGGCGCAGGCCATCGACCTGCAGGCGCTGCACTGCGGCGCCGAACACCAGACCCTGCCGGTCTTCGCTCCCGAACAGAAGGGCCCGCCCGCCTGGGTGCAGGGCCTTGAGCAGTGCGGCTACTGCGAGCTGCTGGCCCACAGCCCTTCGCTATTGCCCGGTCTGGCGCTGGCTCTGCCGGCGCCCTCCAGCCAGGTCCACCAGTTCCTGCCGCCGGCGCAGAGCCTGCCGCAGGCCCCGCCGGCCGCCCGCCAGCCGCGCGGTCCTCCCGTCCTCCACGCCTGACACCGTCCTGAACCGGTCGTCCGCGGGGGCGTTTGCGCGCCCGGCGGCGACCCGCAGTCCGTCTTTTGCGTGGAATACCTACATGTCCGTTTTCGCTCGTCCGTCCCTGGCGCCGGCGCGCCTGTCCCGTCCGTTCGCCTTCCATCCGTTCCAGCGCCGCTGGCTGCCGGCGCATGCCGCGCTGCTCGGCCTGCTGGCCCTGCCGCTGCAGGCCGCCGAGGCGGAGAACCCCGACCGCGCCGAGGATGAGGAGGTCGCGCCGCTGGTGATCACCAGCGTGGCGCCCAAGTCGCCGCTGACCGTGGTGACCAATCCCAAGCAGCCGCGCCAGCCGGTGCCGGCCAGCGACGGCACCGACTACCTGAAGACCATCCCCGGCTTCGCCGCGATCCGCAACGGCGGGGTCAACGGCGACCCGGTGTTCCGCGGCATGTTCGGCTCGCGGATCAAGCTGCTGACCAACGGCGGCGAGATGATCGGCGCCTGCCCGGGGCGGATGGACGCGCCGAGCTCGTACATCAGCCCGGAAAGCTACGACCGCCTGACCGTGATCAAGGGCCCGCAGAGCGTGCGCTGGGGCGCCGGTGCCTCGGCGGCCACCGTGCTGTTCGAGCGCGAGCCGGTGCACTTCGCCAAGCCGGACTGGCGCCTCGACACCAGCCTGCTGATCGGCTCCAACGGCCGCTTCGACCGCAGCCTCGACGCTGCCGTCGGCAGCCAGGACGGCTACGCCCGCCTGCTGGCCAACCGTTCCTCGGCCGACGACTACTCCGACGGCAACGGCGACCGCGTGCCGTCGCGCTTCGACAAGTGGAACGGCGACCTGGTGCTGGGCTGGACCCCGGACGCCAACACCCTGCTGGAGCTGACCGCCGGCACCGGCGACGGCGAGGCGCGCTACGCCGGGCGCAGCATGGACGGCACCCAGTTCAAGCGCGAGAGCCTCGGCCTGCGCTTCAAGAAGGAATACATCGGCGAGGTGTTCCACGGCATCGAGGCGCAGCTCTACTACAACTACGCCGACCACGTGATGGACAACTTCACCCTGCGCAGCCCCGATCCGACCTCGATGATGGCGATGCCGATGGCCAGCAACGTCGACCGCCGCACCCTCGGCGGGCGGGTCGCCGGCACCTGGCGCTGGGACGCCGTCGAGCTGGTTGCCGGGGTGGACGGGCAGACCAGCGAGCACCGCCGCCGCGCCTCGACCTACAACATGATGACCGGGGTCTACACCGACGCCGACCAGTACGGCTGGACCAAGGACGCCGAGATGGACAACGTCGGCCTGTTCGCCGAGACGACCTGGAAGCTCGACCGCCACCAGCGCCTGGTCGGCGGCGCGCGGGTGGACCGCGCCTCGGCCAAGGACTTCCGCCAGACCATCACCAATCCCAAGAAGGAAACCTGGGCCAACCCCAGCGCCGACGACACCCGCAGCAAGACCCTGTACAGCGGCTTCGCCCGCTACGAGCGCGACCTCGCCAGCCTGCCGGCCACCGCCTACATCGGCCTCGGCCACAGCGAGCGCTTCCCCGACTACTGGGAGCTGTTCTCCGCCAGCGCCGGCCCCAAGGGCAGCGTGCAGGCGTTCTCCACCGTCAATCCGGAGAAGACCACCCAGCTTGACGCCGGCCTGCAATACCGCCAGGGACCGCTGGAGGCCTGGGTCTCGGCCTACGCCGGGGTGGTCGACGACTACCTCCTGTTCGACTACGTGCCGATGGGCAGCATGACCCGCAGCATGGTCAGCAACGTCGACGCGCGCATCGCCGGCGCCGAGCTGGGCGCCAGCTACCGCTTCACCCGCCACTGGAAGAGCGACGCGACCCTGGCCTACGCCTGGGGCGAGAACACCAGCGACCACCGTGCGCTGCCGCAGATGCCGCCGCTGGAGGCGCGCCTGGGGCTGACCTACGAGCAGGACACCTGGAGCACCAGCGCGCTGTGGCGCGTGGTGGCGGCGCAGACCCGCATCGCCGAGGGCCAGGGCAACGTGGTCGGCAAGGACTTCGGCGAGAGCTCGGGGTTCGGTGTGCTGTCGCTCAACGGCGCCTACCGGGTGAGCAAGCAGGTCAAGGTCAGCGTCGGCGTCGACAACCTGCTGGACAAGAACTACAGCGAGCACCTCAACCGCGCCGGCGACGCCGGTTTCGGCTTCGCCGCCGACAGCCGGGTCAACGAGCCGGGGCGCACCGCCTGGACGCGCCTGGACCTGAGCTTCTGATCCCGCCCGTCCCGCCGGCGCTGCGCCGGCGGGCTACGGTGGCGGCGGGCCGCGCCACTCGCGCAGGTCCGCGCCGCTGGGGTGCTGGAACACGCGCAGGCCGAACTCCGGGAGGATCGCCAGCAGGTGGTCGAAGATGTCCGCCTGGATGCCTTCGTACGGCACCCAGGCGGTGGTGTTGGTGAAGCAGTACAGCTCCAGCGGCAGGCCGTCGGCGGTGGGGCTGAGCTGGCGCACCAGCAGGCTCATGTCCTGGCGGATGCCGGGGTGCTGGCGCAGGTAGCGTTCCACGTAGGCGCGGAAGGTGCCGATGTTGGTGACCCGGCGCTGGTTGAGCGGCGCCTCGCCCCGCTCGCTCAGGCGGCGGTTCCACTCCGCCAGTTCGCCGAGCTTGCCGTGCAGGTAGTCCTTGAGCAGGGCGAACTTGCACAGGTGCTCGATCTCGTCGGCGGCGAGGAAGTGCACGCTGTTCTGGTCGAGGAACAGGCTGCGCTTGATCCGTCGCCCGCCGGACTCCTGCATGCCGCGCCAGTTCTTGAACGAGTCGGTGATGAAGCGCTTGGTCGGGATGCTGGTGATGGTCTTGTCCCAGTTCTGCACCTTGACCGTGTGCAGGGCGATGTCGATCACGTCGCCGTCGGCGTTGAGCTGCGGCATCTCCACCCAGTCACCGACGCGCACCAGATCGTTGGAGGAAATCTGCACGCTGGCCACCAGGGACAGCAGGGTGTCCTGGAAGATCAGCATCAGCACCGCGGCCATGGCGCCGAGGCCGGAGAGCAGGATCAGCGGCGAGCGGTCGACCAGAATGGCGATCATCAGCACCGTGGCGATGGTGAAAGCGGCGATCTTCAGCACCTGCAGGTAGCCCTTGATCGGCCGCAGGTGGGCGTCCGGGCGGCGCTGGTACAGGGTGTCGGCGACGTCGAGCAGGGCGCTCAGCGCCAGGGCGATGGCCAGCACGATCAGCGCATTGCTGACGTTGTGCACCACCAGCACCAGGGCCTTGGGCAGGCCGGGGACCAGCTCGATGCCGGCGGAGAGGATCAGCGCCGGCACCACGTTGGCCAGCCGGCGGATCACCCCGTGGTCATGGAGGTGCGTCTGGCGGCCCAGTTCGGTGGCATCGAGCAGCTTGTACAGCCCGCGCACCAGGATGTGCTTGACCAGCCAGTTGGCCAGCCAGGCGACCGCCAGCAGCAGGGCGGAGGACGCCAGGGTGAACAGCAGCGGCTGGTGCTCCAGCCAGTCGAGCCAGGCTTGCAGGTGGTTGGCCATGGACGGACTCCCGTAGGCTCGGCCTCGCTCAGGGCTGGTACGCGCCGATGAAGATCGCCGGGTCGATGCGCGCGTCGTTGAGACTGAGGTTCCAGTGCAGGTGCGGCCCGGTGGCGCGGCCGGTGGCGCCGACCTTGCCGAGCACCGCGCCGCGCGGCAGCTCGTCGCCGACCTTCACGCCGACCTGCGACAGGTGGCAGAACATGCTGATCAGCCCCTGGCCGTGGTCGACGAACACCGTGCGGCCGTTGAAGAAGTAGTCGCCGATCAGGACCACCCGGCCCGCCGCCGGCGCCTTGACTGGCGTGCCGGCCGGCACGGCGAAGTCGAGGCCCGCATGCGGGTTGCGCTCCTCGCCGTTGAAGAAGCGGCGCAGGCCGAACGGGCTGGACAGCGGCCCGCTCACCGGCTTGTCGAAGCGCAGGCTGCCCGGCTGGCGCGGGCTGAACTGCCGGTAGGCGTCGTTCTGCTGCGCCAGCTCGCCTTCGATGCGCGCCAGGTTGGCCGGGCTCGGGTTGACCTGCTCGGTGTTCTTCAGGGTGATGTGCTGTTCCTTGTAGTGGCGCTCCCTGACCGCGAAGGCCAGGCGGCGGCCGTCGCCGGTCTCCAGCTGCTGGCTGCCGGGCTTGACCGTCAGCGGAACGCCGGCCACCGCCAGCCAGCGGCGGTCTTCCTGCACCACCAGCACCGGCTTGCCCTGATAGCGGGCGCTCGGGCGCGCGGCGCCGGCGCCGAGGTCGACCACCGCCACGCCGCCGGGCACCGGCTTGTCCAGCAGGCGGGCGAGCTCGCCGGCCTGTGCGGACAGGCTGGCGAGCAGGGCGAGGAGCAGGGGCAGGGCTGTGGCAAACGGTCTGGTCATGGTGTCCGGGCGATGGCTGACAAGAGGAGGGGCGCTAGGGGCGGATGGTTTCGACGCGCAGGGTCAGCTCGCCTTCGTGCAGGCGGGCGTGCAGGCGCTGCCCCGGCGCGGCGTCGGCGGCGCGGCGCAGGGCGCGGCCGCGCTCGTCGAGGAGAATGCTGTAGCCGCGGCCGAGGGTGGCCAGCGGACTGACTGCCTGCAGGGTCTGCGCGGCGCCTTCCAGCCGCTGGCGGCGCTCGCGCAGGGCGGCGTGCATGGCGCGCGGCAGGCGCTCGGCCAGATGCCCGAGGCGCTGGCGCAGCAGCTCGAGCAGGCGCTCGGGATGCTGCGCGGCGAGGCGGGTGTCGAGGCGTGCCAGGCGCTCGTGGCCGGCGCGCAGGCGCTGGGCCATGGCCCGCCGCAGGCGCAGCTCCAGGTCGTCGAGGCGCTGGGCCTGCTGGCGCAGCCGCTCGCCGGGGTGGCGCAGGCGCCGGCGCAGGCCGTCGAGCTGCAGCCGGCGGGCGGCCAGCAGGTGCTGCATGCGCAGGGTCAGGCGGCGCTGCAGGCCGTCGAGACGGTGCTGCAGGTCGCTGGAGTCGGGGGCGAGCAGTTCGGCGGCGGCCGAGGGCGTCGGCGCGCGCACGTCGGCGACGAAGTCGGCGATGGTCACGTCGGTCTCGTGGCCGACCGCGCTGACCAGCGGCGTGGCGCAGGCGGCGATGGCGCGCGCCACCGCCTCCTCGTTGAAGCACCACAGGTCCTCCAGCGAGCCGCCGCCGCGGGCGAGGATCAGCGCGTCGAAGCCCTGGCGGTCGGCCAGCTCGATGGCGCGGACGATCTGCGCGGTGGCGTCGCGGCCCTGCACGGCGCTGGGCACCAGGGTCAGTTCCACCTGCGGCGCGCGGCGGCGGAACACGCTGACAATGTCGCGGATCACCGCGCCGCTCGGCGAGCTGACGATGCCGACGCGCCGCGGATGGGCGGGCAGCGCGCGCTTGCCTGCGGCGGCGAACAGACCCTCGGCGGCGAGCTTGTCCTTGAGCGCCTCGAAGGCTAGGCGCAGCGCGCCGTCGCCGGCCGGCTCCACCGCGTCGAGGATCATCTGGTAGTCGCCGCGGCCCTCGAACAGCGAGACCTTGCCGCGCACCTTCACCGCCAGACCGTCGCGCAGCGCTTGGCGCACCCGCGCGGCGCTGGAGCGGAACAGTGCGCAGCGCACCTGGGCGCCGGCGTCCTTGAGGGTGAAGTAGACGTGCCCGGAGGAGGGCCGCGCCAGGTTGGAAATCTCGCCCTCGACCCACACCTGGGGGAACACGTCCTCGAGCAGGTGGCGGGCGCGCTGGTTGAGCTGGCTGACGGTCAGCACCTCGCGGTCGAGGCCGAGCCGTTGGAAGGGATCGGTGATCATGCGGCGCATGATAAAGGCTTTGCCGGGACTACCATAGGCATCGGCCACCGCGGCGATTAAGCTGCGCGGCTTTCTTTTCGCAGGAGCCGTCCATGAGCGACCGGCAGTTCATCATCGTGCCGCAGATCTCCAGCTACCCGGGGCCGCAGGCGCGGGCGCGCAAGATCCACAGCTGGCTGGCCGGGCTGGGTGTCGTCGAGGAGCGCCTGTCGCCCTGCGGCCTGCGCCCCGGCGCGCTCGGCTACGCCATGGCGCCCGGCGCGGAGAAGATCCTCGACCTGCCGGCGGGCATGGCCCTGCCGCTCGGCGCGCCGCGCACGGGGCTGGAGATCGTCACCGAGCGCTGCATCTATACCCCGGAGCGCGGCCTCGAGCGCCGCGCGCGCTGCCCGCAGTGCCGGCGGGAGATCGGCGAGGCGCTGTTCGAGCACCTGGAGGTGTGGATGCCCGGCGAGAGCGACAACTTCGAGTGCCCGGAATGCGGCTTCGAGGACGACCTCAATGGTTTCGCCTTCGCCCAGCCGTGCGCCTTCTCCGACCTCGGCTTCATCTTCAACAACTGGCCGGGGCAGTACTTCCTGCGCGCCTTCCTCGACGAGTTCGCCGCGCGGCTGGGCTTCCCGCTGCGCGTGGTGCCGGTGGAGCTGTAGTAGCTGGCTGTTACCCGCCCACGCCGCCATGGTCGATACTGCACGGACTTTCACCACCCGAAACAGGGAGAGAACGATGGCTGCGAAGAAGATCCTCATGCTGGTCGGCGACTACGTCGAGGACTACGAGGTGATGGTGCCGTTCCAGGCGCTGGGCATGGTCGGTCATACGGTGCACGCGGTGTGCCCGGGCAAGAGCGCCGGGCAGAGCGTGCGCACCGCGATCCACGACTTCGAGGGCGACCAGACCTACAGCGAGAAGCCGGGGCACAACTTCGCCCTCAACTTCGACTTCGCCGCCGTGCGCGCCGAGGACTACGACGCGCTGGTGGTGCCGGGCGGCCGCGCGCCGGAATACCTGCGCCTGAATGCCGAGGTGATCGAGTTGGTGCAGGCCATCGCCAAGGCCGGCAAGCCGATCGCCGCGATCTGCCACGGCGCCCAGCTGCTGGCCGCCGCCGGCGTGCTCCAGGGCCGCGAGTGCAGCGCCTACCCGGCCTGCGCGCCGGAAGTCGGCCTGGCCGGCGGCCGCTACGTGGAGATCGCCGTCGATCAGGCGCACACCGAGGGCAACCTGGTCACCGCCCCGGCCTGGCCGGCGCATCCGGCCTGGCTGGCGGCGTTCCTCAAGGTGCTGGGTACGCGCATCGCGCTGTAGTCCGTGCCGCGGGACGGTAGAAAATCGCTGCGCGAGTTTTCTACCCTACGAAGGCTGCGCCGCCAGTTGGCAGGGTGGACAACGGCGCAGCCTTGTCCACCACGCCGGCGCTGCCGGTGCCATGTCAGGGCGAGGAAAACCGTCATGTGCGAGCTGTACGTCAAGGCCGATCCGATCCTCTACGAGTCGCGCTCGCGCTCGCTGCGCATCCGCGGGGTGGTCACCACCCTGCGCCTGGAGAACCAGTTCTGGGACATCCTGCGCGAGATCGCCGAGGTCGACGG
>DASQBU010000036.1:0-15444 GCA_035635035.1 Pseudomonas sp.
ACGGCGCCGCCCCAGCCGGACAGCACGGAGACGTACTGCTCGCCGTCCATCTCCCAGGTGATCGGCGAGCCGATCACGCCCGAGCCGGTCTGGAACTCGTAGAGCTTCTTGCCGGTCTTGGCGTCGAAGGCCATCAGGTAGCCCTCGGGGTTGCCGGTGAACACCAGGTTGCCCTTGGTGGCCAGCACGCCGCCCCACAGCGGCGCGTAGTTCTTGTAGCGCCAGACTTCCTTGCCGGTCTTCGGGTCGATGGCGCGCAGCACGCCGATGTAGTCGTCGTTGAGCGGGTGGATGGTGAAGCCCGCGCCCAGGTAGGCGGCGCCCTTCTTGTAGGCGGTGCCTTCGTTCCAGATGTCCATGCCCCACTCGTTGGACGGCACGTAGAACAGCCCGGTGTCCTGGCTGTAGGCCATCGGCATCCAGTTCTTGCCGCCGAGGAACGACGGCGCGACGAACACGCTCTTGCCCTGCGCGCCGGCCTCGGTCGGCGAGCCCGGGCGGTTGTCCTCGTTGAAGATCGGCCGGCCGTTCTTGTCCAGGCCCTTGGCCCAGGTGATCTTGTCGACGAACGGGAAGCCGCGGATGAACTTGCCGTTGGTGCGGTCCAGCACGTAGAAGAAGCCGTTGCGGTCGGCGGTGGCCGCCGCCTTCACGGTCTTGCCGCCGTCCTGGTAGTTGAAGGAGATCAGCTCGTTGACGCCGTCGTAGTCCCAGCCGTCATGCGGGGTGGTCTGGAAGTGCCACTTGATGGTGCCGTCGTCCGGGTTGAGGGCCAGGCGCGAGGACGAGTAGAGGTTGTCGCCCGGACGCATGTGCGAGTTCCACGGCGACGGGTTGCCGGCGCCGAACAGCAGCTGGTTGGTCTCCGGGTCGTAGTAGCCGCCCAGCCAGGGCGCGGCGCCGCCGGTCTTCCACAGGTCGCCCGGCCAGGTCTTGCCCTGCCCTTCGCCGGTGATGCCGTGCTCCACCGGCTTGCCGTCCTTGTAGATGTAGCCCATGTGGCCTTCCACGGTCGGACGGGTCCACAGCAGCTCGCCGTTCTTCGGGTTGTAGGCCTCGATCTTGCCGACCACGCCGAACTCGCCACCGGACACGCCGGTGATCAGCTTGCCGTTGACCACCAGGGGCGCGGCGGTGATCGAGTAACCGGCCTTGTAGTCCTCGACGGTCTTCTTCCAGACCACCTTGCCGGTGTCCTTGTCCAGGGCGACCAGCTTGGCGTCCAGGGTGCCGAAGATCACCAGGTTGTCGTACAGGGCGACGCCGCGGTTGATCACGTCGCAGCACGGCATGATGCCGTCGGGCAGGCGCGCCTCGTATTCCCACAGTTTCTTGCCGGTCTTGGCGTCGACGGCGAAGACCCGCGAGTAGGAGGCGGTGACGTACATCACGCCATCCTTGACCAGCGGCTGGGCCTGCTGACCGCGCTGCTTCTCGCCGCCGAAGGAGAACGCCCACACCGGGCGCAGCTGCTGGACGTTGTCGGCGTTGAGGGTATCCAGGGTGCTGTAGCGCTGGCCCTGGGTGCCGATACCGTTGGTGACCACGTCGCCCGGGGTCTGGGCGTCCTTGTTGATGTCCTCGTCGGTGACGGCCCAGGCCGACACGGCGGCCATGGCCAGGGCAAGGCTCAGCGCCGATCTGGCGACAGTGTGGGTGAGACCGGAGTGCTTCATTGCGGCTACCTCTGCGGGTTCATTGTTATCGCCGGGAATGGCTCCCGGTCTGGGGGAAATTCTTCGCCGCAGGGGGGAGCGCAACAATTGATCGCCGGGAGCAAAGACCTGCTTCCTTGGTAGCAATACCACCCCGACAGGCCGCGCGCGGCGGGGCTTCACGGGTGCAGAAGGCGCACGCGGGGCAGGAAACCGCTCCCCTTGTCGCAACCGGCTGCCTGGGCCGCAACGGGGCCGAATCGGCGCCAGGGACTTCCACTGGCGCAAGGTGCGCGGGCTGATCCAGCGGGTCGACACTGGCAAGGTGCCGCCCCCGCCCGAGCGGGTCGATCGCTACTACGGAAACCAAAAGCCCCGCACGGTGGCGGGGCAAAGGATCAGCTCTCAGTCCCGGCAGCTTGGGGACGCAAGCGTGAAGGTGTGCTGATGGCGATGGCGGAGATCCGCGAAATCCCGCGCGGAGCGAGACTGGCGACACCGCCTGGCCTTGGCGTCCCTGAGCAGCCCGGGCGTTTATTCGCCGCTTCTGGCGTGGCTGGTGGGGGCGAACGGCCGCGGCCAGTTGAGCAACTGGCTCGCCTTGGCCAGTTGGCTAGCGGCAGTCGGCAGCACCTCGACGCCGTGCTCGCCGCGGATGATCTCCTGGATCAGATGATGGGCCTGGTCCACCAGCTCGGCGATGGCGAGGCGCTCCTGGTCGCGCCACTCCCGCTCCATCTCCAGTGCGCTGCTAGCCAGGGCGTAGCTCCGCTCGCCATCACACTGCCCACCGCACTCCCGAGCGGTGCCAAGGTTTCCACTGATATTGCAGTTCATCAAAATCCCTCTCTGTCGTCGCTCGGTCTCGAGCTCACTCGCCCGTACAGTTTCCTCCGCGGCCCGGGACCTGCTCCGGGACTGTTTAACATTTATGAAATCCACCCCGGCACCGGACGTTGATCCAGAGCAATCCTCCGCTACCGGCATCCCGTGCAGCGCCCGCAAACGCCAACGGCCTGCCCCGCGGGCAACCGGCCGTGGCGCTGCGGAGCAGGCCTTACCTGGCAAGCCAGGCGCTGAAGCGCGCTTCCAGATCCTCGCCGAACTCGCCCCGGGACTCGGCGTTCCGCGCCAGGGCAGCGCGCCGGTTTTCCGGGGCGGTATCCGGCCGCGGCAAACCGCGCGATGGCGTTACTCCACCGCCTTGACCATGTCCTCGACCACCTTCTTGGCGTCGCCGAACACCATCATGGTCTTGTCCATGTAGAACAGTTCGTTGTCCAGGCCGGCGTAGCCGCTGGCCATCGAGCGCTTGTTGACGATCACGGTGCGCGCCTTGTACGCGTCGAGGATCGGCATGCCGGCGATCGGCGAGTGCGGATCGGTCTTCGCCGCCGGGTTGACCACGTCGTTGGCGCCGAGCACCAGCACCACGTCGGCCTGGCCGAACTCGGGGTTGATGTCCTCCATCTCGTGGACCTGCTCGTAGGGCACCTCGGCTTCGGCGAGCAGCACGTTCATGTGCCCGGGCATGCGCCCGGCCACCGGGTGGATGGCGTACTTCACCGACACGCCGCGATGCGCCAGCTTCTCGGCCAGCTCCATCAGCGCGTGCTGGGCACGCGCCACCGCCAGGCCGTAGCCGGGGACGATGATCACGCTGTCGGCGTTGGCCAGCAGGAACGCCGCGTCGTCCGCCGAGCCGCTCTTCACCGGGCGCTGCTCCTGGCTGCCAGCGCTGGCCGCGCCGGCTTCGGCGCCGAAGCCGCCGAGGATCACGTTGAAGAACGAGCGGTTCATCGCCTTGCACATGATGTAGGAGAGGATCGCGCCGCTCGAACCGACCAGCGAACCGGCGACGATCAGCATCGCGTTGTTCAGCGAGAAGCCGATGCCTGCCGCCGCCCAGCCCGAGTAGGAGTTGAGCATCGACACCACCACCGGCATGTCGGCGCCGCCGATCGGGATGATGATCAGCACGCCGATCACGAAGGCCAGCGCCACCAGGGCGGCGAAGGCGGTCAGGTTGCCGGTGAAGGTGAACACCAGGCCGAGGCCGAGGATCGCCAGGCCGAGCGCCAGGTTCAGCCAGTGCTGGCCGGCGAAGGTCACCGGCGCGCCCTGGAACAGGCGGAACTGGTATTTGCCCGACAGCTTGCCGAAGGCGATCACCGAACCGGAGAAGGTGATGGCACCGATGGCCGCGCCGAGGAACAGCTCCAGGCGGTTGCCGGCCGGGATGGCCTCGCCGAGGGCGTGAACGATGCCCAGCGACTGCGGCTCCACGACGGCCGCCACGGCGATGAACACCGCGGCCAGGCCGATCATGCTGTGCATGAAGGCGACCAGCTCGGGCATCTTGGTCATCTCCACGCGCTTGGCCATCAGCGTGCCGGCGCTGCCGCCGGCCAGCAGGCCGAGCAGCACGTAGCCGATCCCGGCGCCTTCGCCCATCTGCGCGGCGAGCTTGTAGATCAGCGCGACGGTGGTGACCACGGCGATGGCCATGCCGGCCATGCCGAAGGCGTTGCCCTGGCGCGAGCTGGTCGGGTGGGAGAGGCCCTTGAGTGCCTGGATGAAGCACACGGAGGCGACCAGGTACAGCAGGGTGATCAGGTTCATGCTCATCTCAGTGCGCCTCCGCCTTGGCCGGCTTGTCTTTCTTCTTGAACATTTCCAGCATGCGCCGGGTGACCAGGAAGCCGCCGAACACGTTGACCGCGGCCAGCGCCACGGCCAGGGTGCCCATGGTCTTGCCCAGGCCGGTTTCGGTCAGCGCGGCGGCCAGCATGGCGCCGACGATGACGATGGCGGAAATGGCGTTGGTCACCGCCATCAGCGGGGTGTGCAGGGCGGGAGTGACGTTCCACACCACGTGGTAGCCGACGTAGATCGCCAGCACGAAGATGATCAGGTTGTAGAGACCGTCGGAGATCGGGTCCATGGTTGTTGTCCTTCTTGTAATGGGGCCGCAGGGGGCGGGGATCAGGCGGCGTTGCGGCGGACCAGCTGGCCGCCCTCGCACATCAGGCAGGCGGCGACGATGTCGTCTTCGCGGTTGAGGTGGAACTTGCCTTCGCCGTTGATGACCAGCTTGAGGAAGTCCAGCAGGTTGCGCGCGTAGAGCGCCGAGGCGTCCGCCGCCACCTGCGCCGGCAGGTTGGTCGGGCCGACGATGGTCACGCCGTGGTGCAGCACCGCCTGGTCGGCGACGGTCAGCGGGCAGTTGCCGCCCTGCGCCGCGGCCAGGTCGATGACCACCGAGCCCGGCTTCATCTCGGCGACGGTGGCGGCGTGCAGCAGGGTCGGCGCCTGGCGCCCGGGAATCAGCGCGGTGGTGATCACGATGTCGGCCTGTTTGGCGCGCTCGTGCACGGCCCTGGCCTGGCGCTCCATCCACGAGGCCGGCATCGGCCGCGCGTAGCCGCCGACGCCCTCGGCGCACTCGCGCTCCTCGGCGGTCTCGTAGGGCACGTCGATGAACTTGGCGCCCAGTGACTCCACCTGCTCCTTGACCGCCGGGCGCACGTCGGAGGCCTCGATCACCGCGCCGAGGCGCTTGGCGGTGGCGATGGCCTGCAGGCCGGCGACGCCGGCGCCGAGGATCAGCACGCGGGCGGCCTTTACCGTGCCGGCGGCGGTCATCAGCATCGGCATGAAGCGCGGGTAGTGGTGGGCGGCGAGCAGCACGGCCTTGTAGCCGGCGATGTTGGCCTGCGAGGAGAGCACGTCGAGGCTCTGCGCCCGCGAGGTGCGCGGCGCCGCTTCGAGGGCGAAGGCGGTGACGCCATGGGCGGCCAGGCGCGCGATGTTGTCGCTGTCGAACGGGTTGAGCATGCCGACCAGCACGGCGCCGGGCTGGATCAGGGCCAGTTCGTCGGCGCTGGGCGCGACGACCTTGAGCACCAGCTCGGCGCCGAAGGCCTCCGCGGCGCTGCCGAGGCGTGCGCCGGCGGCCAGATAGGCGTCGTCGGGAATGCTGGCGGCGCTGCCGGCGCCGGCCTGGACGATGACCTGGTGGCCCTGGCCGAGCAACTTCTTGACGGTTTCGGGGGTGGCGGCCACGCGGGTTTCCCCGGCGTGGGTTTCGAGGGGGATGCCGATCTGCACGAGCAAATCTCCATTCAGCGATTGTTGTTATTGGTGCTCCCGCGGGCGCCATCCAGTGGCGGGCTGATGCCGGTGGCGCGGTGCGCGTGTCGGCGGCGGGGCTAGTTGCGAAGCATTGTGCAGGGGGAATCGCTCGTTCTTCAACCGTTCGAGAGAAGATTTTTCGGAAATTGCAAGTGGACTTTAGGTCATGGCGCGAAATTCTTTCGTCGCATGCGGCGGGCCGGGCGAGCAATCAATCTATTGAAAAATAGATTGTCTAAAAATATATTGTCGACAGACCAATCGCCGGGAGCTTGCCATGACCGCCGTCTGTCTCGATCTTGCGCGCCTGCGTGGCAGCGTCGGCGCGGCCAGCCAGCTGCTCAAGGCCCTGGCCAACCCGGATCGTCTGCTGCTGCTCTGCCGGCTGGCCGAGGCCGAGTGCAACGTCGGCGAGCTGCAGGCGGCGTCGGGCATCGTCCAGCCGAGCCTGTCGCAGCAGCTGGCGGTGCTGCGCCGCGAGGGGCTGGTGGCAACCCGGCGCGCCGGCAAACAGATCCACTACCGCATCGCCGATCCCGCCGTGCTGGCGGTGATCCACACTCTCCATCAACTGTTCTGCGCGGAGGAGCGTCCATGACCCTCGACTGGGCCCATTTCACCCCCTGGAGCGCCCTGGCCGGCGGCATCCTGCTCGGTCTGGCGACCGGGCTGTTCGTCCTGGCCAACGGCCGCATCGCCGGGATCAGCGGCCTGCTCGGCAGCCTGCT
This sequence comes from Pseudomonas sp., assembly GCA_035635035.1. Taxonomy (GTDB): domain Bacteria; phylum Pseudomonadota; class Gammaproteobacteria; order Pseudomonadales; family Pseudomonadaceae; genus Geopseudomonas. The sequence continues at coordinate 6,518 of DASQBU010000036.1, forward strand.
CAACCCGAAGGCCAGCGGTCGCCTGGACAGCCTGCTGTTCCTGCTCGGCCTGCTGCTGGCGCCCTGGCTGTGGCGCGCGTTCGCCGCCCTGCCGAGCATCGAGATGCAGGTCGGCGTGCCGGGACTGCTGCTGGCCGGCGTGCTGGTCGGCTTCGGCGCGCGCCTCGGCGCCGGCTGCACCAGCGGTCACGGCATCTGCGGCCTGTCGCGCCTGTCGCCGCGCTCGCTGGTGGCCACCCTGTGCTTCATGGCCACCGGCTTCGCCACCGTCTTCGTCGTCCGTCACCTGCTGGGAGCCTGAACATGTCTCGTCTGACTGCCTTCCTCGCCGGCCTGCTGTTCGGTGTCGGCCTGCTGCTGGCCGGCATGGCCAATCCGGCCAAGGTGCTGGCCTTTCTCGACCTGGCCGGCAACTGGGACCCGTCGCTGGCCTTCGTCATGGGCGGCGGCATCGGCGCGGCGCTGCTTCCGTTCACCCTGGCCAAGCGCCGCAAGCAGGCGCTGACCGGCTGCCCGATGCAGTTGCCGAGCAAGCGCGAGCCGGACCGCGCGCTGGTGATCGGCAGCCTGCTGTTCGGCATCGGCTGGGGCATCGCCGGCATCTGCCCGGGGCCGGCGGTGGTGGTGTTGGGCAGCGGCAATCCCGGCATCCTGCCGTTCTTCCTCGCCATGCTCGCCGGCATGGGGCTGTTTCGCTGGTACGAAAGTCGCCGTCCTTGAACCACGTGGTATGCCGGCGCGCGGGGAAGCCGTTACCCTAGGCCCCTCTGCCGGCTCGCGGGCCGGCAGTGGCATGCCTACCCAGCAAGGAAGGAGAGACACCCGATGATGAAGAAACTGATCGCCTGCACCGCCGGCCTGCTGCTGACCGGCGCCGCCGGCCTGGTGGTGGCCGAGGTCAGCCCGGAACACCAGATCGAATACCGCAAGGCCGGCTACAGCTTCATGGCCTGGAACATGGGCAAGATCAAGGCGCAGGCCGTCGAGGGCTCGGTGCCCTACGACCAGAAGCAGGTGGCCGCCGCCGCCAACGCCATCGCCGCCATCGCCAACTCCGGGATGGGCGCGCTGTACGGGCCGGGCACCGAGAAGTCGGTGGGCCAGGAGAAGACCCGGGTCAAGCCGGAGTTCTTCCAGCAGAAGGACGAGGTCGCCAAGGTGGCCATGGCCTTCAACCTGGCCGCCAACAACCTGGCCAAGGTCGCCGCCGAGGGCGACAAGGCCGCCGTGGCCAAGGCCTTCGGCGAAGTCGGCAAGGCCTGCAAGGGCTGCCACGAGCAGTTCCGCCAGGACTGACCGTTCGCGCCGGCCCGGCCGGTGGCGTGCATGCAAAAGGGCGACCCGCGGGTCGCCCTTTTTTTCATGCGGGCCTTACCAGGCCGGCGTGCTCTGCGCGGGGGCCGGCGGCGGCGCGGGCACCCAGCGGCCCTCGGCGACCCATACGGCAGCGCCGGCGAAGACCAGCGCGGCCAGCAGGGCCGGCAGGCGGCCGCCGCGGGCCGGGGCGATCGGGCGGTCCTCCGGCACCTGGCGCGTGCCGGTGAGCATGGCGGTCACCAGGTCCTCGCCGTGCGCCAGGCGGTAGAACAGCAGCGAGGCCAGGTGCAGGGCGATCAGGGCCATCACCAGCCACATGCCCTGGCGGTGCAGGCTGGCCAGGGCGTCGCTGGTCGCGCTGTCGACCAGCCCGTACAGCGGGCCGACGAAGGCGATGTCGTCGCTGGCGAACAGGCCGCTGACCGCCTGGAAGGTCAGCGCGGCGAGCATCGTCAGCACCGACAGCCAGCCCAGCGGGTTGTGCCCGCCGCCCTGCCATTCGCCGCGCAGATAGGCCGGCAGGCTGCGCGGCAGCTGCAGCAGCTGGGCGAAGCGTACGTAGGTGGAGCCGAGCAGTCCCCAGGCCAGGCGGAAGGCCAGCAGGCCGACGATCAGCAGGCCGAGGCGGGCGTGCCAGCCCATCCAGTTGCCGCCGATCCAGCCGGTGACCAGCGCGCCGGTGACGCTGAACGCCAGCAGCCAATGGAACAGGCGGGTCGGTAGATCCCAGATTCGTATCTGCAGGGGCATGGGCACTCCTTGGTGGGACGCGGGTCGGTTGCGCGGCGGTCCAGTGTAACCGCTGGGCGTTCAGTCGGTGGGTTGCAGGGCCAGCAGCAGGGCGGCGGTTTCCAGGTCGGGCTGGCCGTCGTAGCGGCTCGGGCGGTACTTCATCTGGAAGGCGGCCAGCACGTTGCGGGTGGCGTCATCCAGCGCGCCCTGCTGCGGCACCGCGTAGCCGATGGCGGCGAGATGGTGCTGGAACCAGGCCACTTCCGGCAGTTGCGCGCCGAGCTGGCGCTGCTTGTCCTGCACCGCGGCGGGGGCCGGCCAGGGGATCAGCCCGGCGGCGCCGAGCTGCGCCCAGGGGAACAGCGGGCCGGGGTCGACCTTGCGCTGCGGGGCGATGTCGCTGTGGCCGACGATGTTGGCCGGCTCCACGCCGTGGCGGGCCTTGAGTTCCTTGAGCAGGGCGATCAGGCGGTCGATCTGGGGCTGCGGGTAGGGGTGCCAGCGGCGGCCGTCGGGGCCATCCTCGTAGCCGGGGTTGACCAGCTCGATGCCGATCGAGCTGGCGTTCAGCCAGGTGCGGCCGCGCCACTGGCTGTCGCCGGCATGCCAGGCGCGGCGCTCCTCGTCGACCAGCCGATAGGCCTTGGGCTGGTCGGCCGGCAGCAGGTAGTGGGCGCTGACGCCGCCGTGGGTGAGGGTGGCGAGCGAGGTGGCGAGGTCGCTGGAGGTGTAGTGGATGACGATGAACTCGACCCGGCTGCTCTGGTCGCGCGCGCGAAAGCTGTCGTCGATGCGCAGGCCACCGGCACAACCGGCGAGCAGCAGGGTGAGGGCGAGCAGGAGGCGTGTCTTCATGGGCGTGCGGCGGGGTGTGGCGCGGACGGGCAGCATACGCCCTTGTGTGGCGCGCGGCGACTGCGGGGGATCAGTTCGGCTGCGGGCGCTCGGCCAGTTGCTGCGAGCGCAGCGCGGCGGGCAGGCGGATATCCACCGCCACCGGCAGGTGGTCGGAGATCGGCGCATCGAGCACCTGCATGCGCTCGAGGGTCAGGGTCGGGCTGAGCAGGATGTGGTCGATGCAGCGCTGCGGGCTCCAGCTCGGGTAGGTCGCCCGGCTCTGCGGGGCGACCAGGCCGAGGTCGCGCAGCGGCGAGCGCTCCAGCAGCTCGCTGGCATGGGTGTTCATGTCGCCCATCAGCACGCAATGACGGTAACCGTGGATCAGCTCGCGGATGTAGGCCAGCTGGCGGCTGCGCACCCGGGTGCCGAGGGCCAGGTGCATCATCACCACCGCCAGCGCCTCCGGCCCCTCGCCGAAGCGCAGCAGGATGGCGCCGCGGCCGCGCGGGCCGGGCAGCGGGTGGTCCTCCAGCAGGCTCGGGCGCAGGCGGCTGAGCAGGCCGTTGCTGTGCTGGGCCAGGCGGCCGAGGTTGCGGTTGAGCTGCTGGTACCAGAAGGGGAAGTCGCCGAGCTGGGCGAGGTGCTCGACCTGGTTGACGTAGTCGGAGCGCAGGCTGCCGCCGTCGACTTCCTGCAGGGCGACCAGGTCGAAGTCGCCGAGCAGGTCGCCGATGCGCTGCAGGTTGGCCGCCCGCTCGCGGTGCGGCAGCAGGTGCTGCCAGCTGCGGGTCAGGTAGTGGCGGTAGCGCTGGGTGCTGATGCCGACCTGGATGTTGAAGCTGAGCAGGCGCAGGCGCTCGCCCACCGCGTCGGCGGCGGCCTGCGGATTGTGCTGCGCGGTCCGGCGGCCCGGCTCGCGCGCAGTGATCCAGCGCCTGAGCATGGCAGCCGCCCTACTTGGCGGCGCGCTCCTTGGCGATCAGGAAGTCGGCGACCTTCATGGCGCCTTCCGGGCCGCCGGCGGTGCCGAGGTCGAAGCGGTACTTGCCGTCGACCACCAGCACCGGCACGCCGGTGATCTGGTAAGCCATGGCCAGCTTCTTGGCCTTCTCGACCTGGCCCTTGATGGCGAAGGAGTTGTAGGTGCTGAGGAAGGTGTCCTTGTCGACGCCCTGGCCGGCGAGGAACTCGGCCATCTCCTCGGGGGTGGCGAGTTTCTTGCCTTCGCGGTGGATGGCGGCGAAGATCGCGTCGTGCACCTTGGCTTCCGCGCCCATCGCCTCGAGGGTCAGGAACATCTGCCCGTGAGCATTCCACAGGCCGCCGAACATCGCCGGGATGCGCACGAAGTGCACGTCCTGCGGCAGCTTCTCGGCCCACGGCTTGATCGTCGGTTCGAGCTGGTAGCAGTGCGGGCAGCCGTACCAGAACAGCTCGACCACCTCGATCTTGCCGGGCTGGGCGACCGGCACCGGGCTGCTCAGCTCGACGTACTGCTTGCCGGCCTGGATGTCTTCGGCGTGGACGGTGGCGGTAGCGGCAAACAGGCTGATGCCGGCCAGCGTGGCCGAGAGGATCAGGTTACGCATGCATGACTCCTGAACGGAAGGGGGATGTTCGCGCGAGTGCGGCGGGCGCCGCAGGCGGAGGTTTCTTCGCGATTGTAGGCGAGACGGGCAGAAAAAAGGGTGGCCATGGCCACCCTTTTTCGTCGTGCTGGCTAGCGCCGGGGTGCTTAGTGCAGGCCCTGGATGTAGCTGGACACCGCTTCGATGTCCTTGTTGCTCAGCTTGGCGGCGACGGAGCGCATGATCATGGTGTCGCCGTCGTTGGTGCGTACGCCTTCGCGGAAGTTGGTCAGCTGGGTGGCCACGTACTGGGCGTGCTGGCCGCTCAGGCGCGGGAAGCCGGCCTGGGCGTTGCCTTCGCCGTTCGGCGAGTGGCAGCCGGTGCACGCCGGCATGCCGTCCTGCACCTTGCCGCCGCGGAACAGCGCTTCGCCGCGGGCGACCAGCTTCGGGTCGGCCTGGCCGACGCTGCCCTTCTGGCTGGAGAAGTAGGCGGCGATGTCGGCCAGGTCCTGCTCGCTGAGGTTGTCCAGCAGACCGGTCATCGGGACCACCTGGCGCGCGCCACCCTTGATGTCCTTCAGCTGCTTGAGCAGGTAACGCTCGCCCTGGCCAGCCAGCTTCGGGAAGGTCGGGGCCGGGCTGTTGCCGTCCGGACCGTGGCAGGCGCCGCAGACGGCTGCCTTGGTTTGTCCGGCAGTGGCATCACCAGCGGCTTGAGCCAGACCGGTCACACCCAAGGTCAACAGCAGACTCACGAGTAGTTTGTTCATCAGCTAATCCAACTACGGCTAAAAGGGGAAAGGGGAGGCGGCTTACTTGGCCGTACTCATCCACTGGATGGTGGCCTTGTAGTCTTCGGCGGTGCAGTCCATGCACAGACCGCGCGGCGGCATGGCATTGAAGCCGTTGGTCACGCTCTGCACGAGGGCGTCGGTGCCCTTGGCCAGGCGCGGCTGCCAGGCAGCGGCATCGCCCTTCTTCGGCGCCATCGGCAGCTGGCCGTTGTGGCAGTTGCCGCAGGCCTTGGTGAACACGGCTTCCGGATCCTGAGCAGCCTGGGCGGAGGCGGCGGCAGCGACGAGCGACATAACGAGCAACAGTTTTTTCATGGTCGACCTCTTCATAGCGCGGGAACAGCCCCGCATTCTGCTGGTGCCTTCCGCTGGCGGATCGCACCCAATTCGAGGATAAAGCGCACCCAAAAACCGTGGCATTATATACAAGCGTGGTTCAAACGGAAACGGAACCGCCGCGCGCGACACTCGGTCGCAGTCTATTCCCGATCCTGCCTGCCCGCTCGTCGGCAGGCACAGCACAGGCCCACGCCATGTCCGTCAAGAATCCCATCCTCGGTCTCTGTCAGCAGGCCGCCTTCATCAAGAGTGCCGCCCAGGTCGACCAGTGCCCGCCGGACGAGGGCTTCGAGGTGGCCTTCGCCGGGCGCTCCAACGCCGGCAAGTCCAGCGCGATGAACACCCTGACCCATGCCCGCCTGGCGCGCACCTCGAAGACCCCGGGGCGCACCCAGCTGCTCAACTTCTTCCGCCTCGACGACCAGCGCCGCCTGGTCGACCTGCCCGGCTACGGCTACGCCAAGGTGCCGATCCCGCTCAAGCAGCACTGGCAGCGCCACCTGGAGGCCTATCTGGGTAGCCGCCACAGCCTGGTCGGGGTGGTGCTGCTGATGGACATCCGCCACCCGCTGACCGAATTCGACCGCCTGATGCTCGACTGGACCAAGGCCAGCTGCCTGCCGATGCACATCCTGCTGACCAAGGCCGACAAGCTGACCTACGGCGCGGCGAAGAACACCCTGCTCAAGGTGCAGAAGGAAATCCGCCAGGGCTGGGGCGAGGTGGCCAGCGTGCAGCTGTTCTCCGCACCCAAGCGCCAGGGCATCGAGGAGGCGCACGCCGTGCTGGCCGGCTGGATGGGCTTGCTGGAGGACGGTGAGGCAGAGGGCGCCGGCGAGCCGGGCTGAGCTTTCCGGCAGGCAAAAAAAACCCGGTCTTCCGCGGGGGGGATGGAAGTCCGGGTTTCAATGTCGTCGGATCGCCAGGGCGGGGGAATCCGACGTTCTCTCAACGTGAATGCAACAAGAACAATCCCATGAGGGCTGCCAACCACTCACCCCTTCAGACCGCCTGATTCCGCGAAAGTTCGACCGTCGATCGATTTTTCTTTGACGCGACTGCCGTTTCTCAGTGCGCCTCGTCCCAGTTGCCGCCCACCCCGGCTTCCACCAGCAGCGGCACATCCAGTTCGGCGGCGCCGCTCATGCGCGGCAGCAGGCCGGCCTTGAGCGCCTCGACCTGATCCTCGCGCACCTCCAGGACCAGTTCGTCGTGCACCTGGAGGATCATCCGCGCATCCAGTCCCGATTCCTGCAGCCAGGCGTCCACCGTCACCATGGCGCGCTTGATGATGTCCGCCGCGGTGCCCTGCATCGGCGCGTTGATCGCGGTGCGCTCGGCGGCCTTGCGCATGGCGCCGTTCTTCGAGTGGATCTCCGGCAGGTACAGGCGGCGGCCGAACAGCGTCTCGACGAAGCCCTGCTCGGCGGCCTGGGCGCGGGTGCGTTCCATATAGGCCAGCACGCCGGGATAGCGGGCGAAGTAGCGCTCGATGTAGGCCTGCGCCTCCTTGCGCTCGACGCCGATCTGCTTGGCCAGGCCGAAGGCGCTCATGCCGTAGATCAGCCCGAAGTTGATCGCCTTGGCGCGGCGGCGCTGTTCGCTGCTCACCTGCTCCAGTTCGACGCCGAACACCTCGGCGGCGGTGGCGCGGTGCACGTCGCGGCCGTGGCGGAAGGCGTCGAGCAGGCCTGCGTCCTGGGCCAGGTGGGCCATGATGCGCAGCTCGATCTGCGAGTAGTCGGCGGCCACCAGGCGGTAGCCCGGCGCGGCGACGAACGCCTGGCGGATGCGCCGCCCCTCGGCGGTGCGGATCGGGATGTTCTGCAGGTTCGGGTCGGAAGAGGACAGCCGGCCGGTGGCGGTCACCGCCTGGTGGTAGCTGGTGTGGATGCGCCCGGTGCGCGGGTTGATCTGCTCCGGCAGCTTGTCGGTGTAGGTGCTCTTCAGCTTGCTGACGCTGCGGTACTGCATGAGCACCTGTGGCAGCGCGTAGTCCATCTCGGCCAGCTCGGCCAGCACGCTTTCCGCGGTGGAGGGCTGGCCCTTGGCGGTCTTGGACAGGATCGGCAGGCCGAGCTTGTCGTAGAGGATGGCGCCGAGCTGCTTGGGCGAGGCGAGGTTGAACTCCTCGCCGGCCAGCTCGAAGGCCTGGCGCTCGAGCTGCTGCATCTTCTCGCCCAGCTCGACGCTCTGCTCGCCGAGCCGCTTGGCGTCGACCAGCGCGCCGTGGCGCTCGATGCGCGCCAGCACCGGCACCAGCGGCATCTCGATCTCACGCAGCACCCTGGCCAGTGCCGGCACCGCCTGCAGCTTGTCCCACAGAGTGTGGTGCAGGCGCAGGGTCACGTCGGCGTCCTCGGCGGCGTAGGGGCCGGCCTGTTCGAGGGCGATCTGGTCGAAGGTCAGTTGCTTGGCGCCCTTGCCGGCGATGTCCTCGAACTTCACCGTCGACTGGCCGAGGTACTTGAGCGCCAGGCTGTCCATGTCGTGGCGGGTGGCGGTGGAGTCCAGCACGTAGGATTCCAGCATGGTGTCGAAGGCCACGCCGCGCACTTCGATGCCGTAGCGGGCGAGGATGTTCATGTCGTACTTGGCGTGCTGGCCGACCTTGGCCTTGCCCGGGTCTTCCAGCAGCGGCTTGAGCGCGGCGAGCACCGCGGCGCGGTCGAGCTGCTCGGGCACGCCCATGTAGCTGTGCGCCAGCGGCACGTAGGCCGCCTCGAACGGGCTGACCGCGAAGGACACGCCGACCAGCTCGGCCTGCTGGGCGTCGAGGCCGGTGGTCTCGGTATCGAAGGCGAACAGCTCGGCCGCCTGGAGCTTCTCCAGCCAGGCGTCGAACTGCGCGGGCTCCAGCACGGTCTCGTAGCGGGTCGTCGCCGGCGCGGCGGCTGGCTCCTCGGTTTCGGCGGCGTTCGTGGCGGGGGCCGCGAGACCGGCGGTCTTCGCCTCGCGCAGCAGCTCGTCCAGCCAGCTCTTGAACTCCAGCTCGCGGTACAGCGGGATCAGCGCCTCGCGGTCCGGGCTGGTCGGGTGCAGCTGGTCGAGCTGCAGGTCCAGCGCCACGTCGGTCTTGATGGTGGCCAGCTGGTAGGACAGGTAGGCCATCTCGCGGTGTTCCTCGAGCTTGGCCGGCAGCGACTTGGCGCCGCGGATCGGCAGCCCCGGCACCTGCTCGAGGTTGGCGTATATCACGTCGAGGCCGCCGCCCAGGCCCTGCAGCAGGCCCAGCGCGGTCTTCTCGCCGACCCCGGGCACGCCGGGGATGTTGTCGACCTTGTCGCCCATCAGCGCCAGGTAGTCGATGATCAGCTCCGGGCCGATGCCGAAC
>DASQBU010000037.1:0-3774 GCA_035635035.1 Pseudomonas sp.
GGGTTCATCGCCATCTTGACGTTGGCGAGATCGACGCCGGAGCCGTCCGCCTTGACGCGGACCTTGACGTTGTAGTCGACCACTCTTTTTACCGCGACCAGTACTTTCATCTTGTTGTCCTTAGGTCTTGGGTGGATTTCAGGCGCTTTGCAGCAGTTCGGCGTAGGCACGCAGGTGATGGTCATCGTCGCCCAGCTGATGGCTGAGCATGACCAGGCGCTTGGCGTGGTGGGCCAGGTTGTATTCCCAGGTCATGCCGATACCGCCGTGCAGCTGGATCGCCTGCTCGGCGATGAAGCGCGCGGCGCGGGTGACGATGAACTTGGCGGCGGCCAGGCGCTGGCTGCGCTCGAGGCTGTCGGCCTGGTCGGCCACGCAGGCGGCGAGGATGGCCATCGAGGTGGCCAGCTCGAGCTCGGTGCGCATGTCGACCATGCGGTGTTGCAGCGCCTGGAACTTGCCGATCGGCGCGCCGAACTGCTTGCGGGTCTTCAGGTAGTCGAGGGTCAGCTTGCAGGCCTCCTCCATGTTGCCGACGGCCTCGGCACACTGGGCAGCGATGGCGCGGCCCTGCTGGTAGCGCAGCGCCGGCAAGGCCTGGCCCGGCTCGCCGAGCAGATCCTCGTTGCGGACGAACACGCGATCGAGGAACAGATCGCAAGCCTTCGGCCCGTCGATGGTCGGGTAGACCCGGCGGCTCAGGCCACTGGCATGGGCATCGACCAGGAACAGGGAAATCCCCTGCTCGTCGCGCGCTTCGCCGCGAATGCGTGCCGAGACCAGCAGCATGCCGGCACTGTGCCCGCCGATCACCACGGCCTTGCGCCCGCTCAGCTCCCAGCCGCCGTCGACCCGCTCGGCACGGGTCTGCACATGGTGCAGGTGGTAATGGCTGTGCGGCTCCTCGAGGGCGACCGCCAGCTGCAGCTCGCCGCTGATCACCACCGGCAGCAGGCGCTCGTGCTGCTCGGCGTTGCCCAGCTGCTGCAGCAGGCCGCCGGCGTGGATCTGCGATTGCAGGTAGGGCTCCAGGCACAGACCGCGGCCCAGCTCGGTCATCACCAGCATGTTGTCCACGCCGCTGCCGCCGAAGCCGCCGTGGGCCTCGGCAAAGGGCACGCCGTGCAGGCCCAGCTCGCCCAGCTGTTGCCAGAACTCGCGGCTGAAACCCGGTTCGCTGCGGTAGAAGTGTTCGCGCTGCTCGAACGCGTAGCTGTCGCGCACCAGGCGGGCGACGGTGTCCTGCAGCATCTGCTGCTCTTCGCTCAATTTGAAATCCATGAGGTGCTCTCCTACAGATCCAGGATCATCTTCGAGACGATGTTCTTCTGGATTTCATTGGAACCGCCGTAGATCGACAGCTTGCGCAGGTTGAAGTACTGGCTGGCCGGGCCGGCGCTGTAGTCGGCGTGCAGCGGCGCGGCGGCCTGCTCGCCAGCCAGTTCGTCCTCGAGGAACGGCAGCGCATACGGACCGATGACCTTGCGCAGCAGGTGGCTGATCGCCTGGCGGATTTCCGAGCCCTTGATCTTGAGGATCGAGCTTTCCGCGCCCGGCACGCCGCCGGCCTGGGCGGCGGCGAGGATGCGCAGGGTGCTGACCTCGATGGCCATCAGCTGCATCTCCACCTCGGCGATCTGCGCGCGCAGCAGCGGGTCGTCGAGCCGCCCTTCGCGGGCGGCGACCTGCTTGAGATGGGCCAGCGCCGCCTTGGAGATGCCGATGCCGGCCTGACCGGTGCGCTCGTGGGTGAGCAGGTACTTGGCGCAGGTCCAGCCCTGGTTTTCCTCGCCGACCAGATTGGCGACGGGCACCCGCACGTTGTCGAAGAACACCTCGTTGACTTCGTGCTCGCCATCCAGGGTGATGATCGGCCGCACGCTGATGCCCGGGGTGTTCATGTCGATCAGCAGGAAGGAAATACCGCGCTGCTGCTGGGCTTCGGGGTCGGTACGCACCAGGCAGAAGATCATGTTGGCGTGCTGGCCCAGGGTGGTCCAGGTCTTCTGGCCGTTGACCACATAGTGCTCGCCGTCGCGCACCGCGCGGGTCTTCACCGAGGACAGGTCGGAACCGGCGCCCGGCTCGGAGTAGCCCTGGCACCACCAGTCGCTGCCATCGAGGATGCGCGGCAGGTAGTGCGCCTTCTGCGCCGTGCTGCCGAACTTGATGATCACCGGGGCGACCATGTTGACGCCGAAGGAGATCAGCCGCGGCGCACCGAAGGCCGCGCACTCCTCCTCGAACAGGTGCTTCTGCACCACGCTCCAACCGGTACCGCCGAACTCCACCGGCCAGTTGGCGGCGTACCAGCCGCGCTTGCTGAGGATGCGCTGCCAGCGCTGGTGGTCTTCCTTGCTCAGGTGCTTGCCGAGACGAACCTTGGCGGCGATGTCCTCCGGCAGCTCGTTGCGCAGGAACTCGCGCACCTGGTCGCGGAAGGCGAGTTCTTCCGCGGTGTAGTTGATGTCCATGCAGACTCCTCGGTTGATTTCGCTGGGCCGGATGCGACCGGCCGATGGCTGTGGCTGGAGCGCCAGTCAGTGCGCAGGCAGCTGTTCCGCTGGTGCCGCGGACTGGGCGGCACGCTTGCGCGCCGCGCGCTCGGCCAGGAAGGCCTCGACCAGCACCGCGCGCTGCGGCGACTCCAGGCACTCCAGAAACAGGGCACGCTCCTGCTTGAGGCCGTCGGCCAGCGGCAGGCGGGTGGCCGCCTCGATGGCGTCGATGGCGCGTTGCGGGGCGAAGCCGTCGGGCAGGCGCTGCGCCACTTCCTGGCGCATGGCGGCGATCAGCCCGGCGCTGTCGCCGGCCTGCAGCTTGTCGTTGCGCTCGCCGGTGCGGCGCGGGCCGCGCTGCTCGGCCAGCAGCCGTTCGGCGAAGGCCAGGCCGGCGGCCTGCGCGTCACCCTCGAACCAGTCATCGACCAGCCCACAGGCCAGCGCCTCGGCGGTACCGATGGGCGTACCGCTGACGATCATGCGCAGCGCGCGGGCGACGCCGACCAGGCGCGGCAGACGCTGGGTACCGCCGGCACCGGGGATCAGGCCGAGCTTGACCTCCGGCAGACCGAGGCTGGCGTCGTCGCGAGCGATGCGGTAATGACAGGCCATGGCCACTTCCAGCCCGCCGCCGAGGGCCGAACCGTGGATCACCGCCACGCTGGGCTTGGCGCACGCCTCGATGGCCTCGATCACCGCCGGCAACAGCGGCGCCTGCGGGGGCTGACCGAACTCCTTGATGTCGGCACCGGCGATGAAGGTGCTGCCAGTGCAGCTGAGCACCACGGCCTGCACGGCGGGGTCGAGTTCAGCGTCGCGGAAGGCCTGCAGCAGGGCGGCGCGCACCGCTTGGCCGAGCGCATTGACCGGGGGGTTACTGAGCGTGATCAGGGCAATGGCGCCCTGGCGGGACAACTGCACGAGGGATGACATCGTTCAGCTCCTGCAAGCCGGCTGGCTTGCCGTTCTTATTCTTATTGACGCGGAGTCGGTGAAGTTCGGGGGTCAGCGGTGCCGCCACAGCGGCTTGCGCTTCTGCACGAAGGCCTGCATGCCTTCCTTCTGATCCTCGGAGCCGAAGCTGGCATGTAGCAGCCGGCGCTCGAAGTGCACGCCTTCGGCCAGGGTGGTCTCGAAGGCGCGATTGACCGCTTCCTTGTTCAGGCGCACCGCCATCCCGGAGTAGCTGGCAATCTGCGCGGCGCAGGTCAGGGCCTCGTCGAGCAGCTTGTCCAGCGGCACCACCCGGCTGACCAGCCCGTAGCGCTGGGCC
>DASQBU010000038.1:0-15508 GCA_035635035.1 Pseudomonas sp.
AGCCTGCAGGACGGAATCTTTAGCCCTGCAGGCCAAAGAACCAGCCTCAGGACGCCTGCCGCCCAGCTGCCGGATACCGCCAAACCCCACAAGCCACCTCCGCCAGCACCTCCCCCCTGGCCAGAATCTCCCGCTCCGCCCAGTCCTCCAGCTCATGCAGCTCGCGGCTCAGGCCCGGTTGGCTGCACCTGAGCAGCTCCGCCTTCTTCACTTCCCACGGCGAGCGCGACAGTGCCGGGTTCAGGCTGCCGGCGAGCAGCGTCAGGTTGCCCAGGGTGTGCTTGAGGCGGTCGCGCTGTTCGGTGAAGGCCTGTCTGCCTTGCGGGTTCTTGTGCTGGGCTTTCGGCACCGGCCAGTGTTCGTCCCACTTCTGCGGCAGGATGTGCTCTATGGCCAGCGCAGACGGCTGGTCGCCCGTCGCGCTTTCGGCGTTGCCGAGGGCGGCGTCGAGGGCTTCCAGCACGGCGCGCACGCGGTACTGCGGCCACCACTGGTACAGCGGATGGTCGAGGATCGCCCGCTTGAGTTCGGCGTCGGTGGGGAAGCGCGCGCCCTCGCCCTCGCTGGCCAGCAGGAACTGCTCGACGGCACGGGCGCTGATGCTGCCCTGGTCCTCCAGATGGCGGATCAGGTCGAGGAACGGGCGGTTGTAGTTCTTGCTGCTCAGCCCGCAGATCATCCGGCGGAACAGGAACGACTCGAGCACGTCGAGGATCGCCTCGAACTCGTCTTCCCGCTGCGGGCGCAGTTGCTGGCTGCACAGCAGCAGGAGCGGGTGGATGGTCGAGGTGTCGAGCGCTTCCAGGCGCTTGAGGAAGCGCGCCAGGTGCGAGCCCGGCGCGGGGCTGGCGAACTCGCGGAAGTGCTCGGCGTAGCCGGCGAGCAGCGCCAGGTGTTCGCGGGCGCTGGTGGCCTCGCCGATCAGGCACGAGCGCCAGTCGTCGGTGTACTGCACGTAGTGCTTGTACTCGTCGAACAGGTGCACGAAGCGGACGTCCCGGCGCATGGCCAGGGTCAGGAAGTGGCGCATGAAGATGTCGATGCGCGGCCGGCTGTCGCGGCCCTGGCGGATTTCCTCGCGCCAGAACTCGCCGTCGAACGGCGCCCAGCAGGTGCGGTACAGCCCGTCGATGTCGTCGCCCTCGGCCTGGGCGCGGCGGAACAGGAAGTTCTTGATCAGGTCGGCCGGCAGCAGCTGGGTGCCGCGGGCGTTGAGGGTCTCGAAGATCACCTGGGCCTCGTCATGCTCGCCGAGTTCGATCACCACGAACTGCAGGCCCTTCTGCACCACCGCCCAGAGCGCCTCGAGGCGGTCCTCCAGTTCCAGGGAGGCGCGCTCCTCGACCGGCTGCGCCAGCCAGTCGCTGGCCTGGGCGTGGAAGTACAGGTAGGCCCCGGCGATGCCCTGCTCGCCGTCGATGGCCTCGCCGGCTTCCTCCAGCTGCGCCAGCAGCGCCTCGGGGCTGCCGGCCCGGTGCACCAGGGCATAGGCGCGGCGGTCGAAGTTGGTCGGCAGCAGCTTGCAGATCTCCTCCGGGTTGTCGACCAGCGCGGCGCGGTTGGATACCAGCGAGTCGAAGCGCTCGAAGTAGCGCTTGCTGTCCAGGCTGCGGCACAGGTCGCGCAGGGCGATCAGCAGCAGCTGCAGGGTGGTGAAGCGCTGCTGGCCGTCGATGACCTGGCGCAGTTGCACCCAGCCGGTGGCGTCGAATACCTGCTCGATCACCACCGCGCCGAGGAAGTGCGGGCGCAGCCGCTGGCCGGCCAGCGCCAGGCCGAGCAGCCGCTCGACGTCATCCCACAGCGGTTGCCAGTTGCCCTCGCGCCGCCACACGTAGGGGCGCTGGAACAGCGGGATCTGGTAGCACACGGTGGGTTCGAAAATGCGCATCAGGGGACGGCTGTTGGCTTCCATGAACAGGTTCCTGCAGAGAGATTCGAGAGTCGGCTGGCTCGGATCATACACATCCTGCATCGGCATGCAGCGCCCAGACGCGCGTCGGGCGCGGCGAGCGGTGGCTCGCCGGTGCGCGCCGCACTGGACAAGCCGGCGGCGATTTCGCATAACGGACGGGGTTCGTGCGGCGCACTGACTGCGCCAGTCCGGGGCGGCTGTGCCCCTTTCCTGAATGGAGATCTGCACCATGATGTTTCCCCGTACCTTCGCCCGCCAGGCGCTGTGCGCCGCGCTGGTCGCCGGCGCCTCTCTCGCCGCCCTGATGCCGGTGGCGAACGCCGCGCCGGTGGCCCGGCAGCAGACCCAGGTGCCGGGCTTCTACCGCATGGCGCTGGGCGAGTTCGAGGTGACGGCGCTGTACGACGGCTACACCACCCTGGCGACCAAGCTGCTCAAGGGTGCCAGCGCCGAGGATATCCAGAGCCTGCTGGCGAAGATGTTCGTCGAGTCGAGCCAGGGCGTGCAGACCGCGGTGAACGCCTATCTGGTCAACACCGGCGAGCACCTGGTGCTGATCGACACCGGCGCGGCGAAGTGCTTCGGGCCGACGCTGGGGGTGATCCAGAACAACCTCGCGGCGGCCGGCTACCGGCCGGAGCAGGTCGATACGGTGCTGCTCACCCACCTGCACCCCGACCACGCCTGCGGCCTGCAGGGGGCCGACGGCAAGGCGGCGTTCCCCAACGCCACGGTGTACGTGCCGCAGGCCGAGGCGGACTTCTGGCTGAGCGAGGAAGTGGCGGCCAAGGCGGCGGAATCCAGCCGGGGCATGTTCAAGATGGCCCGCGCGGCGGTGGCGCCCTATGTCGCCGGCGAGCGTCTCAAGCGCTATGCCGCGGGCAGCCCGCTGGTGCCGGGCATCTCCAGCGTGGCGCTGCACGGGCACACGCCGGGGCACAGCGGCTACCTGCTCGGTTCGGCGGGGCAGAGCCTGCTGGTGTGGGGCGACATCGTGCACAGCCATGCGGTGCAGTTCGCCCGGCCGGAAGTGGCCATCGAGTTCGACGTGGACAGCGCCCAGGCCATCGCCACGCGCCAGAAGGTGTTCGCCGATGCGGCGCGCGACAAGCTGTGGGTCGCCGGAGCGCATCTGCCGTTCCCCGGCATCGGCCATGTGCGCGCCGAGGGGGCGGGCTATGCCTGGGTGCCGGTGGAGTTCAGCCCGCTGCGCGGCGAGCGCTGAGGCGAGCGTGAGGGGGCCGGTGGGGGATCGCCCACCGGTTCGCCTGCCGGCGAAGGAGAGGGGGTAGCGGTGCGCCGTCCCTGGCGCGATGGAGCGTCGAGGCTCAGCGATTGCCCATCAGCACGTTGTACTGCTTGCGGCTGAAGCCGACGGTCAGCGGGGCGCCTTCGTAGTTGCAGGCGACGCTTACCTTCAGGCCACGCTTGTGGTCGTAGTAGGTGTGGTTGTCGGGCTTCTTGATCGCCAGTTCGAGATCCGCCGGGTTCATGCCCAGGGTCTGCAGGGCGGTCGCCGAGTCGAGCTCCTGCTTCGGCGTGCAGGGCGCGCTCTGGCTGAACTCCACGTCGGCGTAGTCGACGGTCCCGCCGCTGGCTTCCAGGAAGACGTGGCGGCCGTCCTTGTCGAAGGTGATGTTGTTGGCGTGGTTGGGTTGCACGCCGGTGTGGCTGGCAACTTCCTTCACGGGCATGCCGATGTAGTTGTAGGGCATCTGGGCCTTGCTGTCTTCGGCAAAGGCCAGATCGGCCCCCAGGAGCAGCACGACGGCGGAAGCGACACGACGGATATTCATTATTCTGATTCTTCTGTTGAATGTGGAACGCACAGAAATGGAAACGCCCGTGCGGGGCGGCCCTCATGGCGGCGGCGAGTATGCCGAAGCCGGGCGAGCGGGCGAAGTCGATCAAGGTCTTACTGTGCTGGCGCCCGTTGGCGGTTCTTGCCGGCTGAATGTGCGAAGAATCACGCTTTTCGCCCGCCATAGCGTCAGGTTTCCGGCACCGGCCATTCCCGCCGGCCGGGCGGCGCGGGCCCGCCTTCAGCCGGCGCGGCGCAGCAGCTTGGCGCAGCAGTTCAGCAGGTCGGCCTTCAGCACCTCGGCCACGTTGCGCAGGTAGTCGTCCGGGGTCTGCGCGTGGCCCTGGACGAGGATCAGCGCGGCGTGGGTGTGGGCCTGCACGGCGCTGGCGGCGGCCTGGCGGTACTCCAGGCGGCAGAGCACCCGGCCGGCGGCGTCGACGTAGGCGTATTCGCCGGCGGGCAGCTGCTCGGGATGCGCGCTGCCGAGGCCGTGGAAAACTTCCCCGCCGTGGGTCAGGACCAGGCGCACCGGCAGCTGCACGCACTGCAGGTCGTGGGCGCCGATGGACAGGCCGCTGTTCAGCGACCACTGGTTGTACAGGTCGACCAGCGGGGAAATGCTGCGCAGCTGGCCGTCGCGGCGGTTCTGCTCGAACAGCGCCTGGGGCGAGGGCGGCAGGCGCCGGGAGGCGCGGCCGATGAGCTGGCGCAGGCTGTGGAAGCCCTGCTGCTGGGTCAGGCTGTGGCTGGGGTCGAAGGCCCGCCGCAGGCTGTGCAGGCGGTGCAGCAGCTGGGGCGAGTAGCGATGATTGTCCAGCCCGTGCAGGGTGAAGGCCACGGCCTTGAGGCCGAGGCTGGGAGGGGTGTCGAGGCGAAATACCGGACTGAGCATGGTGGCACCTGTGGGGCATGAAACGGCGTCGGCGACGCCGGGTACACGTCACGGGCTATGACAGCAAGTTCTGTACCAGTCATCGCGGCGGTGGTCCGGCAAGTTGCGCAGCGGCGCGGCAGAGCCGCCGCTGCGCCCGTGCTGGCGCGGCCTTGACGCTCCCCGGGAGCCATGGCGGTGCCGCGCTGCGCCGCTTGGGGGCAAGCCGGCCGGGTGGCGGCACCGCCGCCGTGGGGCTGCGCGGGCGTCGAGGTGCGGCGATTGGCGCAGGTTTGTCGGAAACCTGTCGCGGCGCGACCCGTGGCCGCGGGATTCGGCGCTATCGTGATAGGCAGGAGCCGGCCTGGCCTGACCACGGAGATTGCAAGGAGCTTGGCATGAGCGGATTCGTCCACAGCATCGGCGGCCAGACCTGGCGCTTCGCCAGCCTGCGCGAGCTGCTGGCCAAGGCCAGCCCGGCGCGCTCCGGCGACTACCTGGCCGGGATCGCGGCGGGCAGCGCCGCCGAGCGGGTGGCGGCGCAGATGGCGCTGGCCGAGGTGCCGCTCAAGCGCTTCCTGGTCGAGGCGGTGATCCCCTACGAGGCGGACGAGGTCACCCGGCTGATCGTCGACACTCACGATGCCGCGGCCTTCGCCCCGGTCAGCCAGCTCACCGTCGGCGGCCTGCGCGACTGGCTGCTCGGCGAGTCCGCCGACGAGGCGGCGCTGGCCGCCCTGGCGCCGGGGCTGACCCCGGAGATGGCTGCGGCGGTCAGCAAGCTCATGCGCGTGCAGGACCTGGTGCTGGTGGCGCAGAAGATCCGCGTGGTCACCCGCTTTCGCAACACCCAGGGCCTGCGCGGGCGCATGTCCACCCGCCTGCAGCCCAACCACCCGACCGACGACCCGGCCGGCATCGCCGCCAGCGTGCTGGACGGCCTGCTCTACGGCAACGGCGACGCCATGCTCGGCATCAACCCGGCCACCGACAGCATGGCCTCGATCGTCACCCTGCTGGAGATGCTCGATGCGCTGATCCAGCGCTACCAGATCCCCACCCAGTCCTGCGTGCTGGGCCACGTCACCCACTCGATCGCCGCCATCGAGCGCGGCGCGCCGCTGGACCTGGTGTTCCAGTCGATTGCCGGCAGCGAGGCGGCCAATGCCAGTTTCGGCATCAGCCTGGAGCTGCTGCAGGAAGGCTACGAGGCCGGGCTCAGCCTCAAGCGTGGCAGCCTCGGCGACAACCTGATGTATTTCGAGACCGGCCAGGGCAGCGCGCTGTCGGCGGGCGCCCACCACGGCGTCGACCAGCAGACCTGCGAGGCGCGCGCCTACGCGGTGGCGCGCCGGTTCAAGCCGTTCCTGGTCAACAGCGTGGTCGGCTTCATCGGCCCCGAGTACCTGTACAACGGCAAGCAGATCATCCGTGCCGGTCTGGAGGACCACTTCTGCGCCAAGCTGCTCGGCGTGCCGATGGGCTGCGACATCTGCTACACCAACCACGCCGAGGCCGACCAGGACGACATGGACGTGCTGCTGACCCTGCTCGGCGCGGCCGGGGTCAACTTCGTCATGGGCGTTCCCGGCGGCGACGACGTGATGCTCGGCTACCAGAGCACCTCGTTCCACGACGCCCTCTACGTCCGCCAGCTGCTCGGCCTGCGCGCCGCCCCGGAGTTCGAGGACTGGCTGGCGCGCATGGGCATCCTCCAGCAGCAGGGCGGCCGCCTGCGCCTGGCCGACGAGCTGCCGGCGGCGTTCCGCCAGGCGCTGGCGCGGTTGCCCTGAGCGGGTGGACAACGGCGCAGCCTTGTCCACCGATACGACGAGGCGGGGCAATCCCCCTGCGTGCGGTCCTGAACCGCAGGGCGCGCGCGACAAGCGAATCGACCTGTTCCGAGGTGCCCATGCCCGAGAAATCCCCCGCCACCGAGAACCCCTGGCAGCCGCTGCGCCAGCTGACCCCGGCGCGCATCGCCCTCGGCCGCGCCGGCAGCAGCCTGCCCACCGCGGCGCAGCTCGCCTTCCAGTTCGCCCACGCCCAGGCGCGCGATGCCGTGCACCTGCCGTTCGACCACGCCGCCCTGCGCGAGGGGCTGGCGGCGCGCGGGCTGGACAGCCTGCTGCTGCACAGCGCGGCGCCGGACCGCGACACCTACCTGCAGCGCCCCGACCTCGGCCGGCGCCTGCATCCCGACGCGGCCCGGCTGTTGCGCGCGCAGGCGGCCGGCCACGCGGGCGGCTGCGATCTGGCCATCGTGATTGCCGACGGCCTGTCGGCGCTGGCGGTGCAGCGCCACAGCCTGCCGCTGCTCGACCGCCTGCTGGAGGCGCTGCGCGGCGAGGGCTGGTCGCTGGCGCCGGTGGCGCTGGTCGAGCAGGGGCGGGTGGCGGTGGCCGACGAGGTGGGCGAGCTGCTCGGTGCGAGGATGAGCGTGATCCTGATCGGCGAGCGCCCCGGCCTCAGCGCGCCGGACAGCCTCGGCCTGTACTTCACCTGGGCGCCGCGGGTCGGCCTCACCGATGCGCAGCGCAACTGCATCTCCAACGTGCGCCGGGAGGGGCTGAGCTACGCCACGGCCGCCTTCCGCCTGCGCTACCTGATGCGCGAGGCCTGCCGGCGACAGCTGTCCGGCGTGGCGCTGAAGGACGAGACGGAGGTGCCGACCGTGGCGGAAGCGGGCGGGCGCGGGAATTTCCTGCTGGGCCCCGGCGACTGAGGCCGGCGGGCGGGGCGCCGTGCGCCGGCCGTCCCTGGCCTGGCGCGCGGTGGGGGAGGGCTGGCGGGGGCCGTCAGATCTCCACCTGGGTGCCCAGCTCGATCACCCGGTTCACCGGCAGCTGGAAGTAACGCATGCTGCTGTTGGAGTTGCGCTGCAGGAAGGCGAACAGCGCTTCGCGCCAGTTGCCCATGCCCATGCGCTTGGTCGGGATGATGGTTTCCCGGCTGAGGAAGTAGGTGGTGCGCATCGGGCTGAAGTCCAGTTCGTCGAGGTGGCACAGGCGCAGCGCGGCGGGCACGTCCGGCTCCTCCATGAAGCCGAAGTGCAGGACGATGCGGAAGAAGCCCTCGCCGTAGCTGTCCACCTCGAAGCGCCGGTCATCGGGCACCCGCGGGCTGTCCTCGGTGACCACGGTGAGCAGCACCACCTGGGAGTGCAGCACCTGGTTGTGCAGCATGTTGTGCAGCAGGGCATGCGGCACGGCGTCCGGGCGCGCGGTGAGGAACACGGCGGTGCCCTCGACGCGGTGCGGCGGCTGGATACGGATGCTGTTGATGAACACCGGCAGCGGCAGGGCGGTTTCGTCCAGGCGGGCGAAGAGGATCTGCTTGCCGCGCTTCCAGGTGGTCATCAGGGTGAACAGCGCGAGGCCGGCGACCACCGGGAAGGCGCCGCCCTGGAACACCTTGGGTGCGTTGGCGCTGAAGAACAGGCAGTCGACGATGAAGAAGCCGATCAGGATCGGGATGGCCAGCGCGCGGGGGAACTTCCACAGCAGCAGCATCACGGTGGCGACCAGCAGGGTGTCGATCAGCATGGTGGTGGTCACCGCCACGCCGTAGGCGGCGGCCAGCTTGCCGGAGGAGCCGAAGCCGACCACCAGCAGCAGCACGCCGACCATGAGGATCCAGTTGACCGTGCCGATGTAGATCTGTCCCTGCTCGGCGCTGGAGGTGTGCTGGATCTGCATGCGCGGCACGTAGCCGAGCTGGATGGCCTGCTGGCTGAGCGAGAAGGCGCCGGAGATCACCGCCTGCGAGGCGATGATGGTGGCCAGCGAGGCGAGCACCACCATCGGCAGCAGCGCCCAGTCCGGCGCCAGCAGGTAGAAGGGGTTGCGCGCCGCCTCGGCGTCGTCGAGCAGCAGGGCGCCCTGGCCGAAGTAGTTGAGCACCAGGCCCGGCAGTACCAGGGCGAACCAGGCGCGGGCGATCGGCTTGCGGCCGAAGTGGCCCATGTCGGCGTACAGCGCCTCGGCGCCGGTCAGCGCCAGCACCACGGCGCCGAGGATGGCCACGCCGACGCCCGGATGGGTGAGGAAGAAGTTCATCGCCCACCAGGGATTGAGCGCCAGCAGCACCTCGGGGTTGCGCTGGATGCCGTAGATGCCGAGCGCGCCGAGCACCACGAACCAGGTGACCATGATCGGCCCGAACAGGATGCCGATGCGCGCGGTGCCGTGCTTCTGGATGACGAACAGGCCGATCAGCAGCACCACGGTCACCGGCACCACCCAGTGCGCCAGACCGGGCAGCGCCACGTCGAGGCCCTCGACGGCGGACAGTACCGAGATCGCCGGGGTGATCATGCTGTCGCCGTAGAACAGCGCGGCACCGAGCAGGCCGAGCAGCACCAGGCCCGAGGCCAGGCGCGGGTGGGCCGCCGCGGCGCGGCGGGCCAGGGCGGTCAGCGCCATCACCCCGCCTTCGCCCTGGTTGTCGGCGCGCAGGATGAACAGCACGTACTTGAGCGATACCACCCAGATCAGCGACCAGAAGATCAGCGACAGGATGCCCAGCACGCCATCGTGGTTGACCTGCACCCCGTATTGCTCGGAGAACACCTCCTTGAGGGTGTACAGCGGGCTGGTGCCGATGTCGCCGTAGACCACCCCGGTGGCGGCCACCAGCAGTCCGATTGCGGAGGAGGAGTGGCCCTGCTCGTGGGGCAAGTGGGCAGCCTGTTCGCTCATGTTGTTTGTCCGGCTGTTAGTTCGGGTGGCGCATCTTGCTCTCGCCGGTCTGGCAGGACAACTGCGGCGCTTTGCCGCAGCGTGGAACTTTTTCCTGCGCCGTCTTGCAGCATAAGCCGGCGCGACGTGCTATGCATGCAGCAGAGGTGTCTGGTGGCGTGTGCGCGGGTTGCGCGGGCGTCTCCAGGCCAGGAGGGCAGGCCAGTGGCAGAAACCTCGTCGTCGCCGGGCATTCCGCGCACCGTCTGGGCGCTGGGCTTCGTCAGCCTGTTCATGGACGTCTCGTCCGAGCTGGTGCACAGCCTGCTGCCGGCGTTCATGGTCGGCACCCTGGGCATCGGCATGCTGGCCCTCGGCCTGATCGAGGGCGTGGCCGAGGCCACCGCGCTGGCGGTCAAGGTGTTCTCCGGCGCGCTCAGCGACTACCTCGGCAAGCGCAAGGTGCTGCTGCTCTTCGGCTACGGCCTGGCGGCGCTGAGCAAGCCGCTGTTTCCGCTGGCGCATTCGCTCGAGCTGGTGTTCGGCGCGCGGCTGCTCGACCGCGTCGGCAAGGGCATCCGCGGCGCCCCGCGCGATGCGCTGATCGCCGACGTGGCGCCGGCGGCGATTCGCGGCGCCTGCTTCGGCCTGCGCCAGTCGATGGACACGGTGGGCGCCTTCCTCGGCCCGTTGCTGGCGATCCTGCTGATGCTCTGGTCCGGCGCCAACCTCACCCTGGTGCTGTGGTTCGCCGTGCTGCCGGCGCTGCTGTGCATCGCCATGCTGGTCTTCGGCGTGGTCGAGCCGGAGCATGCCGCGGCGGCGCGGCGCTTCCGCGCGCCGATCCACCTCGAGGCCCTGCGCCGCTTCTCGCCGGCCTACTGGTGGGTGGTGGGCATCGGCGCGGTGTTCACCCTGGCGCGCTTCAGCGAGGCTTTCCTGGTGCTGCGCGCGCAGCAGCTGGGCGTGCCGATCAGCTGGGTGCCGCTGGTGATGGTGGTGATGGCGGCCTGCTACATGCTGTCGGCCTACCCGGTGGGCAAGTGGTCGGATCGCATCGGCCGCGACCGCCTGCTGGGCGCCGGCCTGCTGCTGCTGGCGTTGGCCGACCTGGTGCTGGCCCGGGCCGAGTCGATCGGCCCGGCGCTGCTCGGTGTCGCCCTGTGGGGGCTGCACATGGGCTTCACCCAGGGCATCCTCGCCGCCCTGGTGGCCGACACCACGCCGGCCGAGCTCAAGGGCACCGCCTTCGGTCTGTTCAACCTGATGAGCGGCGGCGCCCTGCTGCTGGCCAGCGGCATCGCCGGCGCCCTGTGGCAAGCGCATGGCGCCGCCGCCACCTTCCAGATCGGCGCGGCCTTTGCGCTGGCGGCGCTGCTGTTGCTGCTGGTCCGCCACCGGGCGTTGTTCGGGCGGCGGCAGGGCCGTGCGGGCTCCTGACGGGGCCGTGGCTGTGGCGCTTTGCCGCGGGGCGGCGGAAGGCGCGCGCATTGCTTTACTTTCCCGGTGCGCCCCTCCAGAATCGCGCCCGTTTCAATTTCGCGGAGACCCCCAGTGGGCCCTTGTACGAGTGACTGTTGTTGCCACGTCCGACTGACTGGCAGGTACTCGGCAAGATAACGCGCAGACTTCCTGCCGCTATCTCGCCGAGGGCGAGAAGCGGCGCAGAAGACCGGCAGTCCGGTCTTTCCCTCCACTTCCCGAGACAATTCCAGGTTTGCAGGCGACGGCCGCCCAGGGCGGCGGCGGTGTGCCCGCACCTTTTTCTGGCCGGTCGAGCGGGGCACCTCCGCTCGCTGGCCGCCGTTGTCCGGTCGTCGCAACTGATCCGCTCCGCATGGGCCCGCCGCCGGGTGCCTGCCCCTGTCCGGTCCCACTGCCGGCCCGCTGTGCGTCCCCTGGGGTTCAGGCGCCGCGCGCGGCGCATGAGCGCAGGTCATCCGGCTGCCGCAATGACGATGTAGGAAGAAGAGATGGCCCTGGAAAAAGTGATCGAGCTGCTCAAAAAACAAAAGCTGGTCGAAGGCATGGTGCACAGCCAGAACCTGCCGCGTCAGGCGCTGGTGGAGACCGTGGTGCATCGCCAGCACATGGCCGAGCTCAAGCAGCTGCTGACCCGCCTGCCGGCGGTGGAGATCGGCGCGGTGCTCGAGTCGCTGGCGCTCGACGACGCCCGCCAGCTCTGGCAGCAGGTGGCGGTCGAGCGCCAGGGCGAGATCCTCTGGGAGGTGTCGGAGCGCGTGCGCGAGGCGCTGGTCGGCGCGGAGGACCCGACGGGCTCGGAGAGCCAGCTCAACGCCTTCGAGCTGGTCGACGGGCGCCTGCGCCAGGTCAGCATCCGCAGCCGCAAGGACCTGGAGAGCATCCAGCCGGTGTGGATCGACCTGCTCAGCGCCACCAAGACCGAGCGCCTGTGCATCGGCGAGCACTACGGCGTCGAGCTGCCCGATCCGGGCGAGGCGACCGACCTGGAGGTCAGCTCGCGGTTCAACGTCGAGGAAAACCAGGACATCTACCTGCATTCCAACTTCCTCCTCGACCGCGAGGGCGACTCGCGCAGCATCCCGGTGGTGTTCGTCCTGCACCAGGGCATCCTGTTCTCGGTGCGCAACGAGGAGCTGCCGGTGTTCCGCCTGCAGCGCCGCCGCGCGCGCAACCAGCCGGGCCTGGTGAGCGACTGCCACGACCTGCTGCTCGACCTCTACGGCGCCGACGTCGAGTACTCGGCGGACTCGCTGGAGGACGTCTACGCGACCCTCGGCAAGGTCGGCCGCCAGGTGCTCAGCGAGCGGATGAGCGACGAAGAGGCGGCGGCCATCCTCGCCGACATCGCCGAGGAGGAGGATCTCAACGGGCGCATCCGCAGCTCGATCCTCGACACCCAGCGGGCGATCTCCTTCCTGATGCGCTGCCGGATCTTCTCCGCAGGCCAGCAGGAGGACGCCCGGCAGATCCTGCGTGACATCGAGTCGCTGAACAGCCACACGGCGTTCCTGTTCGACAAGATCAACTTCCTGATGGACGCCACCATCGGCTTCATCAACATCAACCAGAACCGCCGGGTGAACCAGCTCACCGTGCTCGGTGTGGTGTTCATGCCGATCAACATCGTCGCCGGCATGGGCGGCATGTCCGAGTTCTCGATGATGACCCAGGGCATCCCCTGGCCGCTGGCCTACGGCAGCTTCGTGGTCGGCATGGCGCTGCTCGGCTGGGCCACCTACGTCGGGGTCAAGCATTTCGAGCGGCGCAAGGCGCGCAGCAGCGCCAAGCTGGCGCCGCTGGGGCGGCAATAGCGATCCCGGCGTCGCGCGCCGCGGGTTAGGATAGCCGGACTCGGAATCCTGCCTGGAGGAGGGCGCCATGACCGTGAATGCCGATTTCGACCGCCGGGTCGTGGTCCATACCGCCCGCGCCGCGTGGCAGGACTCGCCGCAGGCCGGCGTGCAGCGCATCCCGCTGGACCGCATCGGCGCCGAGGTGGCGCGCGCCACCAGCCTGGTGCGCTTCGCCCCCGGCAGCCACTTTCCCGCCCACGTCCACGGCGGCGGCGAGGAAATCCTGGTGCTCGACGGCGTGTTCAGCGACGAGACCGGCGACTATCCGGCCGGCAGCTACCTGCGCAACCCGCCGGGCAGCCGGCACATGCCGGCCTCGGCGCCGGGCTGCACCCTGCTGGTCAAGCTCTGGCAGTTCGCCCCGGACGATCACGCCGAGCTGCACCTGGCTAGCGGGGCCATGCCCTGGCAGGACAGCAGCATCCCCGGCCTGAGCCGGCTGCCGCTGCACGAGCACGCTGGCGTGCAGACCGCCCTGCTGCGCCTGCAGCCGGGCACCCGCTGCCCGGAGCAGCACTTCCCCGGCGGCGAGGAATTGTTCGTGCTGGACGGGCGGCTGAGCGACGAGCACGGCGATTATCCGGCCGGCACCTGGCTGCGCAATCCGCGCGGCAGCCGCTGTGCCCGCCATTCGGCGGCGGGCGCGCTGCTCTACGTGAAGACCGGGCACCTCGGCGCGCCGACCTGCTGGGAAGCGCTCGACCACTAGGGCCGCTTGTGGCGGTCCTTCTCGAACTGCCGCTCGGCTTCGTCGAGATGGCGGATCAGCACGTGGGAGATGAGGTTGATGCCGATGCCGGCGAACAGCGCCGGCAGCAGGTAGAGGCCGAGGGTCAGCTCGGAGAGGAACAGGGCGTCGTCGGCCAGCGAGGGCGTCTCCTTGGCCATCTGCACCAGGCTCTGCAGCAGGTACATGTCGAGGCCGGCGATCGCCACCAGCGCCAGGCCGAGCACCAGCACGGTGATCCGCGACACCGCGCGCTTGCCGAGCAGCACGCCGTAGATGATCACCGGCGCCACCAGGGAGAAGGCGACCAGGATCCAGAATTTCAGTTCGAGGAAGACGGTGAGCTTCATGGTGGTCCGGAGGCCTCAGCTGGGGCGGAGGGTTAGACCGACGGCGTCCGAGTGCCGTCCGTGCCGGGGCATCGACTGTGCGGACAGCAAAAAGCCCGCATGGAGCGGGCTTCTTACCTGGGGTGCTGGTCCTTCAGCTGCGTCGATCATGCCGCGGCCGCTGTGAAAAAAACGTAATGGCGTTCTGCGCCGCGCTGCCGGGCGACGTGCGGCGTCACAGCGCGCCGAACACCTTCTTGGCCAGGCTGGTGGCCGCGCCCGCCGGGTTCTGGCGAATGCTGGCTTCCTGCTGGCCGATCACCGTGAACAGGCCATTGAGCGCCTGCTCGGTCACGTAGCCCTCGAGGTTGGCGCTCTTGGCGTCGAGCACGCCGAAGTTGGCCGCCTGGCCGGCGAAGGCGTTGTACTGCTGGGCCAGGCCGACCTGGTCGGTGGCCTGCTTGACGATGGGCAGGAAGCGGGCGCGGATCTGTTCGCGGCTGCTGCGCTCGAGGTATTGGGTGGCGGCGTCCTGCGGGCCGCTGAGGATGCCCTTGGCATCGCTGATGGTCATCTTCTTCACCGCGTCCAGCAGCAGGGCCTGGGCCTGCGGCACGGCGGCCTCGGCGGCCCGGTTCATGGTGGTTTCGAGCTGTTCGACCTGGGCGCCCATGCCCATCATCTGCATGGTCTTGGCGACCTTGCCGAGCTTGCCCGGCAGGCCGATGCGCAGCTGCGGATTGTCGTTGAAGCCGCCGGGCTGGCCGAGCTGCTGCACGGCGATCTTGGCGCCCTGGCTGAGGGCATCCTTGAGGCCGCCGCTGGCATCCTGCTGGCTGAGATCGCTCAGCGACAGGGCGAGGGCGTTGGCACAGAGGGCGAGGCCGGCGAACAGGGTGGCGAGACGGCGCATGGGGGCTTTCCTTGGCTGGGGACGTGGCCTTGAGCTTAGCAGGCGGGCGCCGCGCGCTACAGCGCCTGCGGCTGGAAACGGCGCAGGCGCAGCGCGTTGCCCAGCACGAACACGCTGGACAGGGCCATGGCCCCGGCGGCGAAGATCGGCGAGAGCAGCATGCCGTTGAGCGGATAGAGCACGCCGGCGGCCAGCGGGATCAGCGCGGTGTTGTAGGCGAAGGCCCAGAACAGGTTCTGGCGGATGTTGCCCAGGGTCGCCCGCGACAGCGCGATGGCGTTGGGCACGCCGCGCAGGTCGCCGGAGATCAGCACCACGTCGGCCGCCTCGATGGCGATGTCGGTGCCGCTGCCGATCGCCAGGCCGACATCCGCGGCGGCCAGCGCCGGGGCGTCGTTGATGCCGTCGCCGACGTAGGCCAGCCGGCCGTGCTCGGCCTTGAGGCGCTCGACGGTGGCGACCTTGCCGGCCGGCAGCACCTCGGCGACCACCGCGTCGATGCCCAGCTGGCGGGCGATGGCCTCGGCGGTGCGGCGGTTGTCGCCGGTGATCATCGCCACCTTGAGGCCCAGCGCGTGGAGGGCGCGGATCGCCGCCGGCGTACCTTCCTTGAGCGGATCGGCCACCGCCAGCATGGCCGCCAGGCGGCCGTCGAGGGCGGCGTACAGCGGGGTCTTGCCTTCGTCGGCGAGGCGCCGGGCTGCGTCGGCGAACAGTTCCACGTCGAGGCCGAGTTGCGCCATGAAGCGGTCGGCGCCGATCTCCACCCGCACGCCGTCGACCTCGGCACGCACCCCGTAGCCGGTGACCGACTCGAAGCGCGCCAGGTGGCCCAGGGCGAGGCCCTCGGCCTCGGCGGCGGCGACGATGGCGCGGGCGATGGGGTGTTCGGACTTGTTCTCCACCGCGGCGATCCGGCCCAGCACCGCGCC
>DASQBU010000039.1:0-27342 GCA_035635035.1 Pseudomonas sp.
ACCGGGTGTCGCCGAAGCCATGCCGAGTGCCAATGCTGTGGCGCCTTGCCACCGGTTGATCGAGGAAAGTGATCAACGGCCATTGGCTTTCTTCTGGAGTGTCTTTCGGGATTGCGCATATGAAAGTCGAGTTGGAAGAAATTCAGGGACTGTCGGGCTGTGTCGTCAAGCTGGATACCTGCCAGGTGAATTTCCGGCACCGGGATGAGGCGCATGCCTTCGTCACCCGCCTGCAGGAGCGCCTCTGCGCCCCGCACGAATTGCCGGACGAGCGCCAGGCACGGCTGGGCGACGTCGCCGCCCGGCGCTACATCTCCTGAGCGGCCTGCAGCCGGCGGGTTCCCCGCCAAATCGGCCATCCCCTTCGACGTGTCCCGCCGCTGTGCCGGCGCGGCACGTCGCATCCCGCGTGCGTGCCGCCGGTGTTCGGCGTATGATGCGCGCCCCCTGATTCACCGAGTCAGTTCCCCGCGTCCGGTTACACCGGGAGGTGCCCAGCATGAACGAAGAAACGAATTTCGCCGAAGAATACCGCCCCGTCGGGGAGAAGCTGCAGAAGGTGCTGGCGCGCATGGGCGTCGGCTCGCGCCGCGATGTCGAGGAGTGGATCGCCCAGGGCCGCATCAAGGTCAATGGCGCGGACGCCACCCTCGGCCAGCGCGTCGGCGCCAGCGACGCCATCGCCCTCGACGGCCGCCTGCTGCGCCGCGAGGAAGACGAGGTGGTGCGCCGCGTGCTGATCTACAACAAGCCGGAAGGCGAGGTGTGCACCCGCTCCGATCCGGAAGGTCGGCCGACCGTGTTCGACCGCCTGCCGCGGCCCAAGAGCGGCCGCTGGATCAACATCGGCCGTCTCGACATCAACACCACCGGCCTGCTGCTGTTCACCACCGACGGCGAGCTGGCCAACCGCCTGATGCACCCGTCCTACGAGATGGACCGCGAGTACGCGGTGCGCGTGCGCGGCGAAGTCACCGACGAGATGCTCGAGAACCTGAAGAACGGCGTGATGCTCGAGGACGGTCCGGCGCGCTTCACCGACATCAAGGAAGCCCCGCAGGGCGACGGCTTCAACCGCTGGTTCCATTGCGTGGTGATGGAGGGCCGCAACCGCGAGGTGCGCCGCCTGTGGGAATCCCAGGGCCTGGTGGTCAGCCGCCTCAAGCGCGTGCGCTTCGGCCCGGTGTTCCTCACCGCCGACCTGTCGGTCGGCCGCTGGCGCGAGATGGAGCAGGGCGAGGTGGACATCCTCGCCGCCGAGGTGGGCCTCAAGCCGGTGGCCCTGCCGGGCATGAAGGGCAAGCTGCGCGAGAAGCTCGACCGCCTGCAGCGCAAGTCGGCCAAGCCGGTGCCCGGCGAGCGCGGCCGTTCGGCGCGTGGCGAGCGCGGCGAGGGGCGTGGGCGTGCGGGGCAGGGGAGCGAGCTGGCCGAGCGCCCCAGCGAGGTCAATCGCGGCAAGCGCCCGGGCAAGCCGCGCGACGAGCGCGCGACGCCGAACCTGAGCGAGCGTCCCTCGCGCAAGCCGGCTCCGGCCGCCCAGCCGGCCAAGCGCCGTCCGCAGCCGGCAGGCGAGGGGCAGCGCCCGGGGTTCCGTAGAAAGTAAGCCGTCGCCAGCGGGCGGGGCTGAGTGAAGAAGGCGACCCACGGGTCGCCTTCTTGCTGTCGGCGCCTTGCATCCTCAGTGGGCCAGCTTCAGGCCGATCAGCCCGGCCACGATCAGCAGGATGCTGAGCAGGCGCAGCGGCGCCAGCGATTCGCCGAACAGCAGGACGCCGGCGAGCACGGTGCCGACCGCGCCGATGCCGGTCCAGATCGCATAGGCGGTGCCCAGCGGCAACGCTTTCAGCGCCAGGCCGAGCAGGGCGATGCTGGCGAGCATGGCGGCGATGGTCAGGATGGTGGGCAGCGGGCGGGTGAAGCTGTCGGTGTATTTCAGGCCGACGGCCCAGCCGACCTCGAGCAGGCCGGCGAGCAGCAGGATAAGCCAAGGCACGGGATGCCTCCTCCGGTGGTCATGGGAGGGGCCGTCCCCGGGTGGTCACTCGGCGAGTGGTGAGGTCGTCCTCACGCGCGGGGCATTATGCCAGCCCCCCGCCGGGGCAAGCGCCGCTCTGGCGCCTGCCCCGTGGCGAGGTTCAGATGCCCTGCGGGATTTCCTCGCCGCCGAGAGCCTCGATCAGCTGCGGCAGGAACTCGACGAAGGTCAGCATCATCAGGGTGAAGCTGGCGTCCTGCTGGGCCAGGGCGTCGTCGCCGCCGTCCTGTTCGGCCTGATCCTGCAGCAGATCCTCGAAGCGCAGGCGCTTGAGGGCCAGCTTGTCGTCGATCAGCAGCGACAGCTTGTCCGACCAGGCCAGGCTCAGCTTGGTCACCAGCTTGCCGGCGGCCAGGTGGTTCTGTACCTCGTCGCTGCCCAGGTCCTGGCGCTTGCAGCGCACGATGCCGCCATCCTCGTGGGTGTCGCGCAGTTCGCACTCGTCGAGCAGGACGAGACCGTTGCTGGCGTGCTGGCTCTTCATCCACTCGGTGAAGGTGGCGGTGGGGGCGATCTTCACGTTCAGCGGACGCACCGGCAGCGAGCCCAGCGCTTCGCGCAGGGTGGAGAGCAGGTCTTCGGCCTTCTTCGGGCTGGAGGCGTCGACCAGGATCAGGCCCTGCTGCGGCGCGATGGCGGCGAAGGTGCTTTGCCGGCGGATGAAGGCGCGCGGCAGGAAGGTCTGCACGATGTCGTCCTTGAGCTGGTCGCGCTCCTTCTTGTAGACCTTGCGCATCTGCTGCTCTTCGATCTCCTCGACCTTTTCCTTCAGCGCATCGCGCACCACGCTGCCGGGCAGGATGCGCTCCTCCTTGCGGGCGGCGATCAGGAAGAACCCCTGGCTGGCATGCACCAGCGGCGCATCGGCACCCTTGCCGATCGGCGCGACGAAGCCATAGGTGGCCAGCTCCTGGCTGGCACAGGGGCGCGCCGGCTTGCCGGCCAGGGCCGCCTCGAGCTTCTCGGCGTCCAGTTGCAGATCCTGGGTGAGGCGGTAGACGAGCAGGTTGCGGAACCACATGGCGGCGGGGCACTCCTCAAGCAAAGGAGGGCATTATTCCTGCTGGCGCGTTTGCCGGCCACCGCCGATTGCGCCAAGTGTTTGGTTTGCCTCGAAAATTTTTTTAAAAAAAGGCTTGCCAAGGTGCGTCGGCCTCCCTAGAATGCGCACCACTTCGAGAGCAAACGCAAACATGCGAATGCAACTGAATGGGTGATTAGCTCAGCTGGGAGAGCATCTGCCTTACAAGCAGAGGGTCGGCGGTTCGATCCCGTCATCACCCACCACTCTCGAGGTTACGCGCAGCGGTAGTTCAGTCGGTTAGAATACCGGCCTGTCACGCCGGGGGTCGCGGGTTCGAGTCCCGTCCGCTGCGCCATTTCCTCCCTCCCCGAAGTGACAAATCAGCCCAGCCTTCCTCCAAAGTTCAACGCGAAATGTCGCGATTTGAACTTTTCGTCGTTTCTGTATTCCAACTTTTCTCGCCCATGGCAGTGGCCGCGGCAGCCTGCTAAGCTCGCGCTTTTCCGAGTATGCCGCTGTGGCACCTATCACTAAGGAATAAGCATGAAACATCATCGGTTGGCCGCTGCGGTGGCGCTGGTCGGTCTGGTCCTCGCCGGTTGCGACAAGCAGCCGGCGGAGAAGGCGCACGAGCTGAAGACTCCGGCGCAGAAGGCCTCCTACGGCATCGGCCTGAACATGGGGCGCAGCCTGGCCCAGGAAGGCATGAACGATCTCGACTCCAAGGCCGTGGCCCTGGGCATCGAGGATGCGGTGGCGAAGAAGCCGCAGCGCCTCACCGACGAGCAGCTGATGGAAGCCTTCAGCTTCCTGCAGAAGCGTGCCGAGGAGCGCATGACCGCCCTGGCCGACCAGAACGCCAAGGCCGGCAAGAAGTTCCTCGAGGAAAATGGCAAGCGCGAAGGCGTGGTGACCACCGCCTCCGGCCTGCAGTACGAGGTGTTGAAGAAGGCCGACGGTCCGCAGCCCAAGGCCGACGACGTGGTCAGCGTCCACTACGAGGGCAAGCTGATCGACGGTACCGTGTTCGACAGCTCCATCAAGCGTGGTGCGCCGATCGACCTGCCGGTCAGCGGCGTGATTCCGGGTTGGGTCGAAGGCCTGCAGCTGATGCATGTCGGCGAGAAGTTCAAGCTGTACATCCCCAGCGAACTGGCCTACGGCGCACAGAGCCCGAGTCCGATGATTCCGGCCAACTCCGTGCTGGTGTTCGAGCTGGAGCTGCTGGGTATCCAGAAAAAAGCCCAATAAAGCTGCGCCGATCCTGCACGAACGCCCCGCTTGTCGGGGCGTTCGTGTTTCTGCGCGGGCGGAAACTGGCTGGCGGGGACGTGGCGGCCGTCCGCGCGGGTTGGCTGATGCGCTGTTATGCACGTCAGTGCAACCCCTCTCCAGGGTTGTCAAGGCCTGCTTGGAGTGTCCGGAATAAAATTTTAAGTTTATGATTTGTAAAGGCTTTTTGGGTTGAACAAAAAATGCCCGATCTGTCTGGAGGCCGCGCTGCATGGGCCTCTGGGCGACTCTTCCAAGTATTGCCCACAAGCTTATCCACAGCTTTTGTGGGTAACGCCGGCAAGCCCAGTAACCATGCGCCCTGGGGCAGCTGGGTGAATCGGTGACAGTCGTGTGTTGCGCTGGCGGAGCGGCTGGCAAAGGCTTGTTAAACTGAATTTGTAAGTCAGGAGTGATGACGGCATGAACGTACAAGTGATCGCGCGCGACGGCGAGCCGGAATATGCCGTGCTGCCCTGGGCCGAGTACCAGGCGTTGCTGGCCGCTGCCGGGCGCCCGTCGGCTCCCGCCGCTGCGCCTGTGCAGCAGCAACCGGCCTTCGCGCTGGAGAACCTGCGCCAGTTGCGCGAGGCGCGCAACCTGGCCCCCGAGCAGTTGGCCCGGGCGGTGGGGATCAGCCCGCATTACCTGGCGCTGATCGAAAGCGGCGAGCGCGAACCGGATCAGGCCATCAGGCGCGCGCTGGAGCGGGTCTTCGCCGCCAGCGAAGGGCCCGCAGCTTGACTACCCTGCGCATCAGCCGGCAGCACTGGCAGGCCCTGCTGGAGGCCCTGGAGGAGGCGCGCTGCCAGCGCCATCTGCTGACCTATCGCTCGTTGATCGAGCGCCTGCAGCTGCCCAGCCCGGCCATGATCACCCTCACCGCCGCGCTCGAGTACCTGGCGACGCAGGACGCGCGAGCCGGGCAGCCGCTGCGCAGTGCGCTGGTGATCAGCCAGGGCGCCAGTCGTCTGCCGCGTCCGGGTTTCTTCGAGTGCGCCGGGCGTCTCGGCCGTTTCAGCGGGGCGCCGGATGGCATCGCCGCCGCCGCCTGGCATGCCGCCGAGGTGGTGCGGGTCTTCGAGTTCGAGTTCGGAGCGGGCGAGTGATGATGCGACTGTACTGGCGTTTGCGGGCGCGGCTGGGCTACCTGCTGGCCCGGCGGCTGTTCCATTTCAACGGACTGCTGCGCCAGCCGCGTGCCTGGCGCTGGATGGAAGGGCAGTTTGCGCGCATGGCCAATCTGGGCGATGCCAAGGCCCAGGATTTCTATGGCCATCTGCTGCTGTTTCGCGGCCAGGGCCTGGGTGCGCGCGAGGAAGGGTTGCGCCTGTTGCGTCTGGCGGCCGCCCAGGGGCAGCCCAAGGCGGCGTTCCAGCTGGGCGTGCAGGCGCTGCAGGGCAGCGCGCAGCAGGCGCCGGATGCCGCCGCCGCGGTGGGCTACTGGCGGCAGGCGGCAGCGGCTGGCCATCCGCTGGCGACCTACAAGCTGGCCGAGCTGCTGCGCCAGGGCGCGCCCGGCGTGGCGGCCGATCCGGCGGAGGCCGAGCGCCTGGCGGCGCGGGCGCGCGAGCTGGGACTGTAGGCTTCAGACCGCCGAGGCGAGGCTGGCCAGCGGCTCCCGCGCCGCCTGCTCCTGCGGGCGGCCGAGCAGATAGCCTTGCACCAGATCCACGCCCATCTGCGCCAGCAGGTGCAGCTCCTCGACCTGTTCCACGCCTTCGGCGATCACCCGCGCCCGCGCCGCGCGGGCCATCTGCAGGATGGAGCCGACGAACTCGCGCTTGAGCGGATCGAGGTGGATGCCGTCGATGAAGTGACGGTCGATCTTGACGATATCCGGACGCAGCTCCGACCACAGGCGCAGGCTGGAATAGCCGGCGCCCAGGTCGTCGAGGGCGATGGAAAAGCCCATCTTCCGGTAGTGCTGGAGGGCGCGGTCGAGCAGGTCGAAATCCTCGATCGGGGTCTGCTCGGTCAGCTCGATCACCACCCGCGCCGGCTCGATGCCGCAGGCCTGGAGCATCTGCAGGGTGCGCCCGGACTGGTGGCCCGGCTCGGTCAGGGACTCGGGGGAGACGTTCAGGTACAGCGTGCCGTGCAGCGCCTGGCGGCTGAAGCGGCTGCAGGCCCGGGCGCGGCAGGCCATTTCCAGCTCACTCAGGCGCCCGGCACTGCGGGCCACGGCAAAGAGTGCCAGCGGCGCGTGCAGGGGGCTGTTGGAGGGGCCGCGGGACAGGGCTTCGTAACCGTGGATGCGCCGGCAGGAGAGCGAGACGATGGGTTGGAACAGGGTGTTGAACAAGTCCTGAGACAGGATCCGGTCCAGCTCGCTCAACTGTTCGTTGGTGGTCATGCGCGGCTCGGCAGTCAATGAAAAAGCGCCCCGGCGGTTTGCCGGGGCACTGTGATTTCACGACTAAATTGTGACGATTTGATGGCAGGGAGGGCGGGGTGTCCTCCCTGACGTCGTCTCAATGCTTGGCGACGGCCGAATCGAGGGTCAGGTAGTCCAGCAAGATGCGCCCCGACTCGGCGAGGAAGGCGTCCTTTTCCGGCGGCAGCTTGTTCGGTTCCTCGCTGGCGGCCTGCTCGTCCTCTTCCTTGAGCTGCTTCAGCGGAGCCTCGCCCTTGGCGGCGCGGCGGGCATTCTCCAGGGCCAGCTGGCGCCCTTCGATGTCGTTGCGCTGGGCCTTGCGTTTCTCCTCGTTGAGGCTGACCACGGTCTGCTGCAGCAGCTGTTGGCTCAGCGCCATGCTCTTGCGGGTGAACTCGAAGTCCGGATCCTTGGCCGTGCGGGCCTCGTGGCGGGCCTTGAGTTCGGCGAGGAACGGGCGGAACGGGTCGCTGGCCGGTTTGATCGCCGGGGCGATGCGATCCCACGGCATGGCGGCCGGTAGGGCGCTCTCGCCGATTTCCTTGGTGTCGACCACCGCCGGGTAGTCGATGTCCGGCAGCACGCCCTGGTGCTGGGTGCTCTGCCCGGAAACCCGGTAGAACTTGGCCAGGGTCAGCTTCAGCTCGCCGTGGTTGAGCGGCTGGATGGTCTGCACGGTGCCCTTGCCGAAGGTCTGCCCGCCGAGGATCAGCGCGCGGTGGTAGTCCTGCATGGCGCCGGCGAAGATCTCCGAGGCGGAGGCCGACAGGCGGTTGACCAGCACGGCCAGCGGACCGTTGTAGTAGGTGCCGCTGTCCTCGTCGGCGAGCACGTCGACGCGGCCGTCGCTGTTGCGCACCAGCACGGTCGGGCCCTTGTCGATGAACAGGCCGGTCAGTTCGGTGGCCTCCTGCAGGGAGCCGCCGCCGTTGTTGCGCAGGTCGATGACCACGCCGTCGACCTTCTCCTGCTTCAGCTCGGCCAGCAGCTTGCGCACGTCGCGGGTGGTGCTCTTGTAGTTCGGGTCGCCGCCACGGTAGGCCTTGAAGTCCAGGTAGAAGGCCGGCACCTCGATCACCCCGAGCTTGTAGTGGTGTCCGTCGTGGTCGAGGCTGAGCACCGACTTCTTCGCCGCCTGGTCTTCGAGCTTGACCGCCTCGCGGGTGAGCGACACCACCTTGGTGGTCTGGTCGTTCGCCGCGTTGCTCGCCGGGATCACCTCCAGGCGCACCACCGAGCCTTTCGCGCCGCGGATCAGCTTGACCACCTCGTCCAGGCGCCAGCCGATCACGTCGACCATCTCCTTGTCGTCCTGGGCGACGCCGACGATGCGGTCGGCCGGCTTGAGCTGCTTGCTCTTCTCCGCCGGGCCGCCGGGCACCAGGCGCACGACCTTGACGTGCTCGTTGTCGCTCTGCAGCACCGCGCCGATGCCCTCCAGCGACAGGCTCATGTTGATGTCGAAGTTTTCCGCGTTTTCCGGCGACAGGTAGTTGGTGTGCGGATCGTAGGTCTGGGTGAAGGCGTTCAGGTAGGCCTGGAAGATGTCCTCGCTGCGGGTCTGTGCCAGGCGGGCGAGCTGGTTCTTGTAGCGCTTGGTTAGCAGCTCTTGGATTGCCTTGGGCTCCTTGCCGGCCAGCTTGAGGCGCAGCACCTCGTCCTTGACCCGCTTGCGCCACAGCTCGTCGAGCGCCTTGCTGTCGGCCGCCCAGGGCGCCTTCTCGCGGTTGGTCTCGAGGGTTTCGTCCTGGGTGAAGTCGAGCTTGTCGACGCCCTGTCCGAGCAGGGCCAGGGCGAACTCCAGGCGCTCCTGCATGCGCTCGAGCTGGCGCTTGTAGATGACGAAGCCGGGCTGCAGCTCGCCGCTCTTGAGGAAGTCGTCGAAGCGGTAGCGCCACGGCTCGAAGTCGGCGATGTCGGCGGCGGTGAAATAGCTGCGCGCCGGATCGAGGGACTTCAGGTAGGCGTCGAAGATCTGCGCCGAGCGCGCATCGTCCAGCGGCGGCTTGTTGTAGTGGTGGCGCTTGAGCAGCTCGACCACGTTGAGGCTGGCGATGGTCTGCTCCCGGTCAGGCTGCAGGCCGTCCCAGGGATTGGTGCGAGCCAGGGCGTCGGTCAGCGGCAGGACGCTGGCGGCCAGGACAAGAGCGAGTGCAGTGCAGGGCAGGGAGCGTTTCATCGGATTTTCGCGTCGCAGAGAGTCACGCCAATTAGGCAACATAAATGGCACCTGGTTCCACGGTGCCAGTATCGGGCGTCGGAGGGGGGAGGCTGACGCGAGGCCAGTTTCCGGGTAACAATCCGGCGGCAGACTCCGGCGCGTCCAAACGGCGTCGGGTATCAAACAATATGGAGGTAGCGTGAACGCATTGCAAGGTATCGAGGGACAGCTGGAATGGGGCGCGCAGCCGCGTCCGGAGTGCGATGTCGGGCAGATCCGCATCCGCGTGGCGGCCGCTGGTCTCAACCGTGCCGACCTGCTGCAGCGCAACGGCCTGTACCCGCCGCCGCCGGGGGTGACCCCGGTGCTCGGCCTGGAGTGCGCCGGGGTGGTCAGCGAGGTGGGCGCCGGCAGCCGCTGGCGGGTGGGCGACCGGGTGTGCGCCCTGCTGGCCGGCGGCGGCATGGCCGAGGAGGTGGTGGTCGACGCCCGCCACGCGCTGCCGGTGCCAGAGGGGCTGAGCCTGCACGAGGCCGCGGTGCTGCCGGAGGTGTACGCCACCGCCTGGCTCAACCTGTTCCAGCTGGGCCGCCTGCAGCCGGGCGAGAAGGTGCTGCTGCACGCCGGCGCCAGCGGCGTCGGCTCGGCCGGCATCCAGCTGTGCAAGGCCTTCGGCAACCCGGTGTGGGTCAGCGTCGGCTCCGCCGAGCGCCTGGCCTATTGCGAGGCACTCGGCGCCCAGGGCGGCGTGCTGCGCGGCGAGACCCTCGACGGCCTGCGCGACTTCGCGCCGTTCGATGTGATCCTCGATCCGGTGGGGGCGAGCTACGCCGAGCTCAACCTCAAGCTGCTCGGCCAGGACGGCCGCTGGGTGATCATCGGCCTGATGGGCGGGCGCAAGGCCCAGCTGGATCTGGCCCTGCTGCTGTCCAAGCGCATCCAGATGATCGGCTCGACCCTGCGCAGCCGCGATGCCGAATCCAAGGCGCAGCTGCTCGCCGAGATGGAACAGCATGTCTGGCCGCTGTTCGCCGAGGGCCGGCTGCAGCCGCAGCTCGAGCGCAGCTACCCGATCGCCGACGCTGAGGCGGCCTTCGCCGATCTGGCCAGCAACCAGGTACAGGGCAAGGTGGTGCTGGTGATCGACCCCAGCCTGAGCTGAGGCAGTGCGGGCGGCGGTCGGTAGGTGCCGTCGCCCGCCCGCTCAGTTCCAGTGCAGGATGTCCCAGCCGTGCTGCTCGGCGTGAGCGCGCAGCGCGGTGTCCGGGTTGACCGCGTGGGGGTGGGCGACGTGGCAGAGCAGCGGCAGATCGTTGCGCGAGTCGGAATAGAAGTGTGCGCCGGCCAGCGCCTGGCCTTGCGCAACGAGCCACTGTTCGAGGCGGCGGATCTTACCGTCGCGGGCGCAGGGGATGCCGGCGACCCGCCCGCTGTAGCAGCCGTGCTGCAGCTCCAGCTCGGTGCCCAGCACCTCGGCGATGCCCAGCCGCGCGGCGATGGCCTCGACCAGGAAGGTCGGCGAGGCGGAGATCACCAGGATGCGGTCCCCGGCGGCGCGGTGCGCGGCGACCGCGCGCATGGCGTCGCCGTGGATCAGCGGCTCGATGACCTCCTCGACGAACGGGCCGGTGATGAACTCGAC
This sequence comes from Pseudomonas sp., assembly GCA_035635035.1. Lineage (GTDB taxonomy): Bacteria > Pseudomonadota > Gammaproteobacteria > Pseudomonadales > Pseudomonadaceae > Geopseudomonas. Next base: position 10,512 of record DASQBU010000039.1, read on the forward strand.
CTCCTCCGGCGTGCGGCCGACCAGCGGCTGCAGGGTGAAGGCCATGTATTCCTCCAGGCCGATCCGCAGGGCGGCGTACTGCGCCACCAGCTCCTGCTCGCGGGGAATGAAGGACTCGCGGTCGAGCCAGCCCTGGGCGGCGAGGTTCTCCAGCCACAGGCTGGGGCTGTTGCCGCCGATCAGGGTGTCGTCGAGGTCGAAGAGCGCCAGGGCCATGCCGGTTCCTCCGTTCAGACCAGCTCGGCGCTCTGGTAGAAGGCGCTGAGCACCCGCACCAGATGGGCCAGGTCGTGGCTGCCGGCTAGCTCGCGGATCGAGTGCATGGCGAAGGTCGGCAGGCCGATGTCCACGGTGCGCACGCCGAGCTTGCTGGCGGTGATCGGGCCGATGGTCGAGCCGCAGCCCAGGTCGCTGCGCGTCACGAAGCACTGCACCGGCACGCCGTGCTCCTGGCACAGGTGGCGGAAGAAGCTGGCGGTCTCGCTGTTGCTGGCGTAGCGCTGGTTGTTGTTGACCTTGATCACCGGGCCGGCGTTGAGACTCGGGCCGTGGTTGCCGTCGTGCTTGTCGGCATAGTTGGGGTGCACGCCGTGGGCATTGTCGGCGGACACCAGCAGCGAGCGCTGCAGGGTGCGTACGAAGCTTTCCTCGTCGCCGAGCAGGCGGCGCAGCACCTGCTCGAGGAACGGGCCGTCGGCGCCGCAGGCCGAGCAGGAGCCGACCTCCTCGTGGTCGGTGCACACCAGCACGCAGTTTTCCGCATCGCCGGCGGCGAGCAGCGCCTCCAGACCGGCGTAGCAGGACAGCAGGTTATCGAGGCGCGCGCCGGCGATGAAGTCGCGCTCCAGGCCGATCACCGCGGCGCTCTGGGTGTCGTAGAAGCTCAGCTCGTAGTCGAGCACGGCATCGGCCCTGACGCCGTGCTCGCGCTCCAGCTGGGCGGCGAGCAGCGCGCGGAAGTCGCGCTGCCCGTCGGCCGGCAACTGGGCGAGGATCGGCGGCAGCTCGGTCTGCCGGTTGATCTCCCAGCCCTTGTTGGCCTCGCGGTTGAGGTGGATGGCCAGGTTGGGGATGGTGGCGATCGGCGCCTGGAAGTCGATCAGCCGGCTCTCCAGCTTGCCGCCCTGCTGGAAGGTCACGCGCCCGGCCAGCGACAGGTCGCGGTCGAACCAGGGCGCCAGCAGCGCGCCGCCGTAGACCTCCACGCCCAGTTGCCAGAAGCCCTGGCGGGCCAGTTCCGGCTGCGGCTTGACCCGCAGGCAGGGGCTGTCGGTGTGCGCGCCGACCAGGCGCAGGCCGCCTTCCAGCGGGGCGCGCTGGCCGAGCTGCACGGCGATCAGCGAGGAGTCGTTGCGGGTGACGTAGTAGCGCCCGCCCGGCTGGGCCGGCCAGGGGGCGCGCTCGTCGAGACGCCGGTAGCCGGCGGCCTCGAGGCGGCGGGCCAGGCTGGCGGTGGCATGGAAGGGGGACGGCGAGGCCTTGAGGAAGTCGATCAGGCCCTGGTTGAGTGCTTCGCGCATGACAGCTCCGGCGGCGGTGATGCGCGAAGTTTACCGGAATCTGGCCGGCGGGCGGGGCCGTCTCAGAACGGCGCCGGGCTCTCGAAGCGCATCCGCTCGCCGCTCTGCGGATGGGTCAGGCACAGCAGGCTGGCGTGCAGGCACAGCCGCTCGTGGGCGGCCAGCGCCTGCTCGTGGGCGTACAGGCGATCGCCCAGCAGCGGGTGGCCGATGGCCAGCATGTGCACGCGCAGCTGGTGCGAGCGGCCGGTGATCGGCGTCAGCTCGACGCGGCACCAGTCGCCGCAGCGCTCGACGATGCGCCAGAAGGTTAGCGCATGCTTGCCCAGCTCGTGGTCGACGATGTGTCGTGGCTTGTTCGGCGGGTCGTAGCGCAGCGGCAGCTCGATGCGCCCGCTGTCGGTGGCCGGCTGGCCCCAGCACAGCGCGGTGTAGGCCTTCTCGGTCTCGCGGTCGTGGAACTGGCGCGACAGCTCGCGGTGGCTGTCGGCGTCGCGGGCCAGCACGATCAGCCCGGAGGTTTCCCAGTCCAGGCGGTGGACGATGCGTGCCTCCGGGTAGCCGTTGTCCTGCAGGCGGGTGACCAGGCAGTCGCGGTTGTCCTCGGCGCGGCCGGGCACCGAGAGCAGCAGGGTTGGCTTGTTGATCACCAGCAGGGCGGCGTCCTGGTGGACGATTTCGATGTTCGACAGCGGCATGGCGGATTCCACAAATGACAGCGGCGGCCCGCAGGCCGCCGCATGGCACACCCAGGCCCGATCAGCGCTCGGGCAGGGTGATGTTGAGCTCGAGGATCGAGCAGGTGCCCTGGTTCTCCAGGGCGACCTGCACCTGGTCCTGGTCGATGTGCACGTACTTGCGGATCACCGCGATCAACTCCTCCTGCAGGGCCGGCAGATAGTCGGGCTGGCCGCGGTTCCCGCGCTCGTGGGCGACGATGATCTGCAGGCGTTCCTTGGCGATCGAGGCCGAGGTGGTCTTCTTGCGCGAGAGGAGGAAGTCGAAGATGCTCATTCACGGCCTCCGAACAGGCGTTGCAGCAGTCCCTTTTTCTGCACTTCGAGGAAGCGATGCGGCACTTCCTTGCCCAGCAGGCGATCGACCGCGTCGCCGTAGGCCTGGCCGGCATCGCTCTGCTCGTCGAGGATCACCGGCACGCCCTGGTTGGAGGCCTTGAGCACCGCCTGGGATTCGGGGATCACGCCGATCAGGCCGATGGAGAGGATCTCCTCGACGTCGTCGACGCTGAGCATCTCGCCCTTGGCCACGCGCTCGGGGTTGTAGCGGGTCAGCAGCAGGTGTTCCTTGATCGGTTCCTCGCCCTTCTCGGCGCGCTGCGACTTGCTGGCGAGCAGGCCGAGGATGCGGTCGGAGTCGCGTACCGAGGACACTTCCGGGTTGGTCACCACGATGGCGATGTCGGCGAAGTACATCGCCATGTGCGCGCCCGTCTCGATGCCGGCCGGGGAGTCGCAGAGGATGTACTCGAAGTCCTTCTTCAGCTCCTCCATGACCCGCTCGACGCCTTCCTTGGTCAGCGCTTCCTTGTCGCGGGTCTGGCTGGCGGCCAGCACGTAGAGGTTGTCGAGACGCTTGTCCTTGATCAGGGCCTGGCCCAGGGTCGCTTCGTTGTGGATCACGTTGACGAAGTCGTACACCACGCGGCGTTCGCAGCCCATGATCAGGTCGAGGTTGCGCAAGCCGACGTCGAAGTCGACGATCACGGTCTTGTGCCCGCGCAGGGCGAGTCCGGTGCCGATGGCGGCGCTGGAAGTGGTTTTGCCGACGCCACCCTTGCCGGAGGTGACAACAATGATTTTGGCCAAGGTATTTACCCCAGATAAATAGGTTCAGGTCCCTGAAATTTGCCGCGAGTATCCGTTAAAGGCGGGTGATGTTCAACACGTCGCCCGACAGGCTGACGACCACCGGTTTGCCCCACTGCGGACTGCGCCGCAGGTCCTCGGCGACCTTGTAGCGACCGGCGATGGACAGCAGCTCGGCGGTCAGCTGCTGGCAGAAGATCCGCGCCTCGGTATTGCCCTTCACGCCAGCCAGCACGCGCCCGCGCAGCGGGCCGTACACGTGGATGTTGCCGTCGGCGAGAAGTTCCGCCCCGGGGCTGACTGCCGACAGCACCACCAGGTCCCCCCCTTGGGCGTAGACCTGCTGGCCGCCGCGCACCGGACGGGTGATCACCAGCGTCGGTTTCACTTCCGGCTCGGCCGGCTTGGCTTCCTCGACCGGCTGCGGTTCGGGCGCGGCGGCTGCGGCAGGCTCGGCCAGCGGCCGTTCGCGCCCGCTGGCCGGCGGCAGCAGCGGCAGGCCCAGGTCCTCGACGGCGGCGATGTCGCCCGGCCGGCTGGCGCGGGCGCCGAGCGCCAGCAGGCCGTGGCGCTGGCAGATGTCGAGCAGGGCGCCGAGGTCGAGGTCGGCGTCCTCCGCGGCCAGATGCTCGAGACCGAGCAGTACCGGCGTGTCGTTGAAGAAGTTGGGCGCCTTGGCGACCTTCTCGGCCAACTGGCGGTCGAGGCGCGCCAGGTCGTTGCGGGCGAGCTCCAGCACGGTGATGGCGAGCAGGTTGCCCTTGAGCCGGAACACGGGGTCTTGGTCGGTTGGATCAGCGTGAGTCATGTCGGTTGCAGCCAGAGAGATGCCGGGAGCTTATAACGACATCACCAGCGGCCCGCAAGTTGCAGCCACGGCTGATTCGTCCGGGCGTGACGGGGTAGAATATTCGGCTTGTCTGCCTGAATGGATGTTCCGATGGAACGAGCCCGCTTTCGTGCCGCCTTTCTTCATCCGCGTTTCTGGCCGCTGTGGCTGGGGCTGGGTTTGCTGTGGCTGGTGGTGCAGCTGCCTTACGCGGTGCTGCTCCAGTTGGGCCGCCTGCTCGGTGCGGTGATGTATCGGGTCAGTCCGCGGCGCAAGATCGCCGCCCGCAATCTCGAGCTGTGCCTGCCCGAGCGCAGCGCCGCCGAGCGTGACCGCGTGCTGCGCGAGAATTTCGCCTCCAGCGGCATCGCCTTCTTCGAGATGGCGATGAGCTGGTGGTGGCCGCGTGCGCGCCTGGCGCGCCTGGCGCACATCGAGGGGCTGGAGCACCTGCAAGCGGCGCAGCGCGAGGGCCAGGGGGTGATCCTCATGGCCCTGCACTTCACCACCCTGGAAATCGGCGCGGCGCTGCTCGGCCAGCGCCACACCATCGACGGCATGTACCGCGAGCACAAGAACGCGCTGTTCGACTACGTCCAGCGCCGCGGCCGCGAGCGGCACAACCTCGACTCCACCGCCATCGAGCGCGAGGACGTGCGCACCATGCTCAAGGTGCTGCGCCAGGGGCGGGCGATCTGGTACGCGCCGGACCAGGACTACGGGCGCAAGCAGAGCCTCTTCGTGCCGCTGTTCGGCATCCCCGCGGCCACCGTCACCGCCACCACCAAGTTCGCCCGCCTGGGCCGGGCGCGGGTGGTGCCGTTCACCCAGGAGCGCCTGGCCGACGGCTCGGGCTACCGGCTGACCCTCCACCCGCCGCTGGCCGACTTCCCCGGCGAGAGCGAGGAAGCCGACTGCCTGCGCATCAACCAGTGGGTCGAGCAGGCGGTGCGCGCTTGCCCCGAGCAGTACCTGTGGGCCCACCGGCGCTTCAAGACCCGCCCGGAGGGCGCGCCGAAGCTCTACTGACGCCGGGGCACGAGGCCGCTGGCGCCAGCCTCGCCTCAGGCGAAGCGCCCGCTGCGAAAGTCGTCCAGCGCCTGATCGATCTCCTCGCGGCTGTTCATCACGAACGGCCCGTACTGCACGATCGGCTCGCCCAGCGGGCGGCCGGCGATCAGCAGCGCGCGGGCGCCGCCGGCGCTGACCAGGTGCAGGCTGTCGCCGTCGCTCAGGCGCGCCAGTTGGCCGCTGGCGATGCTCTGGTCGCGCTGGCCGCGCACCGTCAGTTCGCCCTCGAACACGTGCAGCAGCACGTTGTGCCCGCGCGGCAGCTCCGGCATCAGGCAGGCGCCGGCGGGGAAGCGCAGCTCGAACAGCTGCGGTTCGGTGTGCGGGCGCTGCACGGCGCCGGCCTGTGCCTGCTCGCCTTCCTTGAACTGCCCGGCGATGACCCGCACGGCGACGCCGCGCTCCGTGGTCAGCTGCGGGATCTCCTCCGGGGCGAAGTCGCGATAGCTGGCCGGGCCCATCTTGTCCGCCGCCGGCAGGTTGAGCCAGAGCTGGAAGCCGAACAGGCGGCCTTGCTCCTGCTCGGGCATCTCGCTGTGGACGATGCCGCGTGCGGCGGTCATCCACTGCACGCCGCCGGCCTGGAGCAGGCCGCGGTGGCCGAGGTGATCCTCGTGGCGCATGCGTCCCTCGAGCATCAGGGTGACGGTCTCGAAGCCGCGGTGCGGGTGCGGCGGGAAGCCGCCGATGTAGTCGCGGGCGTCGAAGGAGTCGAAGGCATCCAGCATCAGGAACGGATCGAAGCGCTCGAGGCCCGGTCCGCCGATGATGCGGGTCAGGCGCACGCCGTCGCCGTCCGAGGTGGCGCGGCCAGTGTGCAGGTCGAGAATGTCGCGGTAGTGGGGATAGCTCATGGCGCTGCTCCTGGAGGCGGGTACGCCACCATTCTGGTTCAAGCGGTTGGGGCGATGGGTGCTGTTTTTGCGCCAAACCTATCGGCTGGCTGGATGGGTCGGCGCGCGGGTCCGGTCATTCGCGTAGCTGCAGGCGGCGGGCCGCGGTGTAGACGTAGCGGACCTTCTCGTACTCGAACGGCGTGTCGAGCTGGCCGTAACGGAAGTTGTTGATGTAGCGCCGGTCGATGGCCATCAGCGTGTAGTAGGCCGTGGCCTGATCGGTGAGGCCGGCGGCCTGGGCCGGGTTCAGGGCGCTAGCGAGGCTGGTGTCGAACGCCAGCCCGCCGGTGTCGCGCAGGTTGGACGGGCCGAGCAGCGGCAGCACCAGATAGGGGCCTTCGCCGACGCCCCAGTAGCCGAGGGTCTGGCCGAAGTCCTCGGCGTAGCGCGCCAGGCCCATGCGGCTGGCCGGGTCCCACAGGCCGCCGACGCCGAGGGTGGTGTTGAGCAGCAGGCGGGCGGTGGTGTGCAGGGCCTTGCGGCCCTTGAGCTGCAGCAGGTGGTTGGCCAGGCCGGGGATCTCGCCAAGGTTGGCGAAGAAGTTGCTTACCCCGCTGCGCACCAAGCGCGGGGTGACGAAGCGATAGGCGTCGACCAGCGGCAGGTAGACCCATTCGTCGAAGCGCTGGTTGAAGTGGTAGACGCGGCGGTTCCATTCCTCCCACGGATCGTTCACCGCCAGCGCGGCCAGGGTGGCGCGCTCGAACTCGCGCTGGTCGAGCTGCGGGTTGAACTTCAGCCGCTCCAGCGGCCGGGTGAAGCCGTCGGCGTCGGGTGGCGCCTGCGGCTCGGCGCAGGCCGCGCCACCGAGGGCCAGCAGGGCGCCCAGCAGCAGGGCGGGCGTGGCGCGCTCAGTCACGGAAGAACTCCAGCATGGCCTGGGTGTTGACCCGGTAGTTGAGGTTGCCGCAGTGCCCGCCATAGGGGAACAGGGTCAGCCGCGCGCCGAAGGTGCGGCGCAGGAAGCCGAGGTCGCCGGGCCCCAGGATCAGGTCGTCGCGGTTGTGGAACACGGCGATCTTGGCGCTGCCGGCCAGGTAGTCGCGCAGGGAGTACAGGCTGATCTGGTCGATCAGCTGCAGCAGGTTGTCGCCGTGGTCGAGGCCTCGCCAGAACGGGATCAGCTGTTCGCGCAGGTAGCAGCGGAAGTCGCAGAGCAGGGCGCGCTTGAAGAACGGGGTGAGGCTGGTGCCCTCGTCCATCGGGTAGGCCGGCGGGATGACGAAGCCGCGCCGGTTGATCAGGTCGGAGGTGAAGGCGATGTCGGCGGCGGAAAAGCGAAAGGCCGCCCCGATCAGCATGGCCATCTCCTCGTCGGACAGGCGCTGCCGCGACTGCTGGAAGTCGTGCAGCAGCGCCGCGTCGATCTGCGCCGAGCCGCGCTCCTCGAAGTAGCGCGCCAGCTTGCCGAGGATCAGGTCGTAGAAGGTGCGGCTGCTGTCGACGCCCTTGACCTCGGTCTGCACCAGGCGGTCGAGGTTGCTCACCGAGGTGAACAGGTTGACCGGCGGGTTGATCAGCAGCACCCGGCGGAAGTTGAATGCCTTGCGCCGCTCGTCGAGGTGGCTGACGAAGGCGGCATGCAGTCCGCCGAGGCTGTAGCCGGTCAGGTAGTAGTCGGTCACCGGCAGGTCGGGCTGCTGCTCGCGGACCTTGCGCATCACCCGGTACAGGTCCTCGGCGTCGTGATCGGACAGCCCGGGGGTGGCGTAGCGCGAGGCGGCCGCCATGAAGTCGTAGCTGGTCGGCGAGGACAGCTGCACCACGTGGTAGCCGGCGCCGTAGAACAGGCGCTTGAGCTCCTCGGTCTTGTCGTTGGCGTAGTGCGCGGCGGTGCCGGAGATGATGAACACCAGTGGCGCCGGTCCGCGCTGGCGGGCCAGGCGATACTTCAGCGTCTTGACCGCCCAGAAGTTGTCCGGCAGTTCGCGGCGTGGCCGCAGGCGCAGGCTGTAGTCGCGCTGGTCGATGTCGGCATCGTCCGGCACGGCGGGGCGCAGCTCGGGCGGGGTGGTGACGATGGTCGCTTCGAACGGGTTGGTCAGCGGGAAGCCGTAGCGGTCGGCGGCGATCTCGTTGACCGCCGCCTGAACACTGCCCAGCCAGATGCCGGCGACCAGCACGACAAGGCGCGAAACACGGGACATGGAGTGCAGCCTTCGCGAGTGTGTAGGGTGTCAGACTCGTACGCAGCGGCCAGGTTCGCCGGGCACGCCGTTTGCCCGGGGCGGAGGTATCCGGCCCGGCGGCAATCCCGTCACGGGACTGTTGCTGAAGCGTGTGGCTGGCTCAGAAGTCGTTGTCGTCGTCGCGGCTGTTGAGCTCCTGCAGGTGCTTGCGCGAGAGGGCGAGGAAGCGTGGGGTCAGGCCGACATCCTCGTACAGCGGGTCGCCCTGCTCGTCGGTGGCCACCACCTTGCTCCCCTTCACATAGGGAAAGCTCTCCTCCAGCTCCTGCAGCGCGGCGCTGACCAGCTCGCCCAGCAGCTCCTCGGCATGGCGTCGCGGATACATCTCGCAGAGGGCCGCCAGGCGGGCGGCCGACTCCGCATCCAGCTGCACGCCATAGACGCTTTTGCCCACGCTGCCCTTGGCAGTGAGCTCCCACTCTTTCACCAGATCGCGGATCTTCATGCGTGCCTCCCGGCCATGGGCAGCAGCCCGAACTTCGTCCGTAACGAGGTAGTCCTGAGAAAAAGCCTAGACTGCCATTGGCACTTGTGCAGCCGGATGCACGGGCCGAGGCAACCGGTGAGGGCGGCAGGAGAGCGGGCATGGCGGAAATCGACGCGCGGCTGCGTGAGGACGTACACCTGCTGGGCGAACTGCTCGGCGACAGCTTCCGCGCCGAGCGCGGCGCGGAGTTCCTGGCCAAGATCGAACGCATCCGCCAGGGCGCCAAGGCGGCGCGGCGCGGCTCCGAGGCCAGTGCGCAGCAGCTGGCGCAGACCCTCGATGCGCTGGCCGAGGACGAGCTGCTGCCGGTGGCGCGGGCGTTCAACCAGTTCCTCAACCTGGCCAACATCGCCGAGCAGTACCATCGCATCCGTCGCCGCCGCCCGGACGAGCCGCTGCCGTTCGAGGAGCGGGTGCTGCCGGAGCTGCTGCAGCGCCTGCAGGCCGCCGGTCACCGGCCGCGGAGCCTGGCGCGGCAGATCGCCGGGCTGGACATCGAGCTGGTGCTCACCGCCCACCCGACCGAGGTGGCGCGGCGCACCCTGATCCAGAAATACGACGACATCACCGCCTGCCTGGCGGCGCGCGACCACGCCGACCTGTCGGCCCGCGAGCAGGCGCAGATCCGCCGCGAGCTGAGCCGGCTGCTGGCCGAGGTCTGGCACACCGAGGAAATCCGCCGCAGCAAGCCGACGCCGCAGGACGAGGCCAAGTGGGGCTTCGCGGTGATCGAGCATTCGCTGTGGCGGGCGCTGCCGGACTTCCTGCGCGGCGTCGACGAGCTGCTGCACGACTGTTGCGGCACGCGCCTGCCGCTGGCGGCCGCGCCGGTGCGCTTCGCCTCGTGGATGGGCGGCGACCGCGACGGCAATCCCAACGTCACCGCCCAGGTCACCCGCGAGGTGCTGCTGCAGGCCCGCCGCCTGGCGGCCGAGCTGCACCTGCGCGACGTCGAGCGGCTGATCACCGACCTGTCCATGCACCAGGCCAGTCCGGCGCTGCGCGAGCGGGTCGGCGATACCGCCGAGCCCTATCGCGCTCTGCTGCGCCAGCTGCGCACCCGGCTGTACGCCACCCGCGACTGGGCGGCCGCGGCCCTGCAGGAGGGCCGGGAGCCCGACGCGCGGGTGCTGCAGAACAATGACGAGCTGCTCGAGCCGCTGCTGCTGTGCTACGACTCGCTGAGCGCCTGCGGCATGGGCGCGATCGCCGACGGCCCGCTGCTCGACAGCCTGCGCCGCGCCTACGGTTTCGGCCTGTATCTGGTGCGCCTGGACATCCGCCAGGACGCCAGCCGCCATGTCGCGGCGCTGGACGAGATCACCGCCTGGCTCGGCCTCGGCCACTACGCCCAGTGGGACGAGGCGCGGCGGCAGGACTTCCTCCAGCGTGAGCTGGCCAATCCGCGTCCGCTGCTGCCGGTGCACTACCGGCCGAGCGACGACACCGCCGAGGTGCTGGCCACCTGCACGGTGGTGGCGCAGGCGCCGGCCGCCGCCCTGGGCTCCTACGTGATTTCCATGGCCGGCGCGCCGAGCGATGTGCTGGCGGTGCAGTTGCTGCTCAAGGAGGCCGGCCTGCAGCGCCCGCTGCGGGTGGTGCCGCTGTTCGAGACCCTCGACGATCTGGAGCACGCCGGCGGGGTGATCGACCGCCTGCTGGCCATCCCTGGCTATCGCCAGGGGCTCGCCGGGCCGCAGGAGGTGATGATCGGCTACTCCGACTCGGCCAAGGACGCCGGCACGCTGGCCGCGGCCTGGGCGCAGTACCGGGCGCAGGAGGCGCTGGTCGAGGTGTGCGCCCGGCATGGCGTCGAGCTGCTGCTGTTCCACGGCCGCGGCGGCACCGTCGGGCGTGGCGGCGGGCCGGCGCATGCGGCCATCCTCTCGCAGCCGCCGGGCTCGGTGGCCGGGCGTTTTCGCGTCACCGAGCAGGGCGAGGTGATCCGCTTCAAGTTCGGCCTGCCGGGCGTGGCCGAGCAGAACCTCAACCTGTACCTGGCGGCCGTGCTGGAGGCCACCCTGTTGCCGCCGCCGGCGCCGACCGCCGAGTGGCGGGAGCTGATGGGGCGTCTGGCCGCCGACGGCGTGGCGGCCTACCGCGCGGTGGTGCGCGAGCATCCGCAGTTCGTCGACTACTTCCGCCAGGCCACCCCGGAACTGGAGCTGGGCCGCCTGCCGTTGGGCAGCCGCCCGGCGCGCCGGCGCAGCGGCGGGGTGGAGAGCCTGCGGGCGATTCCGTGGATCTTCGCCTGGACCCAGATGCGCCTGATGCTGCCGGCCTGGCTGGGCTGGGAAACCGCGCTGGCCGCCGCGGTGGCGCGCGGCGAGGCCGGCTTGCTGCAGGAGATGCGCGCGCGCTGGCCGTTCTTCCGCACGCGCATCGACATGCTGGAAATGGTGCTGGTCAAGGCCGATGCCGGGATCGCCCGCCTGTATGACGAGCGTCTGGTCGAGGAAAACCTGCGTGGACTGGGCCGTCATTTACGCGACCTGTTGTCGCAGGCGGTGAGCATGGTGCTGGGGGTGACCGGGCAGTCGCAGCTGCTCGAGGGCGAGCCGCTGCTGCGCGAGTCGATCAGTGTGCGCGACACCTACCTGGACCCGCTGCACCTCCTGCAGGTCGAGCTTCTGGCGCGGTCGCGCAAGCTTGCCGAGTATGGCGAAACACCCCTGGAGCGAGCCCTGCTGGTCAGCGTGGCGGGCATCGCCGCGGGGTTGCGCAACACGGGCTGAACCGTCAATCATGAGAAATCCTGCATCTTGTGTCAGGCAGTGCAGCTGTGTATTTTGGTCCTCTTTCTCGTCGGCCCGATTCATGCTAGGGCAACAAACATAATTTCAAGATTGGCCCCACGAGGCGAATCAAGGATTTTTCTTATCCTTTCAGGAGCAATACGATGCGTGTGATTCTGCTGGGGGCACCCGGTGCCGGCAAAGGTACCCAGGCGCGTTTCATTACCGAGAAGTTCGGCATTCCGCAGATCTCCACCGGCGACATGCTGCGTGCGGCGGTCAAGGCCGAGAGCCCCCTGGGCCTGCAGGTCAAGGAAGTCATGGCCAATGGCGGCCTGGTTTCCGACGAAATCATCATCGGCCTGATCAAGGAGCGCATCGTCGCTGCCGACTGCGCCAACGGTTTCCTGTTCGACGGCTTCCCGCGCACCATCCCGCAGGCCGAAGCCCTGCGTGATGCTGGCGTGGAGATCGACCACGTGCTGGAAATCGCCGTGGCCGACGAGGAGATCATCAGCCGCATGTCCGGTCGCCGCGTGCACCCGGCTTCCGGGCGCACCTACCACATCCAGTACAACCCGCCGAAGGTCGCCGGCAAGGACGACGAAACCGGCGAAGAGCTGATCCAGCGCGAGGACGACCGGGAAGAAACCGTGCGCAAGCGCCTGGACGTGTACCACGCGCAAACCCTGCCGCTGGTCGGCTTCTACCAGGATATGGCCGCCACCGCGGGCAAGCCGAAGTACTCGCGCGTCGAGGGCGTCGGCAGCGTCGAAGAGATCACCGACAAGGTGCTCTCCGCCCTGAGCTGATCCTTCCCGGCTCGAGCGACGGCCCGCCCTGTGCGGGCCGTTTGCATTTCAGGGGCCGCCAACGCGGCGCCGCGGCCGGCCGCGGCTGCTACAATGCGCGCCCGTTTTCACCGTACCGGACCCCGTCATGACCACCCTGCTGGCCCTGGATACCGCCACCGAAGCCTGTTCCGTCGCACTGCTGCACGGGGGGCGCGTGCACAGCCGCTACGAGGTGATCCCGCGTCTGCACGCCCAGCGCGTGCTGCCGATGGTCCAGGAGCTGCTGGCCGAGGCCGGTATCGCCCTGGGCGCGGTCGATGCCATCGCCTTCGGCCGCGGCCCCGGCGCCTTCACCGGCGTGCGCATCGCCGTCGGCGTGGTCCAGGGCCTGGCCTTCGCCCTCGACCGTCCGGTGCTGCCGGTCTCCAATCTGGCGGTCATGGCCCAGCGCGCCCATCGCGAGTACGGTGCCCGCCAGGTGGCGACCGCCATCGACGCGCGGATGGACGAGCTGTACTGGGGCTGCTATCGCCTGGAAGCGGGCGAGATGCGCCTGGCCGGCGTCGAGGCGGTGCTGCCGCCGGAGCGCGTCGAGCTGCCGCGCGGCGCCGCCGGCGAGTGGTTCGGCGCCGGCACCGGCTGGGCCTTCGCCTCGCGCATCCCGGTGGCGGTCGCCGCCATGGACGCCGGCCTGCTGCCGCATGCCGAGGACCTGCTGAGCCTCGCCAGCTTCGCCTGGACGCGCGGCGAGGCGCTGCCGGTCGAACAGGCCCAGCCGGTGTACCTGCGCGACAACGTCGCCACGCCGAAGAAGGCCTGAGCCGGCGGTGCTGCCGTACTTCCTCGGCTGCCCGTCGTGGAACGAACCGGCCTGGCGCGGCGCGCTGTACCCGGCCGGCCTGGCCAGCCGCGATTTCCTCCCCGCCTACTGCCGGGTGTTCAACGCCGTGGAGGGCAACACCACCTTCTACGCCCGCCCGGCGGCCGCGACCCTGGCGCGCTGGGCGCAGGCCATGCCGGAAGGCTTCCATTTCTGCGCCAAGCTGCCGCGCGACATCAGTCACGAGGGGGGCCTGCGCGCCAATCTCGCCGCCGCCGGCGAGTTCCTCGCCCTGCTAGCGCCGCTCGGCGCGCGACTGACGCCGTTGTGGCTGCAGCTGCCGGCCAGCTTCGGCCCGCCGCGGCTCGCCGAGCTGGCGGCCTTCGTCGACGGCCTGCCGGCCGGGCAGCGCCTGGCGGTGGAGGTGCGCCACCCGGCGTTCTTCGCCCGCGGCGACGAGGAGAAGGCGCTCAATCGCCTGTTGCTGGATAGGGGCGTGGAGCGCATCGGCCTCGACTCGCGGGCGCTGTTCAGCTGCACCGCGCGCGATCCGGCGGTGCTCCATGCGCAGAGCAAGAAGCCGCGGGTGCCGCCGCGCCCGGCGGCCTTCACCGACGCGCCGCAGGTGCGCTTCATCGGTCATCCCGAGCTGGCGGCCAACGACGCCTTCCTCGCCCCCTGGCTGGACAAGGTCGCCGGCTGGATCGAGGAGGGCCGCACGCCCCATGTGTTCCTGCACACCCCGGACAACCTGCGGGCGCCGGAGCTGGCGCGGCGTTTCCACGCGCAGCTGATGGCGCGCCTGCCGGGGCTGCCGCCGCTGGCGGAGAGCGGCGCGGGCGAGCAGCTCGGTCTGCTGTAGGGGCGAATTCATTCGCCGGCGCGGCCGCGTCAGTTGAATGCGTTCGCCCCGGCGGGTCTGCCGGCGTGCCGTTCCCGAGTCCATCGCCCCCTGCCGTTACCCGGCGTTTTCGCGCTACCCTCGGCGCACCACCACGGACCGGAACGTCTGCCATGCCCCTGCCGCGCCTCGCGCTGCTCACCGCCCTGGCCATGCTGGCCTTCGCCGCCAACTCGCTGCTGTGCCGCATCGCCCTGCGTGACGGGCATATCGACGCCGCCAGCTTCACCGTGCTGCGCCTGCTGGGCGGCGCCCTGGCGCTGGGGCTGATCGTGCGCCTGCGACCGGGCGCGACGCGCGCGCCGCTGGGCGGCAGCAATGCCTCGGCGCTGGCGCTGTTCGGCTACGCGGCGGGATTTTCCTGGGCCTACCTGCAACTGTCCGCCGCCACTGGCGCGCTGCTGCTGTTCGGCGCGGTGCAGGCCAGCATGATCCTCTGGGGCCTGTGGCGCGGCGAGCGCCTGTCGCTGGGGCAGGGCTGCGGCCTGCTGCTCGCCGCCGCCGGTCTGGCGGTGCTGCTGCTGCCCGGCGCCAGTGCGCCGGCCATGCTGCCCGCGCTGGTCATGCTGCTGGCCGGGGTGGCCTGGGGCGTGTACTCGCTGCGCGGGCGCGGCGCCGGCGATGCCACGGCGCGCACCGCCGGCAACTTCGTCCGCAGCCTGCCGCTGGCCGTGCTGCTGGGGCTGGCCGGTTGGCCCGCCGCGCGGCTGGATGGCGCCGGGCTGGTCTATGCGCTGCTCTCCGGCGCGCTGGCCTCCGGCGTCGGCTATGCCTTGTGGTACGCGGTGCTGCCGGCGCTGCGCGCCACCCAGGCGGCCACCGTGCAGCTCAGCGTGCCGCTGATCACCGCCGTGCTCGGCGTGCTGCTGCTCGGCGAGCCGTTCAGTTCGCGCCTGCTGCTGGCCTCCGCGCTGCTGCTCGGCGGCGTCGCCTGGGTATTGCTGGGGCGTGCGCCTGCGCGCTGAGCCGATCTTTGGCAAAATGGCGCCCCTTTCTCCTTGTCCGGAAGTCCCGATGTCCGCCAGCCCCGTTCGCGTCCGAGTCGAAGCCCTGAGTCCTGCCCACGCAGCCGCTGCCCGGCTGTGGGCCGAGCGCCTGGGGCTGGGCGAGGCGGGCGAGGCCGAATTCGCCCTGCAGCTGGGCGATGCCGGCCTGCAGCTGGCCGAGCTGGGGCCGGAGGCGCCCGGGCCGGTGCGCGTCGATTTCGTCGAGGGCGCCAGCGCCCACCGTCGGCTGTTCGGCGGCGGCAGCGGGCAGATGATCGCCAAGGCCGTGGGCATCCAGCCCGGCGTGCGCCCGCGAGTGCTGGACGCCACCGCCGGCCTGGGGCGCGATGCCTTCGTCCTCGCCTCGCTGGGCTGCGAGATCACCCTGATCGAGCGCCAGCCGCTGATCGCCGCCCTGCTCGAGGACGGCCTGGCGCGCGCCGCCCGCGCGGCGGAAGTGGCGCCCATCGTGGCCCACATGCAGCTGTTGACCGGCAACGCGGTGGAGCTGATGCGCGCCTGGCAGGGCGAACCACCGCAGGTGATCTACCTCGATCCGATGTTCCCGCACCGCGACAAGAGCGCGCTGGTGAAGAAGGAAATGCGCCTGTTCCGCCCGCTGGTCGGCGACGACCTCGACGCCCCGGCGCTGCTCGAAGCGGCGCTGGCGCTGGCCAGCCACCGGGTGGTGGTCAAGCGCCCGCGCAAGGCACCATGCATCGACGGCCCCAAGCCGTCCTACCAGCTCGACGGCAAGTCCAGCCGCTACGACATCTACCCGAAGAAGGCGCTCAAGGGCTAGGCTTGAAGGCATCGCAGCAGGGAAGGGGGCGTCACCATGCAGAACGTCCGCGTAGCGCTGTTCATCGATGCCGACAACTCGCCGAGCCGCAAGATCGAGGCGATCCTCGCCGAACTGGCGGTGCTCGGCGTGGTATCCATCCGCCGTGCCTATGGCAACTGGAAGAGCCCGCGCCTGGAGTCCTGGGTGCAGGTGCTGCACGAGCACGCCATCCAGCCGGTCCAGCAGTTCGACCTGGTCAAGGGCAAGAACGCCACCGACATGGCCATGGCCATCGACGCCATGGACGTGCTGCATGGCAAGCCGGTCGAGGTGTTCTGCCTGGTGTCCTCGGATTGCGATTTCACCCCGCTGGTCACCCGCCTGCGCGCCGAGGGCAAGCAGGTGATCGGTTTCGGCGAGCGCAAGTCGCCCGAGCCCTACGTCAACGCCTGCTCGCGCTTCGTCTATCTGGACGACATGCCCGTGGAGGTGACCATCCAGCCGCTGGGAACCAGCGCTACCCCGGCCGAGGCCGAGGCGCAGGGGACGATCTGCGTGCCGCCGGCGGTGGCGCTGGTCAGCCGGCGTAGCGGGCCGGAACTCAAGGGCGACAGCAAGCTGATGAACCTGCTGCGCAACGCGGTGATCTTCGCCGCCGACGACGAGGGCTGGGCGCCGCTGAGCCTGGTCGGCTCGCGCATCGCCAACCAGGCCTCCTTCGAGCCGCGCAACTACGGTTATTCGCGGCTGTTCGACCTGTTCGCCGCCATCGACCTGTTCGAGGTCAAGCGAGTCGGCACCCACCCGCAGGTGCGCTACAAGCGTCGCAGCGCGGCGCCCGCGTAGCGGGGCGCAGGAGGCGGTAGGATCAGGGTGCGCGGTCGGCGCGCAGGTAGGCCAGCCAGTACACGCCGGCCACCAGCAGGCTGCCGCCGACCAGGTTGCCGGCCGTGACCAGGGCGAGGTTTCTCGCCACCCCCGCCAGCGACAACG
>DASQBU010000040.1:0-2426 GCA_035635035.1 Pseudomonas sp.
CGGCAGCGGCCGGCCGAGCGAATCCCAGGTCTTGCGGCCCATGATGATCGGCTTGCCGAGGGTCACGGCCTTGAAGTGCTTGAGATCCGCCGGCAGGTGCCAGGGCAGGCGATTGTCGATGCCGATCACGCGGTTGTCGGCGAGCGCGGCGATCAGGGCGAGGGGGAGCGGTGTCGTGTTCATGGCGGCGAGGATAGCAGCCGGCGGGCGTGGCTGACGATGGCGCCGGGCCATTGCGGTATCCTGCGCAGCCTCAGACAGACACATGGAGTTGTGATGGCCACCCTGCTCACCTCGCTCAACGGCTGCCCAGCCACCAGCGGCGAACGAAAGGTCGCCAGCCTGTTCGACCGCCTGCTGGACGCGGACTACCTGTGCTGGTTCGACGTGCCGCTCGGCGCCCGCGGCCAGCGCCCGGACTTCACCCTGCTGCACCCGCTGCGCGGCATCCTGCTGCTGGAGGTCAAGGACTGGAGGCTGTCCACCCTGCACCGGCTCGACCGCAAGCAGGCCGAGCTCAAGCTGCCGTCGGGCCTCAAACGGGTCAGCAACCCGCTGCAGCAGGTACTCAGGTATTGCCACGTGCTGAGCGGCCTGCTGCAGCTCGACCCGCAACTGGTCCACCGGGACGGTCCCCGGCAGGGCCAGTTGCTGCTGCCCTGGGGGCACGGGGTGATCCTCACCCAGATCAGCCGCGCGCAGTTCGAAGAGGCCGGCCTCGGCGAGGCCATGAACCCCAGCCAGGTGATCTGCAAGGACGAGCTGGGCGAGGACCAGGACCCGGAAACCCTGCAGAAACGCCTGTGGGACATGTTCACCGTCGCCTTCCCCTGCCAGCTCAGCCCCGCCCAGGTCGACCGGGTGCGCTGGCACCTGTTCCCCGAACTGCGCCTGCGCAGCTCGCAGCAGAGCCTGTTCGAGGAGGCCCCCGAGCCTGGCCAGCCACCGGCCGCGGCGCCCGACCTGATCCGCATCATGGACCTGCAGCAGGAGCAGCTGGCGCGCAACCTCGGCGACGGCCACCGGGTGATCCACGGCGTGGCCGGCTCGGGCAAGACCATGATCCTCGGCTACCGCGCCCTGCACCTGGCCAGACTGCTCTCCACGCCGATCCTGGTGCTGTGCTTCAACAAGGCGCTGGCCGCGCGCCTGGCCCTGCAGATGGACGGCCACGGCGTCGGCGCGAAGGTCCAGGTACGCCACTTCCACGCCTGGTGCGGCGAGCTGCTGCGCCGCCACGACCTGCCCCTGCCCCCGCGCGGCAACGCCAGCGCATACAACGAGCAACTGGTGGCGCAAACCCTCGAGGCCGTCGCCGCCGGACAGATCCCGACCGGCCAGTACGGCGCCATCCTGATCGACGAGGGCCACGACTTCGCCCCGGAGTGGTTCCAGCTCGCCACCCAGCAGGTCGACCCCGCCAGCCAGTCGCTGCTGGTGCTCTACGACGACGCGCAGAGCCTGTACCAGCGGCGCAAGTTCAGCTTCTCCAGCGTCGGCATCCAGGCCCGCGGACGCACCACCATCCTGCGCCTGAACTACCGCAACACCGCCGAGATCCTCCAGGTCGCCGCGCGCTTCGCCGGCGACGGGCTGGCCGAGCAGGCCGCCGAGGAGGACGGCATCCCGCGGGTGCCGCCGCAGAGCGTCGGCCGCCACGGCCCGCAACCGCAGTGGCGCGACTGCGCCGACGAGACCGGCGAACTCGCCGCAGTGGTCGACTTCCTGCGCGAGCGCCGCACCGGCCTGGACAGCTGGGGCCAGCTGGCCGTGCTGGCGCGCAGCAACGCCGACTGCGAAAGGGTCCGCGACCATCTGCAGCGCGCCGGCATTCCCGCCGGCCTGCTGGCGCAGAAGGACGCGCAGGCGGCACTGGTCGAGGACAGCGTGAAGGTGCTGACCCTGCACGCCAGCAAGGGCCTGGAGTTCGAGGCGGTGGCGATCCCCTTCGTCGGCCGTCTGCCGCATCCCAAGGTCGAGTCCGTCGACGACGAAAGCCGCGTGCTCTACGTCGGCATGACCCGCTCGCTGGAGCACCTGCTGCTCACCGCCAGCCGGGACTCGGCGTTCAGCCTGCGCCTGCGCGCCATCCTGGCGCCGGAGCAGCGGCCGGTTGCGAAAGCCACCAGCGCCTGACGGGCGCGCCGCAGGAATCGCCCTGCCCGGGCGCGGCGGCCGGCCAGGGTGCGCTTACGGCTGGACCTGCAGGCCGGCCCGGATCGCCTCGAGCGCCGCGCGATAGTAGCTGCGCCCTTCGGCCGACTCGGCGAAGGCCGTGTACTCGCCGAGCTGGGCGTCGCTGAGGTCGCGGTAGACGTAGAGCAGGGTGCGGTCCAGCTCGCTGCCGATCTGCTGCATCAGCCGCTCGCGCTGGCCGTTCAGCAACTGCTGCGGCGAGCCGCCGCCCATCAGCATGCCGGGCAGGC
>DASQBU010000041.1:0-1958 GCA_035635035.1 Pseudomonas sp.
GCGCCGAGCAGCGCCCAGAACATGTCCTCCTGGGTATCCCAGGGATCGCCCTGGGTGCCGAGGAAGTCCACCGCGCCGCCACCGGCAATCAGCGCCACCCACCACTCGATTAGCTCGTAGACCGCGCTGACGGTCATCGCCACGCACAGGGCGAGGAAGCCGAGCATCCGCCCGGCGGCGAGGTAGCGCCCGCGCAGGAGGATCTCGCGGGCGAGCAGGGTCGGCACCAGGCCCTGCATGAAGTGGCCGAGCTTGTCGTAGGGGTTGCGTGCCAGCTCCAGCCAGTCCTGCACCCAGAAGCCCAGCGGCACCCGCGCGTAGGTGTAGGCGCCGCCGAGGATCAGCACCAGGGCGTGCAGGGCGATCAGCACGTAGAGCAGGTCGGTCAGCGGGAAGCGCCGCCAGGTGGCGAGCAGCACGGGCGCGGCGAGCAGCACCGGCGCGACTTCCAGCCACCAGGTGGCGCGGTCGTAGGGCGCAATGCCAGAGACGACCAGCGCGGCCAGGACGGTCAGGCCCAGAACGACACACAGGCGTGCATGCGGCATTCCATTCTCCCTTGCCGGCTACAGCATCACCCTAGCCGAGGCGGCGCGCAGCGTCCATCGGCCGCTCAGCGCTGGGCGAAGTGCTTGTCGCAGCGGCGCGTGTCCACCTCGCCGACGTAGGGGTTGGCGTTGCCCTGCACGCAGGCGATGCGCTGGTTGCGCCAGCGCTCCCATTCGCTCACCGGGTACTGGCGGTTCCAGATGTCGTAGAGGCGCTGGTCCTGCGGCGACAGGCGCAGGTGGTAGCGCTGGCTCATGTACAGGTAGACGCGGGCGATGGCGCCGCGGCTCTGCTCGGCCGGCATGGCGGTGCGCTGCTTGAAATCGACCACGAATGGGCAGGCGCCGTACTGGGTCGGCTTCTCGCTGAGCATGCCGAAGCCGAAGTTGCTGCGGTCGCCGTTGACCTCGCCGACCACCGGCACCAGGTTGTGCAGGTCGGCCTCGGCCTGGCTGAATTGCGGGTCGTTGGCGGTGCAGTTCTTGCGTCCGCCGTGCTGCCAGCACTGCATCTGGTGGCCGAACACCCAGGCCGGGACGATGTGCTCCCACTCGACGCGGCCGGCGCGGTTGGCGTTCTTGCGCGGCTGGTAGCCGCAGCTGGCCAGGTCGATGCGGTTGCCCTGGTAGGCGCAGCCGCAGTAGAAGTCCACCGGGCGGTCGGCGTACAGCTTCCAGGCGACCTTCTTGGCTTCGAGGAAGGTGCGCGGGGCTTCGGCGGCATGGGTGGCGAGGCTGGAGAACAGCGTGAGGAGCAGTACGGAGAGGAAACGCATGGGATTCTCGACGGCGAACTGAGAAATGCGTCCCTGCGGTTGCCGAGGATTCTACCGCGGCTGATCGAAATGTCAGTCAAAACAATTGCTTGTGAACGCATGTGCCCTGCGCGGGAGATCCTCTGCGGGGGCGAATTCATTCGCCATGCCAGGGCTCGGTCATTCAGGCGAATGCATTCGCCCCCACGGGGTTATCCTGTGGGGATTCTCCGTGCACCGAGCCCGCCATGCTGGAAATCTCCAATGCCGTCCACCTGCCCGACAGCGAGATCGAGCTGTCCGCGATCCGCGCCCAGGGCGCCGGCGGGCAGAACGTCAACAAGGTGTCCAGCGCGCTGCACCTGCGCTTCGACATCCGCGCCTCAAGCTTGCCGGAGTTCTACAAGGAGCGCCTGCTGGCGCTGCGCGACAGCCGCATCACCGCCGAGGGCGTGGTGGTGATCAAGGCGCAGCAGTACCGCAGCCAGGAGCAGAACCGCGCCGACGCGCTGGCGCGCCTGGCCGAGCTGATCCGCAGCGTGGCCAAGGTGGAGAAGAAGCGCCGGCCGACCCGGCCGACGCTGGGTTCGAAGCAGCGCCGCCTGGAGGGCAAGAGCCAGCGCGGGGCGCTCAAGGCCGGGCGCGGCAAGGTGGA
>DASQBU010000042.1:0-13780 GCA_035635035.1 Pseudomonas sp.
CGGTGCATCGACGCAGGTGGAGTCCTTGGCGTCGAAGCCGGCCATGGCGCCGAGCAGCAGGGCGCAGTCCTCGGCGGTGCGGGCGATCGGGCCGCCCTGGTCGAGGCTGGAGGCGTAGGCGATCATGCCCCAGCGCGACACACGGCCGTAGGTCGGCTTGAGGCCGGTCAGGTTGGTCAGCGCCGCCGGTTGGCGGATCGAGCCGCCGGTGTCGGTACCGGTGGCGGCGGGGATCAGCCCGGCGGCCACCGCGGCGGCCGAGCCGCCTGAGGAGCCGCCCGGGACGCGGGTCAGGTCCCAGGGGTTCTTCACCGCGCCGTAGTGGCTGGACTCGTTGGCCGAGCCCATGGCGAACTCGTCCATGTTCAGCTTGCCGAGGCTGACGGTGCCGGCGGCGGCGAGTTTTTCCACCACGGTGGCGTCGTAGGGCGCCTGGAAGTTGGAGAGGATCTTCGAGGCGCAGGTGGTCAGCACGCCCTGGGTGCAGAACAGGTCCTTGTGGGCGATCGGCGCGCCGAGCAGGGCGCCGTTCTCGCCGGCCGCGCGGCGGGCGTCGGCGGCCTGGGCCTGGGCGCGCGCCTCATCGGCGGTGACGGTGATGAAGCTGTTCAGTTGCGGATCGAGCTGGGCGATGCGCGCCAGCAGGGCGTCGCTCAGTTCGACGGCGGAGAAGTCCTTGGCGGCCAGGCCGCGGGCGATTTGCGCCAGAGTCAGTCGATGCATCACTCGATCACCTTGGGAACCAGATACAGGCCGTTTTCCACGGCGGGGGCGATGGCCTGGTAGGCGTCGCGCTGATTGGTTTCGCTCACCACGTCGGCACGCAGGCGCTGGGTGGCTTCCAGCGGGTGGGCCAGCGGTTCGATGCCGTCGGTGTTCACCGCCTGCATGCGGTCGATCAGGCCGAGGATGTTGTTGAGGGTCTCGGTGGTACGCGGAATTTCCGCCTCGTCCAGACCCAGGCGGGCCAGGTGGGCGATCTTTTCCACGTCGGAGCGTTCGAGCGCCATCGGGTGTCTCCAGCGGAAAAAGCGACGAATGACCGACAGGCGCTGGCGGGGAACGGAAGCCGCCAAACGGCGGTCAAAGGCCGCGATGAAGGGCCTTTGCGGCCCGGAAAAGCGTGCAATCTAACATATGTGTGCCTTGCCCAAAATCCCTGCCGTTGTTAGAGTTCGCCGCACTTTTAGCCACGCGTTCCCCCAGGGTTTTCATCCCATGTTGAAAAAACTGCGCGGCATGTTTTCCAGCGATCTGTCGATCGACCTGGGCACTGCCAATACCCTTATTTATGTGCGTGAGCGCGGCATTGTGCTCAACGAGCCGTCCGTGGTCGCCATTCGCACCAGCGGCAACAACCAGAAGAGCGTGGTGGCCGTCGGTACCGAGGCCAAGCGCATGCTCGGCCGTACCCCGGGCAACATCTCGGCCATCCGGCCGATGAAGGACGGCGTGATCGCCGACTTCAGCGTCTGCGAGAAGATGCTGCAGTACTTCATCAACAAGGTGCACGAGAGCAGCTTCCTGCAGCCCAGTCCGCGGGTGCTGATCTGCGTGCCCGGCAAGTCGACCCAAGTCGAGCGCCGGGCGATTCGCGAGTCGGCCCTCGGCGCCGGCGCCCGCGAGGTGTTCCTGATCGAGGAGCCGATGGCGGCGGCCATCGGCGCCGGCCTGCCGGTGGAAGAGGCGCGTGGCTCGATGGTGGTCGACATCGGCGGCGGCACCACCGAGATCGCCCTGATCTCGCTGAACGGCGTGGTCTACGCCGAGTCCGTGCGCGTCGGCGGCGACCGCTTCGACGAAGCCATCGTCACCTACGTGCGCCGCAACTACGGCAGCCTGATCGGCGAATCCACCGCCGAGCGGATCAAGCAGGAGATCGGCACCGCCTTCCCGGGCAGCGAGCTGCGCGAGATCGACGTGCGCGGCCGCAACCTGGCCGAGGGCGTGCCGCGCAGCTTCACCCTCAACTCCAACGAGGTGCTGGAAGCGCTGCAGGAGTCGCTGGCGAGCATCGTCCAGGCGGTGAAGAGCGCGCTGGAGCAGTCGCCGCCGGAGCTGGCCTCGGACATCGCTGAGCGTGGCCTGGTGCTGACCGGTGGTGGTGCGCTGCTGCGCGACCTGGACAAGCTGCTGGCCCAGGAAACCGGCCTGCCGGTGATCGTCGCCGAGGATCCGCTGACCTGTGTCGCCCGTGGCGGCGGTCGCGCCCTGGAAATGATCGATCGTCACGCCATGGACCTGCTCTCCACCGAATGAGGCTGGAGCGGCACCTGACGTCGGGGTGAGCCATCAAACCGCTTTTCGCCAAGGGACCCTCGCTGGGCGTGCGCCTGCTGGTGCTGACTGTGCTGTCGGTCGCGCTGATGGTGGTCGACGCCCGCTTCGAGGTGCTCAAGCCGCTGCGCAGCAACCTGGCCCAGGTGCTCACCCCCTTCTACTGGCTGGCCGAGCGGCCGGTACGCCTGTGGGAGAGCGTCAGCCAGCAGTTCAGCCAGCGTGACGAGCTGATCGCCGAGAACGAGAAGCTCAAGGCCGAGGCGCTGCTGATGCAGCGCCGCCTGCAGAAGCTGGCCACCCTCACCGAGCAGAACGTGCGCCTGCGCGAGCTGCTCAATTCGGCGGCGCTGGTCGACGACAAGGTGCTGGTCAGCGAGCTGATCGGCACCGACCCCAATCCCTTCACCCACCGCATCCTCATCGACAAGGGCGAGAAGGACGGCGTGTTCCTCGGCCAGCCGGTGCTCGACGCCCTCGGTCTGATGGGCCAGGTGGTCGAGGTGATGCCCTACAGCGCGCGGGTGCTGCTGCTCACCGACAGCACCCACAGCATCCCGGTGCAGGTCAACCGCAACGGCCTGCGCGCCATCGCCATCGGCACCGGCAATCCGGAACGCCTCGAGCTGCGCCATGTCGCCGACACCGCCGACATCAAGGAAGGCGATCTGCTGGTCAGCTCCGGCCTCGGCCAGCGCTTCCCGGCCGGCTACCCGGTGGCCACCGTCAAGGAAGTGATCCACGACACCGGCCAGCCGTTCGCCGTGGTCCGCGCGGTGCCCACCGCGCGCCTCAATCGCAGCCGCTACCTGCTGCTGGTGTTCAGCGACCAGCGCAGCCCCGAGCAGCGCGCGGTCGATGCCGCGCTGGCCCAGGAAGCCGCCGACCGCGAGGCCGCGGCCGCCGGCAAGGCGGCACCGGCCAGCCCGGCGCCGGCCGCTCCGGCGGCTCCGCATCCCGCCACGCCGGCGTCCCAGGCACCGGCAGCGGCAAACCCGGCGGGGCGCAGCGCCGCGGCGCCCGCCGCCGCGCGTCCCTCGGCGCCGGCCCAGGCGCCGAACGCGAGAGGGGCGCACTGATGGTGAAGGTCGCCCGTTCGCGCAATGGCTGGTTCGTCTGGTTCAGCCTGATCCTCGCCCTGCTGCTCAGTGTGGCGCCGATGCCCGACTTCATGCAGGTCGGCCGGCCGCTGTGGCTGGCGTTGATGCTGGCCTTCTGGTCGCTGGCGGCGCCGCAACGGGTCGGCATGACCCGCGTCTGGCTGCTCGGCCTGGCGGCCGACGTGCTCTACGGCACGCCGCTCGGGCAGAACGCCCTGGTGCTGGCGCTGGTCGTGTTCATGCTGATGGCGCTGCACCAGCGCCTGCGGGTGTTCCCGGTCTGGCAGCAGTGCCTGGTGCTGCTGGTGGTGTTCGGCCTGGCCCAGCTGGTGCAGCTGTGGCTCAACACCCTGGCCGGCAACCGCCCGCCGACCCTGTTGTTCCTCTTTCCCGCCCTGGTCAGCGCGCTGCTCTGGCCGTGGGTGTTCACCGTCATGCGCCTGTTCAGCCGCCGGCTGCATGTCCACTGAGGCCGGCCGCGCCGGCGCCTGTCACGTTCCGGAGGGATATCGCCCGTGAGCCTGCTCCATCTCGCCTCCGCCTCGCCGCGCCGTCGCGAACTGCTGCTGCAGATCGGCGTGCCGCACCGCCGCGTGGCGGCGCCCATCGACGAAAGCGTGCTGCCCGGCGAAACGCCGGCCGCCTACGTCGAGCGCCTGGCGCGGGCCAAGGCCGCCGCCGGGCTGGCCGCGCTCGGCGAGCCAACCGCCTGTGTACTGGGGGCCGATACCGCGGTGGTGCTCGACGGGCGCATCCTCGGCAAGCCGCTCGACCGCGCCGACGGCCTGGCCATGCTCGCCGCGCTGTCCGGGCGCAGCCATGAGGTGCTCACCGCCGTGGCGGTGGCCGACGGCAGCCGCTGCCGGGCGCAGGTGGTGAGCAGCCGTGTGCACTTGCGCCCAATCGCCCCGGCCGAACAGCAGGCATACTGGGAGACCGGCGAGCCGCTGGACAAGGCCGGCGGCTACGCCATCCAGGGCCTGGCGGCGATCTTCGTCGACCGCCTGGAGGGCAGCTATTCCGCCGTGGTCGGCCTGCCGCTGGCGGAGACCGCGGCGCTGCTGGCCGAGTTCGGCATTCCCTGCTGGCAGCACGACGCGGACGCCTGAGCGCCGCACCACCGAGGCAGATTCCCGGCACGAGAGCGACAGATGAGCGAAGAGATCCTGATCAACATCACCCCGATGGAATCGCGCGTGGCGGTGGTGGAAAACGGCGTGCTGCAGGAAGTGCATGTCGAGCGCACGCAGAAGCGCGGCATCGTCGGCAACATCTACAAGGGCAAGGTGGTGCGCGTGCTGCCGGGCATGCAGGCCGCCTTCATCGATATCGGCCTGGAGCGGGCGGCCTTCATCCACGCCTCGGAGATCTCCACCCGCGAGGGCAGCGCGGTGGAAAGCATCAGCGCGCTGGTCCACGAGGGCCAGAGCCTGGTGGTGCAGGTGACCAAGGACCCGATCGGCAGCAAGGGCGCGCGGCTGACCACCCAGCTGTCGATCCCCTCGCGCTACCTGGTGTACATGCCGCGTACCAGCCACGTCGGCATCTCGCTGAAGATCGAGGGCGAGACCGAGCGCGAGCGGCTCAAGCAGGTGGTGGCCGACTGCGTGGCCGCCGAGGGCATCGAGGACCAGGGCGGCTTCATCCTGCGCACCGCCGCGGAGGGCGCCGGCGCCGACGAGATCCTCGCCGACATCCGCTACCTGCGCCGCCTGTGGGAGCAGATCGGCGCGCAGATGCAGAGTGCGCCGGCACCCTCGGTGATCTACGAGGACCTGTCGCTGGCCCTGCGTACCCTGCGCGACCTGGTCAGCCCGCGCACCGAGAAGATCCGCATCGACTCGCGCGAGACCTTCCAGAAGGTCGGCCTGTTCGTCGGCGAGCTGATGCCGGAAGTCTCCGACCGCCTCGAGCACTATCCGGGCGAGCGGCCGATCTTCGACCTGTACGGGGTGGAGGACGAGATCCAGAAGGCGCTGGAGCGCAAGGTGCTGCTCAAGTCCGGCGGCTACCTGGTGATCGATCCGGCCGAGGCGATGACCACCATCGACGTCAACACCGGCGCCTTCGTCGGCCATCGCAACCTCGAGGAAACCATCTTCAAGACCAACCTCGAGGCGGCCACCGCGATCGCCCGCCAGCTGCGCCTGCGCAACCTCGGCGGGATCATCATCATCGACTTCATCGACATGGAGGACGAGGAGCACCAGCGCCAGGTGCTGCGCACCCTGGAGAAGATGCTCGAGCGCGACCACGCCAAGACCAACATCATCGGCATCACCGAGCTGGGCCTGGTGCAGATGACCCGCAAGCGCACCCGCGAGAGCCTGCAGCAGGTGCTCTGCGAGCCCTGCGCGAGCTGCCAGGGGCGCGGCCAGCTGAAGACCGCGGAAACCATTTGCTACGAGATCTTCCGCGAGATCCTCCGCGAGGCGCGCGCCTACCAGGCCGGCTCCTATCTGGTGCTGGCCAACCAGGTGGTGATCGAGCGCCTGCTCGATGAAGAGTCGGGCAATGTCGCCGACCTGGAAGCCTTCATCGGTCGTCCGCTGCGCTTCCAGGTCGAGGCCAAGTACTCCCAGGAGCTCTACGATGTGGTGCCGCTCTGAGCGCGAGAGCTGACATGGCCGGCGGCGCGCGTCTGTTCGAGCGTCTGCGCGGCGGGCTGTTCGCCGGGCTGGCGCTGCTGCTGTTGCTGGCGGCGCTGTATGTCAGCCTCGGCCGCGCGCTGCTGCCGCTGGTGGCCGAATACCGCGGCGAGCTGGAGAGCCGCGCCAGCGCCGCGCTCGGCCAGCCGCTGCGGATCGGCGCGCTGGAAGGCCGCTGGCAGGGCTTCGCCCCGCAACTGCTGCTGCGCGACGTACAGCTGGAGGCGGACGGCGAGGCGCTGCATCTGGAGCAGCTGCGCCTGGTGCCGGACGTCTTCGCCAGCCTGCGCACGCGCAGCCTGCGCATTGCCAGCCTGGAGGTGCAGGGCCTGCAGCTCGGCCTGCATCAGGAGGCCGATGGCAGCTGGCGGGTCAAGGGGGTGCGCCGCAGCGATGTGCCACTCGATCCGGCGCACCTGCTCGAGCTGTTGCTGGCGCCGCGCGAGCTGGCGCTGCTCGACAGCCAGCTGAGCATCGAGAGTCGCACCGGCGAGCGGCTCGCTTTCAACTACGTCGGCATGACCTTGGCCAGCCGCAGTGGCCGCCAGCGCCTGGACGGCCGCCTGCTGCTGCCCGATGGCCAGCCGCTCAGCTGGCAGCTGCAGAGCGAGCTGCTCCCCGAGGCCTGGCGCGAGGCGCGCGCGCAGCTCTATCTCAGCCTGCCGCAGAGCGACTGGGCCGCGTGGCTGGCGCAGCAGCTGCCCGCCGACTGGCAGCTGCAGCACCTGCAGGCCGGCGGCGAGGTCTGGCTGGATTGGGCCGCCGGCGCCGCGCAGCGCGCGGTGGCGCGCCTGCACGCACCGCAACTGGTGCTGGGCCGTGGCGCGCAACGCCCGGTCACGCTCAGCGACCTGGTGCTGACCAGCTACTTCGACCGCGATGCGCAAGGCTGGCGCCTGCTGGTGGACGATGTGGCCGGCAACTTCGGCGAGGTGCGCCTCAATCCCGGCCGGCTGCAGCTGCGCCAGCACGCCGGCGAGCAGGCGCACTGGAGCCTGCAGGCCGAGCGGCTCAACCTGGCGCCGCTGACGGCGCTGGCCCTGGCCCTGGCCCCCCTGCCGGCGGCGGCGGTGGACATCGTCGCCAGCATGGCGCCCCACGGCCGGCTGCGCGACCTGAACGTCGAGATCCGCCCGCGCAGCGAGGGCCTGCCCGAGGTCGAGTACAACCTGCGCGCCGATCGGGTCGGCTTCAACGCCTGGCACAACGTGCCGGCGGCGGACAACATCAGCGGCACCCTGAGCGGTAGCCTCGAGGGGGGCGAGCTGCGCCTGGACGCCAACGACTTCATGCTGCACCTGGCCTTCCTGTTCCCCGAGCCGTGGCGCTATCGCACGGCGCGGGCGCGGCTGGTCTGGCACCTGGACGGCGAGGCCTTCACCCTGTCCAGCACGCTGATGCGGCTGTCCGGCGAAGAGGGCGAGCTGGCCGGCAACATGATGATCCGCCTGCTGCACGATCCGGCGGCCGAGGACTACATGGACCTGCAGGTGGGCATGCGCAAGGGGCTGTCGCGTTATACCGCGCGCTACCTGCCGACCCTGTCGCCAGGCCTCAGCCCGCAGTTGGCCGACTGGCTGAAGACTTCGATCGGCGAGGGGCAGATCGACCAGGGCATGTTCATCTACCAGGGCTCGCTGAACAAGGACTCGCCGGCGCACTCGCGGGCGCTGGAGCTGTATTTCAAGGTGCACGACGCCGAGCTGGCCTACCAGCCGGAATGGCCGCCGCTGCAGCGCCTCGCGGGCGAAGTGTTCGTCGAGCCCAGCGGCGTGCGCGTGCGCGCGCCGGTGGCGCAGGTGCTGGGCAGCCAGGTGCGCGACGTGCAGGCCGAGGTCCGTCTCGACAACGGCCAGGTGCCGCGGCTGCGGGTCGACGGCCAGTTGCACAGCAGCGTCGGCGACGGCCTGAAGATCCTCCAGGACACCCCGATCGGGCGCGGCAAGACCTTCGCGGGCTGGCGGGGCGAGGGCGCCCTGCAGGGGCGCCTGCAGCTGGACATTCCGCTGGAACGCAAGGGCGGCGCGGTTGGCGCAGTGGTCGATTTTGTCGCCGACGGCGCCCGTCTGCAGCTGCCGCAGCCGGCGCTCGACCTGCAGGCCATCAAGGGCGCCTTCCGCTACGACAGCGCGCGGGGGCTGAGCGCGCAGGACATCAGTGCCCGGGCCTTCGACCGCCCGCTGCGCGCGGCGATCAGCGCGCAGGGGCAGGGCGGCAAGCCGCTGACCCGCCTGGACGTGCGCGGCAGCATCGGCGTGAAGCCGCTGATCGACTGGCTCGGCGTCGATCCGGAACAGATACTGGCCAGCGGCGAGCTGCCCTACCGCCTGTGGCTGGACCTGGACGGCGACGCCAGCCGGCTGCGCGTCAGCTCGGATCTGCAGGGCACCCGCATCGACCTGCCGGCGCCCTTCGGCAAGCCGGCGGAGGAGGCGCGCAGCGCCAGCCTGCGGATGAACCTGGGCGGCGCCGAGCGCCGTTACGAGCTGAGCTATGCCGGCCTCGCCAGCCTGGCCTTCGCCGCCCCGCCGGGGCAACTGGCCGGCGGGCGCGGCGAGCTGCGCCTGGGCGGCGAGGCGGCCGAGCTGCCGCAGGAACTCGGCCTGCACTTGCGCGGTGAGCTGGAGCAGTTCGACTGGGGGGCGTGGCAGGCGGTGCTGGAGCGTCCGGCCGGCAGCCGCAGCAAGCAGGCGCTGGGCGGTCTGCTGCAGTCGGTCGACCTGCGCATCGGTCACTTCAGCGCCGGCAACCTGAGCCTCGAGCAGCTGCGGGCCGGGCTGCGGCGCACCGGTCAGGGCTGGCGCATGCTGCTCGATAGTCCGCAGCTGCTCGGCGAGGTGGTGGTGCCCGCCGCGGCGGACGCGCCGCTGCGCATCGAGCTGGAGCGCCTGCGCCTGCCGGCGCGCGAGGTGGCGGCCGAGCGAGCCCCGGGCGAGCCTGCCGCCAGCGCGCCGGACCCGCTGGCAGAGTTCGACCCGCGCAGCCTGCCGGCGATGGACGTGGCCGTCCACGCCTTCTACCTCGGCGCCGAGCGCGTCGGGCGGGGGCGGTTCCGCAGCCGGCCGCTGGACGAGGGCGCGCATTTCGACCAGATCGATCTCGATCTGCGCGGCCTGCACCTGGACGGCACGCTGGACTGGCAGGGCGTCGGCGTGCTCGGCCGCAGCCGCTATCGCGGCCGGCTGTCCGGCGGCGACCTGGGCGAGGTGCTGCCGGCCTGGGGCTATGCGCCGAGCATCACCAGCCGGGATTTTCGCGTCGACGTCGAGGGCAGTTGGCCGGGCTCGCCGGTCGCCGCCGGCCTGCGCCACTTCAGCGGCAGCCTGGATACCCGGGTACGCCAGGGGCAGCTGGTCGAGGTCGAGGGCGGCGCCGCGGCGCTGCGCATGTTCGGCCTGCTCAACTTCAATGCTCTCGGTCGGCGCCTGCGCCTGGACTTCTCCGACCTGTTCGGCCGGGGCCTGGGCTACGACAGCATCAAGGGCCAGCTGGTCGGCACCGACGGGGTGCTGCTGATCCGCGAACCGCTGGTGCTGGAGGGGCCCTCCACCCGCCTCGAGCTGAACGGCCAGCTGGACATGGCCCAGGAGCGGGTCGCCGCCAACCTGCGGGTGACCCTGCCGCTGTCCAACAACCTGCCGCTGGCCGCGTTGCTGGCCGGCGCGCCACCGGTGGCCGGCGCGCTGTTCATCGTCGACCGTCTGGTCGGCGATCGCCTCTCAAGGGTGGCCAGCGTCGAATACCGGGTCGACGGCACGCTGCAGGATCCGCAGATCAGCCTGTTCGGCAAACCGTCCGGCGAGGCACGCTGAGGCCATCCGGGTTAGGATGAAATTATTGCGCGACGGGAGGTGACGATGGGCACGGTGGCAGTCATCCAGATGGTCAGTCAGTCCGACGTGGCCGCCAATCTGGCGCGCGCGCGGGCGTTGCTCGAGCAGGCGGCGCGCGATGGCGCGCGCCTCGCCGTGCTGCCGGAGAACTTCGCCGCCATGGGCCGCCGCGATCTGGCCGCGCTGGGGCGCGCCGAGGCGGCCGGCGAGGGCCCCTTGTTGCCCTGGCTGCAAGCCACCGCGCGCGAGCTGGGCCTGTGGATCGTCGCCGGCACCCTGCCGCTGCCGCCGCAGGGGCAGCCGGACGGCAAGCCGCACGCCTGCTCGCTGCTGATCGACAGCGACGGCCGGATCGCCGCGCGCTACGACAAGCTGCACCTGTTCGACGTCGAGGTAGCCGACAGCCGCGGCAGCTACCGCGAGTCCGACGACTTCGCCCACGGCGAGCGCCTGGTGCTGGCCGACACCCCGGTCGGCCGCCTGGGCTTGACCGTGTGCTACGACCTGCGTTTCCCCGAGCTGTACAGCGCGCTGCGCGAGGCCGGCGCCGAACTGATCAGCGCCCCTTCGGCGTTCACCGCGGTGACCGGCGCGGCGCACTGGGAGGTGCTGGTGCGCGCGCGGGCCATCGAGACCCAATGCTATCTGCTGGCCGCCAACCAGGGCGGCCGGCACCCGGGGCCGCGGGAAACCTTCGGCCATTCGCTGATCGTCGATCCCTGGGGCGAGCCGCTGGCCCGCGAGCCGCGCGGCGAGGCGGTGCTGCTGGCGCGGATCGACCGCCCGGCGCAGGCGGCGATCCGCCAGCGCATGCCGGTCAGCGCCCATCGCCGTCTGCGCCCCGGGGCGCTGCAACCCTTGACCAAGGAGTCCCCATGAACACCCTGTCCTCCGTCAGCGCCCAGCTGCTGACTCCCGGCGGCCTCAGCCTGGAGCGCCTGCCGGTGCTGCTCGGCGAGCTGGCCGGCCCCGGCATCGATGCCGCCGACCTGTACTTCCAGAGCCAGGTGTCCGAGTCGTGGATGCTCGAAGACGGCATCGTCAAGGAAGGCAGTTTCCACCTCGACCAGGGGGTCGGCGTGCGCGCCCAGTCCGGCGAGAAGACCGGCTTCGCCTACAGCAACAGCATCGAGGAGCACGCCCTGCGCCAGGCCATCGGCGCGGCCCGCTCGATCGCCCGCGCCGGCCAGCAGGGCCGGGTGCACACCCCGGCGGTGCAGGTGCCGGCGCGCCTGTACGCTGCCGACAATCCGCTCGAGGTGCTCAGCCGGGCGGAGAAGGTCGAGCTGCTCAAGCGTATCGACCAGGCCACCCGCGCCCTCGACCCGCGGATCAGCCGGGTCACCGTCAGTCTGGCCGGCACCTGGGAGCAGGTGCTGGTGGCGGCGGCCGACGGCAGCCTGGGCGCCGACGTGCGCCCGCTGGTGCGGTTCAACGTCAGCGTGATCGTCGAGCAGGGCGGCCGTCGCGAGCGTGGCGCCCACGGCGGCGGCGGGCGCACCGACTACCGCTACTTCCTCGAGCACGACCGTGCCATGGACTACGCCCGCGAGGCGGTGCGCCAGGCGCTGCTCAACCTCGAGGCGATTCCGGCGCCGGCCGGCACGCTGCCGGTGGTGCTCGGCAACGGCTGGAGCGGCGTGCTGCTGCACGAGGCGGTCGGCCACGGCCTGGAAGGCGACTTCAACCGCAAGGGCAGCTCGGCCTACAGCGGCCGGGTCGGCCAGCCGGTGGCCTCCAAGCTGTGCACCATCGTCGACGACGGCACGCTGCCGGGGCGCCGCGGCTCGCTGAGCCTCGACGACGAGGGCACGCCGACCCAGTGCACCACGCTGATCGAGAACGGCGTGCTCAGGGGCTACATGCAGGACAAGCTCAACGCCCGCCTGATGGGGGTGAAACCGACCGGCAACGGCCGCCGCGAGTCCTACGCGCACCTGCCGATGCCGCGCATGACCAACACCTACATGCTGGCCGGGCAGAGCGAGCCGGAGGAGATCATCGCCTCGGTGAAGCGTGGCCTGTACTGCGCCAGCCTGGGCGGCGGCCAGGTGGACATCACCAGCGGCAAGTTCGTGTTCTCCACCAGCGAGGCCTACCTGATCGAGGACGGCCGGATCACCACGCCGGTCAAGGGCGCCACGCTGATCGGCAACGGCCCGGAGGCGATGAGCCGGGTGTCGATGGTCGGCAACGACCTGGCGCTGGACAGCGGCGTCGGTACCTGCGGCAAGGATGGTCAGTCGGTGCCGGTGGGCGTCGGCCAGCCGACCCTGAAGATCGAGGCGATCACCGTGGGCGGCACCGGCGGTTGACGAGCGGGTAGGGTGGACAACGGCGCAGCCTTGCCCACCAGCAGTGCAGCAGCCGTATCGGGTGGCAGCTCGCAGCACGACCCAGCGGTTGGGTGCGGATCGGTGGAAGATCGCGGCGCGAGTCCTCCACCCTGGGATGGCTGAGGGGCGAGGCTCAGCGCAGGCCGCGCTTGACCTCGTCGAGGTCGCGCAGGTACTTGAACACCTTGCGCGCGGCGGCCGGCGGCTTGTCGTGCGCCGCTTCGTGCTGGGCGTGGCGGATCAGCTGGCGCAGGTGCTGCACGTCGGCCTCGGGGTATTCGCCGAGCAGCGCCTCGAGATCGGCGTCGCTGCCGCCGACCAGGCGGTCGCGCCAGCGCTCGAGGGCGTGGAAGCGCTCGTTGTACTGGCGGGTGGAGGCGTCCATCTGGTCGAGCAGGGCGGTGATGGCCTCGATGTCCTGGCCGCGCATCAGCTTGCCGATGTACTGGATGTGGCGTTTGCGCGCGGCGTGGGCCTTGTGCTTGGGCGCCTCGAGCAGGGCCTTGAGCAGGGCGTCGGAGAGCGGCAGGCGGTTGAGCTGCTCGGGCTTGAAGGTGGTCAGGCGCTCGCCCAGATCCTGCAGCGCATGCAGCTCGCGCTTGACCTGGGTTTTGCTCTTCTCTCCGGAGAAGTCGTCGAATTGTTCAGACATGGGGCGGGTCCGCTGGGAAACGCGCCATGATAACCACTCAGGGGCCGCTTGTCCGGCCCGGCCGGCGCGCCGGCGGGAAAACAGGAGCAGGACATGAATTCAGCCGTGGAAAGCGTGGGGCCGCAGGCCCTGCCGGGGTTGCAGGAGCAGGTCGAGGCGATCATCGCCGAGGCGCGCCGCCAGGGCGCCAGCGCCTGCGAGGTGGCTGTGTCGCTGGAGCAGGGCCTGTCCACCAGCGTGCGCCAGGGCGAGGTCGAGACGGTGGAGTTCAACCGCGACCGCGGCTTCGGCATCACCCTGTACCTTGGCCAGCGCAAGGGCTCGGCGAGCACCTCGGCGCAGGGCGCGGAGGCGATCCGCGAGACGGTGGCGGCGGCACTGGCGATCGCCCGGCATGCCTCCGAGGACGACTGCGCGGGGCTCGCCGATGCGGCGCTGATGGCCCGCGAGCTGCCCGATCTCGATCTCTACCATCCCTGGGCGATCAGCCCGGAGCAGGCCATCGAGCAGGCGCTGGCCTGCGAGGCGGCGGCCTTCGCCCTTGATCCGCGGGTGACCAAGGCCGACGGCACCACCCTCAACACCCATCTGGGCTGCCGGGTGTACGGCAACAGCCACGGCTTCGTCGGCGGCTATGCCTCCAGCCGGCACAGCCTGAGCTGCGTGATGATCGCCGAGGGTGAAGGGCAGATGCAGCGCGACTACTGGTACGACGTCAGCCGTGTCGGTGGCGAGCTGGCCAGTGCCGAGTCGATCGGCCGGCGCGCCGCCGAGCGCGCGGTGGCGCGCCTGGGTGCTCGCCCGGTGCCGACCTGCGAGGTGCCGGTGCTGTTCGCCGCCGAGCTGGCCACCGGCCTGTTCGGCCATCTGCTGGCGGCGATTTCCGGTGGCAACCTGTACCGCAAGGCCTCGTTCCTCGAGGGCGCGCTGGGCG
>DASQBU010000043.1:0-3492 GCA_035635035.1 Pseudomonas sp.
GCGCCCAGCCAGACACGGCCCAATGACGCCCCCATGTAATTGGCATGTAACCTGCATTAGGTACTGTGCACCCAGTCTTCGGGGACCACGGTACAGGCAGGCCGGGGAATCCCCTTTTTATGCCCAAAGCCCCGGATCGCCATGCGCTCCGGGGCTTTTTCATGCCCGCCGGGTGGCGCCTCAGCGATACAGCTCGCGGCGGAAGATCAGCGCATCCGGGCCGCGGTAGATGCCGAAGGTCGCCAGCCCCCGCGCCGCCTCGCGGGTCGTGCCATCGGCATTCCAGTCGTAGAGCAGCCAGGGCAAGTCGACTGCCGTATTCCCCGCCCGGATGACCTCCAGCCCCTCCAGCCCGACGCTCACGCTGCCTTCCTTGCCCGGAGCCGGCAGGCGCACCGCGCCCTGCCCGGCGAGCGGCGCCAGCACCGCGGGAGTCCCGAAGTCGGCCGGCTGCACGGCGCCGGCGACCCATTGCAGTGCGGCGGCGCCCAACAACGGTGCAGAACAGCTGTCGGCGCTTTCGGGGCGGAAACCGCCCAGCGGCGCCAGCGCGGTGCCGATGTTCTGCCAGCTCTCCAGCCAGAACGGCACGTCCAGCGCCTGCAGTTCGGAACCGAAGGCATTGCCGAAGCGCAGGCGCCCGAGGCGTACCTCGCTGCCGCCGAAGTCGTAAGTGAAGTCCCGGCAGCCGGCGCTGTCGTAGCAGATGCCGTCGGCGTCCCTGAGCTGGGCGGCGAGCAGCGCCAGCCGGGCGATGGCCGCGCCGGCGACGCCGGGGAACGGCAGGTCGTCGGTCTGGGGCTGCAGCGCCGCCGTCCAGCGCAGGCGGTCGCCGGCCCAGGCGAACTGCCGTGCGCCATCGCCGGGCGATGCGTCGGCCAGCGCCGTGCTCTGCGCATCGCCCAGGGTCTGCAGGCGCCCCGCCGCATCCAGAGTGGGCCGGCCGCTGATCGACAGGTAATCCTGGCGCTGCGGCGCGCTCAGGCGCCAGAACTCGCCACGGTCGTAGTTGCGGGTCACCGCGCCCTGGCGGTTGTAGCCGGTCACCGTCAGCAACGGCGTCTGGCCGGTGGCAAAACCGATCTCCTGCTGCTGGTAGCTGAAGGTGGCGCCACAGGCTGGGGTCAGCTGTGCGCTGGCGCTGGCCTGCAGGTAGGCGGGGGTGAAACGGCCGACCAGGTCGCTCTGACCGCCGTCCACCGTGTAGCCGAAGTAGCCGCCGCTCGGCGGCGTGGCGCTGATGGTGAAGATCCCCACCTCGCTCTCGCGGAGGTCGAGCGTGGTCTGACTGCCGGCATGGTTGTAGCTGGCCGGCGACAGGCTGCCGTTATCGCCGCCAGCAGGCGCCGCCAGCGTGCTGGTCAGGGCGATGCCGTCCAGCAGGAAGTTCGGCGTGCTCGGGTTGTCCGCCAGTGCGGCGGCGGTGCGCGGCTCGCCGTCGGCCTGCCAGGCCACCGCGCGGATGCGCAGCGGAAAGCTGTCGCCGGCGGCGCGCAATACCGTGCAGCCGGCCACGCTGGCGGCGCTGCAGCTGGCGTCGGTGGCCAGGTGCAGGCCGTAGGGCTTGCTGACGAACTGATCCGAGCCAGACATCAACAGGCCGCTCTCGGCGCCGCTCCCGACATACTGGGCATTCAGGCGCATGAGGCCCGCATCGTCGTAGCGCACATCCAGGCGCGCAGTCGCCGTGCTGTCGAAGCTCAGACTCAGGCTGGTCGGCGCGCTGGCACTGCCGGATACCGCTCCGCCATTGACACGCACCGGCAGAGTCCCCGTCCCCGGATCGACATAATCGCTCCAGAACTGCAGCGTCCGAGTGGCCGGGCCGAAGCCCGGCACGCAGCGCTGGGAACTGTCGTCCTTGCGCACGGCCTGCAGGGTGATGCCGGTCTGCACCTTCCCGGCCAGCAGGGTCGGCACATCGAAAATGAACCCGCTGTCGACGAAGCTCACCTTGCAATCGGCCGTACTGCAGCTCCAGGAATTTTTGGCCGCCGGCGTCACGGCAGCGATGCCGAGCGTCACAACGTCCGTCCCGTGCAACTTGAGGGATACCTGGCCGCCGTTGAAGGCCACCAGGTTGCCGCCCTCCCAGGTGCTCGGGCTCAGGGTGGCACTGATGCTGCCCTCGTAGAGCCGATCGCAGCTGCTGGTCGCGCAGGCCTGCAGTTGCACGTCCAGAGGATTGCAGCTCAGCCCGCTGGCCGCATGCAGAAACCGGAAGTGGTCGATCTGCCCGACAGCCCCCGGATTGTCACAAAGCGAGCCGAAATCCGTTCCCGCGATGGCGCTGGGGTCATAGACGATATTGTTGCCCTTTTTCATGCTGCCACCGGAAGAAATGGCGCCGCGGATGTTCGGGTTGTTGCCAATCACCGCGTTACCCGTCACGTAGATCATGGCATTGACATAGATATTGGCGCTGTTAGCGATGGTCAGGTCGCCCTTGACCACGATGATCAGGTTCGACGGACTGCCCGCCCGGTTGATCTCGGAGTTGTTGTCGATGTACAGGTTGCCATCGACATAGACCCGGGCCGTGCCGCTGCCGGGCGTAGTCAGCCTCCAGCTGGTGGGCGAGACGCCGCCCTTCCAGTAGCTGTTGCTCACTGGCACCGCGCGCGGATCCGCTGCGGTCAGCACGGGGCTGGCACTGGCGTCGAAATTCGGCAGCGACGGCTGAGGGACGTAGCCATTCAGGCCATCGCCGGCCGGCCCGGGGAAAAACACGTCGGAGCACAGCACGGCCCAGGCTGCCGGACTGGCTGTGGCCAGCAACACGGCCAGCACCAGAACAAACGAATGCCCTAGTCGCCTCATGCTCATTTCTGCACCGTCGCCGTCAACCGCCGCCAGGCGTAGTCCGTCCGGCTACCGGGAGCACCGTTGTCAGCGGTCGCCACCAGAGTGAACAGGCTCAGCACAGCGCCAGTCTCGCCCGTGTAGCTGCGCTGGCTGCAACTTAGCCCCACCGTGAACTCCGCCAGGTTGCCACCGGCCATGGAAACGCTGCCGCTGGCGCAGACTCCCGTGCTGCGCACCCGATTGATGCCCCACTCCAGCCCGGCGCGAGCTGCCTGGTCGGCGCGCGCCTGCTGCAGGGCCAGGTCGCCGGCGGCATTCTGGTTGATGGCCAGGCGGCTCATGGTCGCCACCACCAGGGCGACGATCACCATCAGGAAGAGTGCCGCCACCAGGGCGAAGCCGCGTTCAGGGCGCATTGTCGATATGGACCTGCTGGATGAGTTCGACGCTCTCGCCGTCCAGGCTCAGGCGCAGCCGCAGGCTGGCCAGGCCGGCGCGCGTGCCGGTGCCGCGGCGGTAGTCGAAGGTGCAGCCGGCCACGTCGGCGGCCAGCACCGCGCTGCTCGCCGTCGCCGGGATCGGATCGGGCAGCGTCGCCTGCAGCGAGGCGTATTCGTAGCGGCGCAACTCGCTGCCGACGCAGCGATAACCGACCACCTTGTCGGCCAGGTACAGGCGCCGCTGCGG
>DASQBU010000044.1:0-1606 GCA_035635035.1 Pseudomonas sp.
TCGGCCTTCTGCTGCTTCTGCTCCAGCTCGCGGATCTCCGCCTTGGCCGCGCGGTAGTACTGCACCAGCGGGATGCTCGACGGGCAGACGTAGGCGCAGGCGCCGCACTCGATGCAGTCGAACAGGTGGTGCGCCTTGAGCTGCTCGTGTTCGCCGCCGAGGGCGAAGAAGTGCAGCTGCTGCGGCAGCAGGCTGGCCGGGCAGGCCAGCGCGCAGTCGCCGCAGCGGATGCACGGCAGTGCCGGCGGTGGCGGCGGCAGCTCGGCGCGGGTCGGCGCCAGCAGGCAGTTGCTGGTCTTGATCAGCGGCGCGTCGAGGTCGGGCAGGGTGAAGCCCATCATCGGCCCGCCCATGATCAGCCGGTCCAGCTTGGTCGCGTCGAGACCGGCGAAGGCCAGCAGCTCGCCGACCGGCGTGCCGAGCAGCGCCTCGACGTTCATCGGCCGCGCCAGCGCCTGGCCGGTCAGGGTGGTGATGCGGGAGATCAGTGGCCGGCCGAGCAGTACGGCGTCGTGCACCGCCACGGCGGTGCCGACGTTCTGGCAGAGGATGCCGATGTCCGCCGGCAGGCCCCCGGAGGGCACCTCCTGGCCGGTGAGGATCTGGATCAGCTGGCGCTCGCCGCCGGAGGGGTACTTGGTGGGGATCGCCCGCACCTCGAACGGCTGCGCGCCGAGCGCCGCGCGCACCGCGGCGATGGCCTCGGGCTTGTTGTCCTCGATGCCGATCAGCACGCTGTCCGGCTGCAGCAGGTGGGCGAGGATCTCGATGCCGGCGACCAGCTCGGCGGCCTTCTCGCGCATCAGCAGGTCGTCGGCGGTGATGTACGGCTCGCACTCGGCGCCGTTGATCACCAGGGTGTGGATCCTCTGCTGCGGCCGCGGGCTGAGCTTGACCGCGGTGGGGAAGCCGGCGCCGCCCAGGCCGTTGATCCCGGCCTCGCGGATCCGTTCCAGCAGCTCGGCCGGCTCGACGGCGCGGAAGTCGGTGCAGGGCGAGAGCTCGCACCATTGGTCCAGGCCGTCGGCATCGATGACGATGGCCGGGGCGAGCAGGCCGGAGGCGTGCGGGTAGGGCTGCGCGCCGATGAAGGCGACGGTGCCGGAGGTCGGTGCGTGCAGCGCCGCGCTGACGAAACCGCTGGCCTCGGCGATCTTCTGGCCCTTGAGCACACGCGCGCCGACCGCCACGCAGGGTTCGGCGGGGGCGCCGATATGCTGGTTGAGCGGCAGGATCAGCCGTTTGGGCAGGGGCGGCCGCTGGATCGGCGAGCTGCTGGACAGCTTCTTGCGCTCCGGCGGATGGATGCCGCCGGGGATGTCCCAGATCTTCTCGGCGCGGCTCATGCGGCGTGCTCCCGGTCGGTGGCGATCAATTGGCCGGGCGGGAGCGGGCGCTCCCACTTCCAGTTCTGCACGCTGGTGCCGAGTTCGACCATGTCGATGCAGTCCACCGGGCAGGGCTCCACGCACAGGTCGCAGCCGGTGCACTCGTCCTTGATCACCGTGTGCATCTGCCGCGCGGCGCCGACGATGGCGTCCACCGGGCAGGCCTGGATGCACTTGGTGCAGCCGATGCACTCGGCCTCGCGGATGCGCGCGACCAT
>DASQBU010000045.1:0-5383 GCA_035635035.1 Pseudomonas sp.
CGCCTCGCCGAGGCCGAGCTGGATGGCCTCCTCGCGGATGTCCTTCAGCAGGATCGGCGTGCCCTTGACCGCCGACTGGTAGGCGATGCCGCCGCCCATGATCCCGGCGCCGAGCACCGCCGCCAGCTTCACCTCGCGAGCTTGCGGCTCCCAGGCGCGCGCCTTGCGCTTGAGTTCCTGATCGTTGAGGAACAGGCCGACCAGGCTGCGCGCCACCTCGGTCTTGGCCAGCTTGACCAGGGCCTGCGACTCGATCTCCAGGGCCTTGTCGCGGCCATGGCCGGCGGCCTTCTGGATGGTTTTCACCGCCTCCAGCGGCGCCGGGTAGTGCGGGCCGGCCTGGCCGGCCACGTAGCCCTTGGCGCTCTCGAAGGCGAGCATCTGTTCGATCTGGTTGAGCTTGAGCCGCTCCAGCTTGGGCTGGCGGCGGGCCCGATGGTCCAGCTCGCCGGTGACGGCGCGCCGGCACAGATCCAGCACCGCCTCGCGCAACCGCGCCGGGGCAACCACCGCATCCACCGCGCCGACCTTCAGCGCGGCCTGGGCATCGTTCTCCTTGCCGGCGGCGATCCACTCGATGGCGTTGTCGGCGCCGATCAGCCGCGGCAGGCGCACGGTGCCACCCCAGCCCGGATTGATGCCCAGCTTCACTTCCGGCAGGCCGATCTTCGCCCCTTCGGCCATCACTCGGAAGTCCGCCGCCAGGCACATTTCCAGCCCACCGCCGAGAGCCAGGCCGTTGATCGCCACCACCGTGGGCAGCGGCAGATCCTCGAAGGCACTGAAGATACGGTTGGCCTCCAGGTTGACCTCCAGCAGCTCCGCGTCGGGCAGGGCGAACAGGCCGAGGAATTCGCCGATGTCGGCACCGACGATGAACGCCTCCTTGGCGCTGGTGACGATCAGCCCGCGCACCCCGGACGCCGCGCCGAGCGCGGCGACGGCTTCGCGCAGCTCGTCCAGAGTCAGGCGGTCGAACTTGTTGACCGCGGACTCCGCCCGGTCGAAACGCAACTCGGCGAGGCCATCCTCGAGCGCCAGAACCGTGATAGCTCTACCCTGGTAAATCATCGCCTGATCTCCATGCCATGGAAGCTTGAACCTGCCGCTGCGACATACCGATGCCCATGAGCATAGCCGCTGGCCATTACGGATGATCGGCGGCACACCCCGTGCGTCTCTGCGGTCCGTCCTGCCGATTGCAGGCACCTTCGGGAAAGTCCGCCGGCTTGTCAATTGCAGGCCGCGCCCCGCGCGCCGACACACGGGGGCATGACCAATGTCATGAAAAGCCCGGCCCGCCGGATCCACCATCCTTCTAATACGCGGCGAACCGGGCGATACTGCCTAAAATCCACGCTGCCAAGGAGAACAGCCATGCCCTACAAACATCTGCTGATCGCGGTCGACCTGACCGAGGATTGTCACAAGGTGATCGACCGCGCCGTGGAGCTGGCCGGCTACAGCGCGGCCAAGCTGTCGCTGGTGCACGTGATCGAACCGATGTCCATGGCCTTCGGCGGCGATGTACCGCTGGATCTCTCGGCCCTGCAGCAAGAGCAGGTCGCGCAGGCCCAGCAGCAGCTGGATGCCGTTTCCGCCCAGCATCCGCAACTGAACAAAGAAGACTGCCGACTGATCTTCGGCCAGCCGCGCCTGGAGATTCACCAACTGGCCAAGGATCTGGGCTGCGACCTGATCGTCACCGGCAGCCACGGTCGCCACGGCCTGGCCCTGCTGCTCGGCTCGACCTCCAACGACCTGCTGCACGGCGCCGTCTGCGACACCCTGGCGGTGCACCTGCCCAAGCCGTAAGCGCAGGGAGCCTACCGCGTCGAGCCTGGCCCTCGACGCGGCGACGCCGGATCAGAACAGGCCGAACTCGCTGCCGCTGCTCATCACCAGCGGGCGGACCTTGCTGAGCTGGGCTTCCAAGGTGTAGGACACGCTGGAGGCCATGGAGAAGAAGCTGAGGAAGGCCTTGAGGTTGGAGTCGCCCTCGCAGGTGGCGAGGATGCGCTGCCAGAAGGCCTGGTTGACCAGCTGCAGCTGCTGGTAGTGCTTGACCAGTCCCTTGAGCTCCCAGTCGGCATGCCGGCCTTCGCGCATGTTGAAGTACTGGCGCATCAGGTACAGCGAGACCGTGCGCAGGATGAACTCCTGGTTGCTGGCGAAGGGCAGGTGTTGCTGGGCCATCGGCTTGAGGCGGCAGAGCATCGGGCAGGCGCTGGTGGCCATCAGCACGCCGAGCAGCGCGCGCAGCCCCTCCTCGAGACTGACCTCCTTGTAGTACTCGCGCTCGGGGGTGAGCACCCGCACCTTGGCCTTCTTGAAGGCCGGCAGGCCGCGGAAGTCCTCGATCACCCGGTGCAGATCGACCGCCGCCGGGCAGTAGTCGTG
The DNA here is from genome assembly GCA_035635035.1 of Pseudomonas sp. Classification (GTDB taxonomy): domain Bacteria; phylum Pseudomonadota; class Gammaproteobacteria; order Pseudomonadales; family Pseudomonadaceae; genus Geopseudomonas. The sequence goes on from DASQBU010000045.1 coordinate 2,401, forward strand.
CAGGTTGCGGTCCAGCGGGCAGTTGCTGCACTGCTCGTGTTCCAGGCGGGTCCAGCGCGGGGCGTCGCCCACCTGCATGGGGTTGTAGCTGCGATCCAGCTCCACCCGGTAATTCAGCTCATGGTTGTCGTCCAGGGTGATCCTGTACTCGATGGTCATTCCCTACTCCCTATCCTGATCAGTACTTCAACCTTCCAGCTCGGCCCAGCGCTCCACCAGGCGATCCAGCTCGTGCTCAATGAACTCCAGGCGGGCCAGCGCCGCATGGGTGGCTTCCTGCGGTTGCAGGTAGAAATCGGGGTTGGCGACCTCTTCCTGCAGGGCCGCCTGCTCGCTTTCCAACGCCTCGATCTGTCCGGGCAACGCATCCAGCTCGCGCTGCTCCTTGTAACTCAGTTTCTTGCGCGCCACTGCGACGGCTGCCGCACTGGGCTTCTCGACCACCGCCGGCTTGTCCTCGCGCGCCGACCTGGCCGCCGGGACCTCCTTGCCGACGCCGAGCAGGCGCGGCGAACCGCCCTGGCGCAGCCAGTCCTGGTAGCCGCCGACGTACTCACGGACCACCCCTTCGCCCTCGAACACCAGGGTGCTGGTCACCACGTTGTCGAGGAAGGCGCGGTCGTGGCTGACCATCAGCACGGTGCCGGGGAAGCCGAGCAGCACCTCCTCGAGCAGCTCGAGGGTTTCCACGTCCAGGTCGTTGGTCGGTTCGTCCAGCACCAGCAGGTTGGCCGGCTTGCTGAACAGCTTGGCCAGCAGCAGGCGGGCACGCTCGCCGCCGGACAGCGCCTTGACCGGCGAACGCGCGCGCTGCGGGCTGAACAGAAAGTCCCCAAGATAACTGAGGACATGCCGATTCTGCCCGTCGATGCTGATGAAGTCGCGCCCTTCGGCAATGTTGTCGATCACGGTTTTCTCCGGATCGAGCTGGTGGCGCAACTGGTCGAAGTAGGCCACTTCGAGCTTGGTGCCGATATGGATGCTGCCGCTGGTTGGCTGCAGCTCGCCGAGCAGCAGCTTGAGCAGAGTGGTCTTGCCGGTACCGTTGGCGCCGAGCAGGCCGATGCGGTCGCCGCGCTGCAGGACCATGGAGAAATCGCGGATCAGCGGCTCGCCGCCGGGATGGGCGAAGCCGACGTGCTCGGCGACTATCACCTGCTTGCCGGACTTGTCGGCCGCCTCCAGCTGGATGCTCGCCTTGCCCTGGCGCTCGCGGCGCTCGGCGCGTTCGGCGCGCATCTCCTTGAGCGCACGCACGCGCCCCTCGTTGCGGGTGCGCCGCGCCTTGATGCCCTGGCGGATCCATACCTCTTCCTGGGCCAGGCGCTTGTCGAACAGCGCGTTGGCGGCTTCCTCGGCGGCCAGTTGCTGCTCCTTATGCACCAGGAAGCTGGCGTAGTCGCCGTTCCAGTCGATCAGGTGGCCGCGGTCCAGTTCGAGGATGCGGGTGGCCAGGCTCTGCAGGAAGGCACGGTCGTGGGTGATGAACAGCACCGCGCCGTTGAAGCCCATCAGTGCCTCTTCCAGCCAGGCGATGGCGCCGATGTCGAGGTGGTTGGTCGGCTCGTCGAGCAGCAGCAGGTCCGGCTCGGCGACCAGCGCCTGGGCCAGCAGCACGCGCCGGCGCCAGCCGCCGGACAGCTCGGCGAGGGTCTTGTCCGCCGGCAGCTGCAGGCGACTCAAGGTGTTCTCCACCAGCTGCTGCAGGCGCCAGCCGTCGCGTGCCTCCAGCGCCTGCTGCACTCGGGACAGCTCGGTGAGGTCGTCGTCGCCCTGGATGTGCTGGGACAGGTGGTGGTACTGCGCGATCAGCTTGCCGACCTCGGCCAGCCCCTCGGCCACCACGTCGTAGACGCTGCGCTCGTCGGCCGCCGGCAGCTCCTGCGGCAGCTCGCCGATCCTGAGCGACGGCGCGCGCCAGATCTCGCCGTCGTCCGGGCGCTGCTCGCCCTTGACCAGCTTGAGCAGGCTGGACTTGCCGGTGCCGTTGCGACCGATGATGCACACCCGCTCGCCCTTGGCGATCTGCCAGGAGACCCCGTCCAGCAACGGCGTGGCGCCGTAGGCCAGGGATACGTCGGTGAACTTGAGCAGGGTCATGGGGCGCGTCTCCAGCGGAATGGGGGCGCATTCTACTCGCAGTTGTACGTCGCCGGGCACACTGCGTTGCTTTAACGGAGGCCGGCGGAAGGCTAAGCTTTACCCCAGCGTCCCTGCCCCTGCCCAGAAGCGTCGGAACCCCCATGCGCGTTCGTCCGTTAGCCCTGTTTGTCTGCCTGCTGGCCGGTTTCGGCCTGCAGGCTCTCCCCGCCACCGCCGCGTCCCTGCCCCAGCAGCGTCTCCTCTACGACGAGGCCAAGCGCGGCCTGGACAAGAACGACCCCACGCCCTACCTGCGCAACCGCGCGGCGCTGCGCGACTACCCGCTGGAGCCGCTGCTGGCCTACGAAGAACTGAGCCAGCGCCTGAAGACCGCCAGCGACGCCGAGATCGAAGCCTTCCTCACCGAGCACGGCGACCTGCCGCAGATCGGCTGGATGAAGCTGCGCTGGCTGCGCTGGGCAGCCGAGCGCGGCGACTGGCAGACCTTCGTCAAGCACTACAGCCCGGCGCTGGAGTTCACCGAGCTGGACTGCCTCAACGGCGAATACCTGTTCCACCACGGCAAGGCCACCGACGGCGCCATCGTCGCCAAGCGCCTGTGGCTGGTCGGCAAGTCGCAGCCCAACAGCTGCGACCGCCTGTTCGACCTGTGGCGCGACCAGGGCGGGCTGACCGAGGAGATGCGCTGGAAACGCCTCAAGCTGGCCGCCGAGGCGCGCAACTACGGCCTGGCCGCCAGCCTGGCGCGCAGCCTCGGCAGCCTGGCGCCGCAGGGCCTGGCGCTGCTCGACGTGGCGCAGAAGCCCGAGCTGCTGGTGCAGCGCCAGCGCTTCGCCGGCACCGACCACTACACCGCCGACGCCGTCGGCCTCGGCCTGCG
>DASQBU010000046.1:0-1961 GCA_035635035.1 Pseudomonas sp.
ATGACGGGACTCCGCGGGGACGATGCTCCAAGCGTAGCGCCGCGACAGCGCTGGCGGCAGGCTCCGCGATCGGCTAGCGTGGCCCGCATGCCGATCCGTCTCGCCCTCACCGCCCTCCTCGCCCTGCTCGCCGGCTGCTCCGGCCTCGGCTACTACGCCCAGCTGGCCGGCGGCCAGTGGCAGTTGCTGCACGCCCGCCAGCCGGTGGCGCAACTGCTCGCCGACCCGCAGCAACCGCCGGCGCTGCGCCAGCGCCTGCTGCTGAGCCAGGAGGCGCGCGACTTCGCCAGCGCCCGGCTGGACCTGCCGGACAACCGCAGCTACCGCCTGTACGCCGATCTGCAGCGCCCCTACGTGGTGTGGAACCTGTTCGCCACGGCGGAGTTCTCCCTGCAGCCGCTGACCCACTGCTTCCCGGTCGCCGGCTGCGTGGCCTACCGCGGCTACTTCGACGAACAGCGCGCGCGCGGCGCCGCCGCGCTGCTGCGCGTGCGCGGGCTGGATACCGAGGTGGCCGGGGTCGAGGCCTACTCGACCCTCGGCTGGTTCGACGACCCACTGCTCGGCGGCATGCTCGCCTGGAGCGACGAACGGCTGGCGGCGCTGATCTTCCACGAGTTGGCCCACCAACGCCTGTACCTGCCCGGCGACACCACCTTCAACGAGTCCTTCGCCCGCTTCGTCGAGGAAGAGGGCCTGCGCCAGTGGCGCGCCGCCCGCGGCCTGCCGCCGCCCGCCGAGCATCTGGCGCGCCAGCGCGAGCAGTTCATCGCCCTGGTGCTGGCCAGCCGCGCGCGCCTGGAGCGGCTCTATGCCCAGCCGCTGGCGGTCGAGGCCATGCGCGCGGCCAAGCAGGCCGAGTTCCAGCGCTTGCGCCACGAGTATGCGGCGCTGCGCGACGGCGCCTGGCACGGCGACCGGCGCTTCGACGGCTGGTTCGCCCGCCCGCTGAACAACGCCCGCCTGCTGCCGTTCGGCCTCTACGAACAGTGGGTGCCGGCCTTCGCCGCGCTGTTCGCCGAGTGCGGCGGCGACTGGCCGCGCTTCTACGCGCGGGCCGCCGAGCTGGCCCGCCTGCCGCCCGACGCCCGCCACCTGGCCCTCGCCGCGCGACAACCGCGCGGCTGATTTGCCGGGTGGCCGCGACTTGACTAGCGTTCAGGGACCCCCTGCGCACCAAGGAGCGCCGTCATGTCGGATAACCACGTCTACAAGAAGATCGAGCTGGTTGGTTCGTCGCGCACCAGCATCGAGGATGCGATCAACAATGCCCTCGCCGAAGCGGCCAAGACCGTGCACAACATGGACTGGTTCGAGGTGGTGGAAACCCGCGGGCACATCGCCAACGGCAAGGTCGCCCACTGGCAGGTGACGGTGAAGATCGGCTTCCGCATCGTCGGCAGCTGAGCCGCCGCAACTCAGGACGGCACGCCATTCGCCGCGCTACCGGCCACCACCACGCAGTTGCGCCCGGCCTGCTTCGCCGCGTAGAGCATGTCGTCGGCGACCCGTAGCGCGCTGAGCATGTCGCCGGCGTGGGTCGGCCAGTGGGCGACGCCCAGCGACACAGTGATGTGCCCCACCGGCTCGATGGTGGCCATCTCGACCTGTCGGCGCAGGCGTTCGGCGACCCGCTCGGCCGAGGCCGGCGAGGCGTCGGCCAGGAGCATGAGGAACTCCTCGCCGCCGACCCGGCAGAGCAGGTCGTTGTCGCGCGAACAGATACGCATCAGCCGCGCCAGGCGCTGCAGCACCTGGTCGCCGGCGGCATGGCCGAAGCGGTCGTTGACCTGCTTGAAGTGGTCGATGTCCAGCGCCAACACGGCGAACGGGCGGTTCTCGAGCTTCCACAGATCGAGGGTCAGCTCCAGGCCGCGGCGGTTGCACAGGCCGGTGAGCGGGTCGGTCTGCGCGTCCTCCCGGAGCTTGCCGATCTTGCGATGCAGCAGCTCGACCCCCAC
>DASQBU010000047.1:0-3267 GCA_035635035.1 Pseudomonas sp.
TCCCGCAACGCCCGCCAAGGAAGGTGCGACGCATCACCCGCAGCCTCGACCGGCCTCCTTCGGACTCCTGAATGACCGTCACAGAACCCCTCGCCGCCCTCGACCGCATCCTGGCCGAGGGCGAGCTGACCACCCTGTTCCAGCCCATCCTCTGCCTCTCCGGCCAGCGCGTGCTCGGCTACGAGGCACTGACCCGCGGTCCCGCGAACAGCCCGCTGCACACGCCCATCCCGCTGTTCGCCGCGGCGCGCAGCGCCGGGCGGCTGGCCGAACTGGAGCGGCTGTGCTGGCGGCTGGCCTGCCAGCGCTTCCAACAACTCAAGCTCGGCGGCCGGCTGTTCCTCAATATTTCCCCGGACGCCCTGCTTGAGGCGGAGCACGGGCTCGAACCGCTCCTGCAGCTGCTGCAGAGCCTCGGCCTGCCGCCGGGGCGGCTGGTCATCGAGCTGACCGAGCACGCGCCCATCGAGGACTTCGCCCTGCTCGAGACGGCGGTGAACCACTACCGCGCCCGCGGCTTCGCCATCGCCCTCGACGACCTCGGCGCCGGCTACTCCAGCCTGCGCCTGTGGTCCGACCTGCGCCCGGACTTCGTCAAGATCGACCGCCACTTCATCGACGGCATCCACAAGGACCCGGTCAAGCGCGAGTTCGTCAGCTCGATCCTGCTGATGGCCAAGAGTTCGCGCGCCGAGGTCATCGCCGAGGGCATCGAGTGCGTCGACGAACTGGGCGTGCTGCTGGAGACGGGCGTCGACCTGGTGCAGGGCTACCTGTTCGCCCGCCCGCAGGAACAGCCGCCGGTCGACGTGCACGACTGCCTGCCGGAGGTCGAGCAGCGACAGGCCAATCTCAACGAGCAGGCCGACGACCTCTCCGCGCTGCTCATCGAACAACCCGGGGTGGCGGACAGCACGCCGATCGCCCAGGTGCTCGGCATGTTCCAGGCGCAACCCTCGCTCAGCGCTCTGGCGGTGCTCGACGAGCAGCGCCGCCCGCTCGGCATCGTCCACCGCCAGGCGCTGGCCGACGCTCTGCTCAAACCGTTCGGCACCGACCTGTTCGCCCGCAAGCCGGTCAGCCGGCTGATGAGCCACGACTTCTTCGCCGTCGATCGCGGCCACTCGCTGCAGCAGGTCAGCCGCCTGCTCACCAGCCGCGCCCGCCAGCGCATCGAGGAGGACTTCCTGATCACCGAGGGCGGCCGCTACCTCGGCTGGGGGCGGGCGATCGACGTGCTCAAGCTGATCACCGAGCAGAAGATCCAGCAGGCCCGCCACGCCAACCCGCTGACCATGCTGCCGGGCAACGTGCCGATCCAGCAGTGCCTGAGCCGCCTGCTGGCGCAACCGCGCGAGGCGCTGGTGTGCTACGTCGACATCGACCACTTCAAGCCGTTCAACGACGGCTACGGCTACGCCAAGGGCGACGAGGTGCTGCTCGACCTGGCCAACGGCCTGAAGCGGCACATCGACCCCCAGGGCGACTTCCTCGGCCACATCGGCGGCGACGACTTCATCGTGGTGCTGACCGGCGCCGACTGGGGGCTGCGCCTGCAGCGCATGCAGGAGGACTTCCAGCTGCAGTGCCGACGCCACTACCGCAACGAGGACCTGCAAGCCAACGGCTTCAGCTCCCACGATCGCCAGGGACGCCAGCAGCGTTTCCCGCTGCTCAGCCTGTCGGTGGGCGCCGTGCAGCTGTTCCCGGAAACCTGCGCCCTGCTCGACCCGGCGCAGCTGGCCGAGCTGGCGTCGATCGCCAAGCTGCAGTCCAAGGCGATCCCCGGCAACAGCCTCAAGCTGCTCGACTCGCGGGAGCTGCTCGCCGCGCCGCCGGTCGCCGTGTCGGCCTGAAGCGGCGCCCCAGCGTAGAGCGCTCGGCGGGCACCGTCAGGGCTTGCCCGCCGCCACCGTCGGCAGGCCGCGCAGGGCGCGCGCCACCCGCGTCTGCATCGCGTAGGCCGGCGCCTCGACCGCCGAGTGGTCGCGGGCATAGCGCACGGCGAACCCCTGCACGCCCCACTGCCGGTACTGCTGCACGTGCGTGAGCTCGTGCGCCCAGAGGGCGACGTTGTGGCGGGCGTCCTCCTCGCGGCGGAAGGCGATCAGGTCGACCAGGGTCACCGCATTGACGTCCGGGTTCAGCAGCAGGGCAGTCGCCGCGCTGAACTGGCCGGCGTCGCCCACCCGGTAGCGCACCGTATCCAGCACCTGCCTGTCGTAGTAGGGCTCGAGCTGGGCGCGAATGTGCCGCGGAATGCCCTGGGAACCGGCGGCGGCCGAGGCGCGCGACTGCTCGATCCATTGCGCCAGCCCGGAGGCGGCCACCTGCTGCACGCTGCCGAGCAGCGAACCGCGGACGCCCTCCTCGCCGGGCGGCAGGCAGACGGCGAACGCGGCCGCCACTGAGGCGACCAGCAGCAGGCCGAAACGACGCAACGGGGCGGCAGGCACGCGATTCTCTCCCGGACAGCAAGCGGACGGTGGACGGTCGGCCCTTCGACCGCGGTGGCGGTGGTTGGTTGCCCGCGCTCGCCGCGCCGAGCACCGCGTCAGCGCAGGCTCAGCGGGTATTCGAACATCAGGCGGAACTGGTTGGTGTCGCCATTGAGCGCGACGGCACCGGTGTGCCAGCCCTGCTGGAGACGGATGCTCAGATCCTTGGCGCACCCCTCCGGCACCACGTACTTGACCTCGACGTTCAGCTCGCGCTCCCGGTCGCCGGCGCCGTAGAGGCCGGCATAGGCGCCGCTCGGGTCGGCGTGGCGGCCGTCGACGCCCCAGCCGTAGACGTAGCGGGCCATCAGGCTCAGCCCGGGCAGGCCATGGTCGCCCAGGTCCAGGTCGTAGCGCAGCTGCGCGGACTGCTCGCCGGGGCCGTTGAAGTCGGACACCAGGATGGAGTTGGCCAGGACGATGGAGTCGCCGGTGGCGTTCTCCTTGCCGAAGCCGGCGTAGTCGAACGGCACGTCGCCCTGGATCCGCTGGTAGGCGAGCGTGAGCGTCTGCCCGCCGAACGCGTAGACGGCATCCAGCGACCAGGCGGTGTTGTCGATCCGCCCGGCGATGGCCCGGCCATGGTTGATGGTGTGGTAGAGGTGGCCGTTCAGGCTCAACGCCAGCACGGCAGCGAGCGGCAGGGCGAGCTGGGCGCTGGCGTAGTACTGGTGCCACAGGTCCTGGAACTGCGAGCCGTAGAGCGCGACGCTCAGGTCGGGGCTGACCGTGTAGGTGCCGCCCAGGTAGTCGACCGCTTTGGTTTCGA
>DASQBU010000048.1:0-3142 GCA_035635035.1 Pseudomonas sp.
CTGATCCCGCTGCTGTTCATGGCCGACGTGGTGGGGCGGCTGTTCCGCGAGTTCGCCATCACCCTGGCGGTGGCCATCCTGATCTCGCTGGTGGTGTCGCTGACCTTGACGCCGATGATGTGCGCGCGGCTGCTCAAGCACCGCGCCGAAGACGAGGAGGGCCGCTTCTACCGGGCCAGCGGCGCCTGGATCGACTGGCTGATCGCCAGCTACGACCGCCGCCTGCAGTGGGTGCTGCGTCACCAGGGGCTGACCCTGCTGGTGGCCGTGGCCACCCTCGGCCTGACCGTGGTGCTGTACCTGGCGGTGCCCAAGGGCTTCTTCCCGGTGCAGGACACCGGAGCGATCCAGGGCATCTCCCAGGCGCCGCAGGACATCTCCTTCCGCGCCATGAGCGAGCGCCAGCAGCGGCTGGCCGAGACCATCCTGCGCGACCCGGCGGTGCAGAGCCTGTCGTCGTACATCGGCGTCGACGGCGACAACGCCACCCTCAACAGCGGCCGCCTGCAGATCAACCTCAAGCCCCATGGCGCGCGCGATGCCAGCGCCGCCCAAGTGATCGAGCGGCTCAAGCCCGAGCTGGCCAAGGTGGCGGGCATCGAGCTGTTCCTGCAGCCGGTGCAGGACCTGACCATCGAGGACCGGATCAGCCGTACCCAGTTCCAGTTCAGCCTGGAGTCGCCGGATGCGACGCTGCTGGAGACGTGGACGCCCCGGCTGATCGAGGCGCTGGCGCAATTGCCGCAGGTGGCCGACGTCACCAGCGACCTGCAGAACCGCGGCCTGCAGGCCTATCTGGTGATCGACCGCGACCAGGCCGGACGCCTCGGCGTGGCGATGGGCGACATCGACAGCGCGCTGTACGACGCCTTCGGTCAGCGGCAGATCTCCACCATCTTCACCCAGACCAGCCAGTACCGCGTGGTGCTGGAGAGCCAGGGCGCCCGCGACGCCGGCCTGGCGGCGCTGCGCCAGCTCTACGTCGCCTCCGCCAGCGGCACCCAGGTGCCGCTGTCCAGCCTGGTGCGTGTCGAGGAGCGCGCCGCGGCGCTGGCGATCAACCATATCGGCCAGTTCCCGGCGGTCACTGTATCGTTCAACCTGGCGCCGGGCGTGGCGCTGGGCGAGGCGGTGGCGCTGATCGAGCAGGCGCAGCGCGACATCGGCCTGCCGGCCGGCATCCAGAGCCACTTCCAGGGCGCCGCCGAGGCGTTCCGCGCCTCGCTGTCGAGCACCCTGTGGCTGATCCTGGCCGCCATCGTCACCATGTACATCGTGCTCGGTGTGCTCTACGAGAGCTACATCCACCCGATCACCATCCTCTCCACGCTGCCTTCGGCCGGGGTCGGCGCGCTGCTGGCGCTGCTGCTGTCCGGCAACGATCTGGGGCTGATCGCGATCATCGGCATCGTCCTGCTGATCGGCATCGTCAAGAAGAACGCGATCATGATGATCGACTTCGCCCTCGAGGCCGAGCGCCACCAGGGCATGACGCCGGAGGCGGCGATCCACCGCGCCGCGCTGCTGCGCTTCAGGCCGATCCTGATGACCACCCTGGCCGCGCTGTTCGGCGCCGTGCCGCTGATGCTGGCCTCGGGCTCCGGCGCCGAGCTGCGCCAGCCGCTGGGCCTGGTGATGGTCGGCGGCCTGCTGGTCAGCCAGGTGCTGACCCTGCTCACCACGCCGGTGATCTACCTGTGGTTCGACCGCCTGAGCCGACGCTTCGCCGGGCGCAGCGCGGCGGGGGTGGCGGTCGTGGTGGGCGAGGGAGGGCAATGAATCTCTCCGCGCCCTTCATCGTCCGTCCGGTCGCCACCCTGCTGCTCAGCCTGGCGATCCTCCTGGCCGGCGCGCTGAGCTTCGGCCTGCTGCCGGTGTCGCCGCTGCCGCAGATGGACTTCCCGGTGATCACCGTGCAGGCCAGCCTGCCCGGCGCCAGTCCGCAGGTGATGGCTTCCAGCGTGGCCACCCCGCTGGAACGCTCGCTCGGCACCATCGCCGGCATCACCCAGATGACCAGCCGCAGCAGCCAGGGCTCGACGCGGATCATCCTGATGTTCGATCTCGGTCGCGACATCAACGCCGCGGCGCGCGAGGTGCAGGCGGCGATCAACGCCTCGCGCAACCTGCTGCCCAGCGCCATGCGCAGCATGCCCACCTACCGCAAGGTCAACCCGTCGCAGGCGCCGATCGTGGTGCTGTCGCTGACCTCCAAGGTGCTGGACAAGGCCCGCCTGTACGACATCGCCTCGACCCTGGTGGCGCAGAAGCTGTCGCAGGTGCCGGGCGTCGGCGAGGTGCAGATCGGCGGCAGCTCGCTGCCGGCGGTGCGCGTCGAGTTGCAGCCGCGCCAGCTCGAGCACTACGGCCTGGCCCTCGACGAGGTGCGCAAGGCCATCGCCGCGGCCAACGTGCGCGGGCCCAAGGGCGCGCTGGAGGCCGACGGCCGCCACTGGCAGCTGGCCAGCAACGACCAGCTGGCCAAGGCCGCCGAGTACGCGCCCTTGATCATCCGCCAGCAGAACGGCGCCACCCTGCGCCTGGGCGACGTCGCCGAGGTGCGCGACAGCGTGGAGGACCGCTACAACAGCGGCTTCTACAACGACGACCCGGCGGTGCTGCTGGTGGTCAACCGCCAGGCCGGCGCCAACATCATCGAGACCATCGCGCAGATCCGCGCCGAATTGCCGGGGTTGCGCGCGGTGCTGCCGGCCAGTGTCGAGCTGGACGTGGCGATGGACCGCTCGCCGGTGATCCGCGCCACCCTGCACGAGGCCGAGCGCACCCTGCTGATCGCCGTCGGCCTGGTGATCCTGGTGGTGCTGGCCTTCCTCGGCCGCGCCCGCGCGGCGCTGATCCCGGCGCTGGCGGTGCCGGTGTCGCTGGTCGGCAGCTTCGCCGCCATGCACCTCCTGGGCTTCTCGCTGAACAACCTGTCGCTGATGGCGCTGATCATCGCCACCGGCCTGGTGGTCGACGACGCCATCGTGGTGCTGGAAAACATCGCCCGGCATATCGAGGCCGGCGAGAAGCCGCTGGCCGCCGCGCTCAAGGGCGCCCGCGAGGTCGGCTTCACCCTGCTGTCGATGAACGTCTCGCTGGTCGCGGTGTTCCTCTCCATCCTGTTCATGGGCGGCATCGG
>DASQBU010000049.1:0-6528 GCA_035635035.1 Pseudomonas sp.
TTCTCGGTCGGCGGCATGCGCGACGAGGCGGAGATCAAGGGCCACCGCCGCACCTACATCGGCGCCCTGCCCGGCAAGCTGGTGCAGGCGCTCAAGGAAGTCGAGGTGATGAACCCGGTGATCATGCTCGACGAGATCGACAAGATGGGGGCCAGCTTCCAGGGCGACCCCGCCTCGGCGCTGCTGGAGACCCTCGACCCGGAGCAGAACGTCGAGTTCCTCGACCACTACCTGGACCTGCGCCTGGACCTGTCCAAGGTGCTGTTCGTCTGCACCGCCAACACGCTGGACAGCATCCCCGGCCCCTTGCTCGACCGCATGGAGGTGATCCGCCTGTCCGGCTACATCGCCGAGGAGAAGCTGGCCATCGCCAAGCGCCACCTGTGGCCGCGCCAGCTGGACAAGGCCGGCGTGCCCAAGCAGCGCCTGAGCATCAGCGATGCGGCGCTGAAGGCGGTGATCGAGGGCTACGCCCGCGAGGCGGGCGTGCGCCAGCTGGAGAAGCAGTTGGGCAAGATCGTGCGCAAGGCAGTGGTCCGCCTGCTGGAGGATCCCGCGGCCACGGTGAAGGTCGGGCCGAAGGATCTCGAGCATTACCTGGGCATGGCGCTGTTCCGCAAGGAGCAGCATCTGGAAGGCGTCGGCATCGTCACCGGGCTGGCCTGGACCAGCATGGGCGGCGCCACCCTGCCGATCGAGGCGACGCGCATCCACACCCTCAACCGCGGCTTCAAGCTGACCGGCAAGCTCGGCGAGGTGATGAAGGAGTCGGCGGAGATCGCCTACAGCTACATCAGCTCGCACCTGAAGAAGTTCAAGGGCGACCCGAGCTTCTTCGACCAGGCGTTCGTCCACCTGCACGTGCCGGAGGGTGCCACACCCAAGGACGGCCCCAGCGCCGGGATCAGCATGGCCAGCGCGCTGCTGTCGCTGGCGCGCAACCAGGCGCCAAAGGCGAACGTGGCGATGACCGGCGAGCTGACCCTCACCGGCCAAGTGCTGGCCATCGGCGGGGTGCGCGAGAAAGTGATCGCCGCGCGGCGGCAGAAAATCTGGGAACTGATCCTCCCCGAGGCCAACCGCGGCGACTTCGAGGAGCTGCCGGACTACCTCAAGGAAGGGCTGAGCGTGCACTTCGCCAGCCGCTACGCCGACGTGGCCAAGGTGCTGTTCCCCGCCGCGTGAACGACCGGTGACGTTGGAGCTGCGGCACAGTCCGCAGCTCCTCCTCGGAAAACGTCATATCAATCGGCTAGGCTATAGCCTGTCATCCTGTCCTGTCGGGAGCCTGCCGATGCCCACCTCGCTGCGCCTGCTGCCCCTTGCCACGCTCGCCCTGCTGGTCGCCTGCGCGGCCCGGGCGCCGAGCACCCTGACCCTGGAGCAGCAGTCGCGTTATTGCGCTCCGCTGGTGCTGCACGAGGGGCAGGAGTTCAGCCTGCGCCTGCCCAGCAACCCCACCACCGGCTTTCGCTGGGTGATGAACGAGAACGCCGCGCCGGCGCTGAAACAGCTCGGCCCGGAGGTGTACTCGACCCCTGAGGACGCCGGCGTGGTCGGCAGCGCCGGAGTGTCTACCTGGCGCTTCCGCGCCGTCGCCCGCGGCGCGGGCCGCCTGGCCCTGGACTATCGCCGCCCCTGGGAAAACGCGGTGCCCGCCGCGAAGCGTTTCGACTGCCGGATCACGGTCCAATAGCCTCGCCGGCAAGACCGGCAGCGCTCACCGTTCGTCTCCACGGCCGGCAACTCACCCGCAAATCGCCTATAGCAGTTAGTAACCGTTGTGGGCTGTCGGGGGGTGCATCATGGATCTGTTGGGACGAAAGCTGCTGCTCACCATTCTGGTGCTGCTTTCGGGCTGCGGCAGCATGCTGCCCAGCGAGCGCGCCGAAGTGACCTCCGCGTTCCGCGACTATGCTGACGCCGAAAGCCGCTACGCCCAGGCCGTTCCTGGCGTCACCACCCGCCCCGAGCTGTTCTCCCTGGGTTTCGATCCGCTGGCCAACGGCAATGGTCGGACGCTGTCGTTTCTCGATGTGCGCACCATGTTCATCCAGTCGAACATTCCCATCGACTATCTGCCGGACAGTCTGGTGACCTGCCTGAAGGCCAAGGATCGCTGCACCGGCTATGCCTTCGAGTTCAACCAGACCAGCACCGAGCGGGTCGGCAGCTTCTGGGCCGACGCCCTCAACTTCCAGAAGCTCCGGGAAACCCGCGGCTGGACGTTCCGTGCGGTGTTCGTGCTGGTCGACGACAAGCTGGTGCACAAGGTCAGCAACGGCGAGCCGCAGATCCGCCGTCAGCAGACCGCCCGCAACCCGCTCGGCCCATTGCAAGGTGCGGGTGAGTACTTCAACCATATGATGAAATGACGGGGCTGCGAGGCGGCCCGGCACTCCGCTAGAATGCCGGGCTTTTCCCACGCCGGAAACGCGCCGTGAAGCAGATTCCCGACCGCATCTACGCCACCCCTCAGGAGCAGGTCGCCGACTTCGTGTTCAACGAGGCGGTGGTGCGGGTATTCCCCGACATGATCAAGCGCTCGGTGCCGGGCTACCCGACCATCGTCGAGAACATCGGCGTGATCGCCAGCCAGTTCGCCCGCCCGCACAGCGCCCTCTACGACCTCGGCTGCTCGCTCGGCGCGGTCAGCCAGGCGCTGCGCCGCCACGTGCAGGCCGAGGACTGCCGGGTGATCGCGGTGGACAACTCGGCGGCGATGGTCGAGCGCTGCCGGGAATACCTGCACGCCCAGGATTCGATGTTCCAGGAACTGCTGCCGGTGGAGGTAGTCGAGGCGGACATCTGCCAGCTCGATTTCCGGCCGGCCTCGGTGGTGGCGCTGAACTTCACCCTGCAGTTCATTCCACGCGAGCAGCGCCTCGCCCTGCTTGAGCGCATCCGCCAGGCGCTGCTGCCGGGCGGCGCGCTGATCCTCTCGGAGAAGCTGCGCTTTGCCGACGCCGAGGAGCAGGCGCTGCTCACCGACCTGCACGTCGCCTTCAAGCGTGCCAATGGCTACAGCGAGCTGGAGATCGCCCAGAAGCGCAGCGCCATCGAGAACGTGATGAAGCCGGACAGCCTCGAGGAGCACCGCGAACGCCTCGCCACCGCCGGCTTCTCGAAAGTCGTGCCCTGGTTCCAATGCCTCAACTTCGCCTCGCTGATCGCCCTGCCATGACCGACCTCGCCCGCCGCGCCGACCTTCCCGCCCTGCTCGCCAGCCTGCGCGGCACGCCGCTGGCCGCCTGGGCGGCCACCCTGCCCGACCTGCTGGCCGCCAAGCTGGCCGACGGCCACGGCGACCTGCCGCGCTGGCAGGCCGCGCTCGATGCCCTGCCGGCGCTGGCCGTCGCACAGCGCGAGCTGGCCGAGCGCTTCGCCCTCGCCGGCGCCTGCCCGGACGCGCAGCGCGCCGCCCTGGAACAGGCGCTGAAGGGCCTGATGCCGTGGCGCAAGGGGCCGTTCGAGCTGTTCGGCGTGCAGATCGACACCGAGTGGCATTCGGACTGGAAGTGGGAGCGGGTCGCCCCGCACCTCGATCTCGCCGGCAAGCGCGTGCTCGACGTGGGCTGCGGCAACGGCTACTACCAGTGGCGCATGCTCGGCGCCGGCGCCGCCGGGGTGGTCGGCGTCGACCCCAACTGGCTGTTCTTCTGCCAGTTCCTGGCGATGAAACGCTACCTGCCGGAGCTGCCGGCCTGGCACCTGCCGCTGGCCCTCGAGGAGCTGCCGGAGAAGCTGGAAGGCTTCGACACGGTGTTCTCCATGGGCGTGCTGTACCACCGCCGCTCGCCCATCGACCACCTGCTGGCGCTCAAGGACTGCCTGCGGCGCGGTGGCGAGCTGGTGCTGGAAACCCTGGTGGTGGATGGCGACGTCAACACCGTGCTGGTGCCGGAGGACCGCTACGCGCAGATGCGCAACGTCTGGTTCCTGCCCTCGGTGCCGGCGCTGGAGCTGTGGCTGCGCCGCGCCGGCTTCGTCGACGTACGCTGCGTCGACGTCAGCGTGACCAGCGTCGAGGAGCAGCGCTCGACCGACTGGATGAAGTTCCAGTCGCTGCCCGAGTTCCTCGATGCGCAGGACCGCAGCCGCACCGTGGAAGGCCTGCCGGCGCCGACGCGCGCCGTGCTGCTGGCGCGCAAGCCCTGACGCCGATGCAAAGTTGCGTAGGGTAGAAGGCTCGCGCAGCTATCTTCTAGCGACTCCACGGCGGCAGCCTGCACGGTAGGTAATCGCTGCGCGAGTTACCTTATATGGACTCCCCCGCCCTACTTCCGCCCAGCAGCAGCTCAGCGCGCCGCCGCGGCGACGATCAGCGCCTTCATCTCCGCCACCGCCTGCTTGAAGCCGACGAACAGCGCGTGGGCGACGATGGCGTGGCCGATGTTCAGCTCGTTGATGCCGCGGATCGCCGCCACCGCCTCGGCATTGTGGTAGTGCAGGCCGTGGCCGGCGTTGACGATCAGCCCGTGGCTCAGGCCGCACTCCACGCCGTCGCGGATGCGCGCCAGCTCGCGGGCCATCTCCGCCGGAGTGTGGGCGTCGGCGTAGCGGCCGGTGTGCAGCTCGATGGCCGGTGCGCCGATGCGCGCGGCCGCCTCGATCTGCCGCGGATCGGCGTCGATGAACAGCGACACCTCGCAGCCGAGCACCGCCAGGCGCTCGACCGCCGCCTTGATCCGCGCCTCCTGGCCGGCGACGTCGAGGCCGCCCTCGGTGGTCAGTTCCTGGCGGGTTTCCGGCACGAAGCAGGCGTGCTGCGGGCGGATCTCCTCGGCAAAGGCCAGCATCGCCTCGGTGACGCCCATCTCGAAGTTCATCCGCGTCTGCAGCACCTCGCGCAGCACGCGCACGTCGCGGTCCTGGATGTGCCGGCGGTCCTCGCGCAGGTGCACGGTGATGCCGTCGGCGCCGGCTTCCTCGGCGTCCAGCGCCGCCTTCACCGGGTCGGGGTAGCGGGTGCCGCGGGCCTGGCGCAGGGTGGCGATGTGGTCGATGTTGACACCCAGCAGGATGCGGTTGGCTTCAGTCACGACGGGACTCCTTGCGATTGATGAACAGCTCGCGGCTGACCAGCGGCCGGCCGCCCAGATGGGGCGCCAGCGCCTGGCGCATCAGCCGTTTGGCCGCCGCCAGCGCGCCGGGCGCGGCCCAGTCGGCCTGAGCCAGGGCCAGCAGTTCGCGACCGTGGAACAGCCCGGGCTGCAGCTGGGCGACCGCCTGGAAGCCCTCCTCGGGCAACCACCGGTACAGCGCGCCGGGATCGACC
Organism: Pseudomonas sp.; assembly: GCA_035635035.1. Classification (GTDB taxonomy): domain Bacteria; phylum Pseudomonadota; class Gammaproteobacteria; order Pseudomonadales; family Pseudomonadaceae; genus Geopseudomonas. The sequence continues at coordinate 5,279 of DASQBU010000049.1, forward strand.
GGCTGCCCGTGGCAGTCGTGGTCGAGAGCGAAACCATAGCCCAGCTCGTCGAGCAGGCGCCATTCGAAGGCGCGCAGCAGCGGCTCCAGCGGCCGGCCGGCGGCCAGCGCCGCCAGAGTCACAGCATAGTGCTCGAACAGGTGCGGATGGGGAGCTTCGGCCGGCAGCAGACGCACCAGCAGCTCGTTGAGGTAGAGGCCGCTGAACAGCGCGTCGCCGCCCAGCAGGTGGGGAATGCCGGCACTCTCCAGGCGGGCGACGTTCTTCAGCTCACCACGCCCGCGCAGTTCCAGCTCCAGCGGCACGAACGGCCGCGCCAGCGTGCCGGCCTTGCCGCGTGCGCCGCGCAGCACGGCACGCAGCCGCCCTTCCGGAGCCAGGAAATCCACCAGCGCGCTGGTTTCCTTGTAGGGACGCGAATGCAGGACGAAGGCGGAATGGGGGGCAGCGATCATGTCAACCGTAGGGTGCGCCATGCGCACCGGCGCAAGCCAGGACAACGGCGCAGGTGCGCAGCGCGCACCCTACCGGAACGCATGCAATCGCCAGTCAGATGTCGCCGTAACCCAGCGAGCGCAGGGCGCGCTCGTCGTCGGACCAGCCGCCCTTCACCTTGACCCACAGGTTGAGCATGACCTTGCTACCGAACAGCTCTTCCATGTCGCGGCGGGCGTCCTGGCCGATGCGCTTGATGCGCTCGCCCTTGTCGCCGATGATGATCTTCTTCTGCCCGTCGCGCTCGACCAGGATCAGCGCGTGGATGTGCAGGATGCGGCCCTGCTGCTTGAACTGCTCGATCTCCACGGTGACCTGGTAGGGCACCTCGGCGCCCAGTTGGCGCATCACCTTCTCGCGTACCAGTTCGGCGGCGAGGAACCGCGAGCTGCGGTCGGTGAGCTGGTCTTCCTCGAAGAAGTGCTCGTTCTCCGGCAGGCGCTCGGCCACCAGCTTCTCCAGGGTTTCCAGGTTCTGCCCGTTCTGCGCGGAGATCGGCACGATCTCGGCTTCCGGCAGCTGCTCGGCCAGCCACTTGAGGTGCGGCAACAACTCGCCCTTGTCCTCGAGGCGGTCGATCTTGTTGACCACCAGCAGCACCGGGCACTTCACGAACTTGACCCGCTCGAGCACCATCTGGTCCTCGTCGGTCCAGCGCTGGCGGTCGACCACGAACACCACCACGTCAACGTCCTTGAGCGCCGCGCTGGCGCTGCGGTTCATGTAGCGGTTCAGTGCCTTGTCGTTGTCCTTGT
>DASQBU010000050.1:0-3091 GCA_035635035.1 Pseudomonas sp.
TCCAGGCCGGAGTCGGCACCGAGGCGGTTGTCGACCAGGTAGAGGTCGTGGGCGCCGCTGTCGATGGCACTCAGGCCGCGCTCGAAGCTGTCCACCCAGTCCAGCACGTAGTGCAGGTTGCCGGCCTCGGCCAGCAGATCGCGGATGATCAGGAAGTCGTCCTCATCGTCCTCGATCAGCAGCAGATGCAAGGGGGTGTCGGGCAGGGTCATGGGGCGTCGGCTCCAGCGGCAGTTCGACGGGGTTCAGGGGGCCTTCGGGCATGCACGTATGCGGGCTTGCGTGCTGCTGGAGAAGTTTACCCTGTCGGCATCGGTGGCGCCGGGAAAGTGACGCGAAAGGTGGCGCCTTGTCCCGGTTGGCTGGTGACGGACAACCGGGCACCGTGGCGCTCGGCGATCTTCTTGACGATCGCCAGGCCGATGCCGCTGCCCGGATATTCCTGACGGCCATGCAGGCGCTGGAACGGCTGGACGATGCGGTCGAGGTGTTTCGCGTCGAAGCCGATGCCCTGGTCGCTGACGCACAGGCTCCACTCGCCGTTGGGCTGCTGCTCGGCATGGATGCGGATGCGCGGCGGCTCGCCGGGCTTGTGGAACTTGAGGGCGTTGTCCAGCAGGTTCTGCAGCAGTTGGCGCAACTGCGAAGGGTCGCCGGCGATGGCCGGCAGCGGGTCGCGCTCGATCCGTGCGCCGCGGCGCTCGATGCTGCTCTCCAGATCCTGGAGGACCTCGTCGAGCAGCCGGTCCAGTTCGAGGGGCACGAAGGCCTGGGGGTGGCTGGAGACGCGCGAGTAGGCCAGCAGGTGGCGGATCAGGGCCTGCATGCGCCCGGCGGCGGAAGCCATGCGGTCGAGGTAGTCGCGGCTTTGCCCGTCCAGGTTGCTGGCGCGGGTCTGCAGCCGCTCGGCGAAGGTCTGGATCTTGCGCAGCGGTTCCTGCAGGTCGTGGGAGGTCACCGAGGCGAACTCCTGCAGTTCGCGGTTGCTGCGCTCCAGCTCGGCGAGGGTGCTCTGCAGGGTGCGCTCGGCGGCCTTGCGCTGGCGGATGTCCTTGGCGATGTAGAACACGCCGACGATGGCCTGGTCGATCACGATGGGCAGCTGGGTGACGTCCAGCTCCAGCAGCTCGCCGCTGCGGCTGTGGCACTGCAGCTCGAAGGCGTGCGTCTCGCCGCGGGCCATCTTGAGCAGCAGCGGATGGAGGCGCGGCGCTTCGGTGGGCTCCAGGTACTGGCTGAAGTGGGCGCCGCGCAGTTCTTCCTCGCTGTAGCCGAGCAGTTGTTCCGCGGCCAGGTTGATCCGTTCGATGCGGCCCTGAAGGTCGAAGGCGAATACCGGGTCGGGGTTGCAGGCGAACAGCGAGCGGAAGCGCTGCTCGCTTTCCAGCAGGCGCTGGCGGGTGGTCTTGTGCTCGATGGCGATGGTGGCCAGGTGGCTGGCGGCGGCGACCAGCTCCTCCAGGGCGCTGTCCACCACCATCGGCTGGTGCTGGTAGAGGGCGAAGGTGCCGAGCAGTTCGCCGCTGCCGGCCAGCAGCGGGGTCGACCAGCAGGAGTGCAGGTCGTTGCTCGCCGCCAGCTCGTGGAAACCCTGCCACAGCGGATCGTGGGCGATGTCGCTGACCAGCACCGGCTGGCGGCGGAACGCGGCGGTGCCGCAGGTGCCGATGCCCTCGCGGATCGGCAGGCCGTCGACGGCCTGGTTGTAGCTCTCCGAAAGGCCCGGAGCGGCGCCCAGGCGCAGGCGTCGGCCGCTACTGTCGACCAGCAGGATCGAGCAGAGCACGCAGGGGTCGCGCTGCTCGATCAGGCGGCAGATTTCCTCGAGGACCCGCGGCAGCGGTTGCAGGGTGGAAATCATGTCCAGCACCCGGCCCTGGGCGGCGTCGAAGCGCTGCTGCTCGCGCAGACGCTGCGCCTGCTGCTCGGCGCGCCAGGCCAGGCGCTGGGCGAACATCATCAGGCAGCTCAGGGCCAGGCCGCAGAGCAGGACGAGGATGGCCAGCGGACGGCTGCCGGCATGCCCGCGCGGCAGGTCCAGGTAGGTGCCGAGCGTCCAGGCCGGGGTCTGCGCCAGGCCCGCCTGGCGCGTGTCGAGCGGGCGAAGGGGCGGCTGCGGGCTGGCGCTGTCCGAAGCGTAGATCGGTCGCCCGTTCTCGTGCACGCGGACGATGAAGTCGCCGATATTGCCCTTGAGCAGGCCGTTGAGGGTTGCCTCGATATCCAGGCTGGCCACCAGCAACGCGCTTGGCTGGTCCGGCAACTGGAAGGGCACGGCAATCAGCGCCTCCGGCGTGTGGCCGGGCAGCTGCAGTGCCGGGCTCAGCCGCGGCTGGTTGCCCGCGCGCGCCTGTTGCAGCCAGTCGCGCGAGGCCGGATCGGCGAGGAAGGCGTCCAGCCAGCGCTGCGCCGCGGGCGTGCGGAGCTGGCTGCGTTGCAGCGCCAGGCGGTCGTCCAGGACGGCGATCAGCCCCAGCGAGGGGAAGTCGCGCAGATAGCTGCCGGCCTCCTGTTGCCACAGGGCGTCGGAAGGCATGCCGCCGCTGGCCTGCCAGCGTTCGGCCATGCGCTGGAGCAGCGCCAGGCGGTCGCTCAGGGCATCGCGGGTGGCGTTCTGCAGGCGCGAGAGCAGCAGCTGGCTCTGCCCGGACAGCGCGTTGATGTTTTGCTGGCTGAGCAGGTACCAGCTGGCGGTCGACAGCAGAACGGCACAGACGCCGGCCAGCAGGGTGCGGCGGTCGAAGGGCGGCAGCAGGGTGCGCGCCTGCAGGCGGTTGAGCAGCGGCACGGCCAGGCCGAGGAGGATCAGGCACAGGCAGGTCAGCGCAGAGACCCCGCGCGCGAGGCCCGGCAGGTGCCGCGCCAGCTCCGGCCAGGCACCCAGCAGACCGAGTCCCCCGAAAGCGATGGCGATGGCGCCGGCCAGGTCGCCCAGTCGCTGGCGCGGACGCGAGCCCTGGCTGCCGGCCAGCGCCAGGGCCAGCAGGGCCAGCAGCAGGGCTGGCAGGTTGTGCACGCGCGGGCCGCCGCTGAGCAGCGCGTGGCCCGCGTCGGCGCCGCCGGCCAGCAGGTTGTGCAGCAGGGTATAGCC
>DASQBU010000051.1:0-2945 GCA_035635035.1 Pseudomonas sp.
CTGAGCCCCGCCCACGTCGACTGCGCCACCGCGGTGATGCTCAAGATCCTCGACGGCAAGTGCAAGATGCGCCCGACCGAGAAGCGCGTGATGGCGCTGCTCTACGAACAGGTCAAGGACTGCCCCGGCGCGCGACTCGGCGCCGCCGAACACGCGCTGATCGCCGCGGCCGGCGCCAGCCTCGACGAGGCGATGCGGCTGCGCGTCTACGAGCAGCGCGTGCTGGCCGAGACCAGGATCTCCCGCCCGGTGATGAAGGGTTTCAAGGCCATGCTCCGCGAGCAGGGCCTGCTCGATCCACGCCACGACCAGGAAGGTGCCGAAGCATGACCATGAAGTTCTACATGACCCCCGGTTCGTGCAGCACCGGCATCCACATCCTCCTCGAAGAACTGGAGCTGGTGTTCGAGGCGTGGATCGTCGACCTGCTGGCCGGCGACCACCTCAAGCCCGAGTACCTGGCCATCAACCCCAACGCCACCATCCCCAGCCTGGTACTGGACGACGGCAGCGCGCTGACCGACTTCCAGGCCATCGCCTGGTGGCTGGCGCGCAACCACCCCAAGCGCCGGCTGATTCCCGAGGACGCCGCCGGCCTGGCGCTGGTGCAGGAAGTGCTCGACCTGGCCGGCCGCGAGATCCACGGCCAGGGCTTCGCCCGCCTCTTCACCACCGCCAGGTTCGCCGCCGACCCGGCCGAGCACGCGGCGGTGCAGGCCGAGGGGCGCGAACGGGTCGCCGAGGGCTTCGCCGCGGTCGCGCCGCTGCTCGAAGGCGGCAACTACGTCACCGGGCGCTTCGGCATCGCCGATTGCGCGCTGTTCTACGTCGAGTTCTGGGCCGACCGCAGCGGCATCCCGCTGCCGGACAACTGCCGGGCGCACTACCGGCGCCTGCTCAAGCGCCCGGCGGTGCGCCAGGTGCTGGCGGAGGAAGGCTACGGGGCGATGTTGCGCCGCCTGTAGGGCAGACCGCCGGGCCGGGAGTGGGGAACGCAAGGGGCCGACCTGTTGTCTGCGCTCCACCAATAAGCCGTCCCCCTTGCCAGCCACACGAAACCTCCCCATGCGCACTCGCCCCGCTCGTTACCTGCCCCTCGGCCTCGCCACCCTCCTGCTGCTCGCCTGCGCCAGCACGCCCGCCGCCCCCGCCGCGAGCGGCTCGCGCCTCGCCCCGGACGAGGTGAAAACCCTGCTGCGCGAACACAACCGCACCCGCGCGGAGGTCGGCGTCGCGCCGCTGCAGTGGTCGCCGCCGGTCGCCGCCAGCGCCCAGCGCTGGGCCGACCACCTCGCCGACACCAGTTGCCGCATGCAGCACAGCCACCACCCGAGCTACGGCGAAAACCTCTACATGGGCACCGCCGGCTACTACGGGGTGAAGGATGCCGCCCTGGCCTGGGCCCGGGAGAGCCGTCTGTACCGCGGCGGCCCGCTGCGCCCGGACAACTGGGCGCCCAGCGGCCACTACACGCAGATGGCCTGGCGCGACACCCGCCACCTCGGTTGCGGCGTCAGCGAGTGCGACGACCAGATGATCGTGGTCTGCCAGTACGACCCGAAGGGCAACTATCTGGGCCGGGCGCCGTACTGAGGGCGGCCAGCGCCGCTGGCGTCCGCGCCGGAGCGCGGGCGCCAGCCAGCCGGTCGGGGTGAACGCTGGCGCCTCAGTGCAACACCAGCCGGGCGTTGAGCGGCTGCGGCGGGCGGTTGTTGTCGTGGCGGATGGTCTCGGCGAAATGCGCCACCTGCTCGGGCGCGGCCTGGTCGGTGGCCTTCAGCACGAACCAGCTGACCCCCTCGCTGCACGGCGGCGTGGTCAGCGAACCGGTGAAGCGAAAGTGCGCGCGGTCGGCCGGCACCAGCGCGCGGGCGTCCAGCAACTGCGCCGGCGCGCCCTTGCCGCCGGCCTCCTTCGGCATGACCTCCCAGGCCTTGGCCAGCTCGCCATTGCGGCCGCCCAGCTCGTACATCACCCCGAGCACCGCCAGGTTGCCGTCCTGGTCGGCGTGGACGAAATGCACCTCCATCGGATACGGCTTGCCGTCGCGCACGTTCTCGCTCGGCGCATGGAAGTGGAACTGGCGCAGCTCGTAGCGGTGGCCGCCGACGATCATGCTGCTGCCCGGCTGGTAGTTGACCTGGATGGTATGGCCGTTGTTGACCACCTCGTGGCCGCCCGGCCGGTAGTCCAGCTCGATCGGCGGCAGCTCGGCCTTGACCGCCGCGCTCTCGCGCAGGTCGACCGGCGACTGGTTCTTGCCGGCGCTGCAGGTGGCGAACTCGCTGGCCAGCTTGCCCCAGTGCTCCGGGCCATGCTCCCCGGCATAGCCCCAGTGCGATTCGCTGGCCTGGGCGAGGCCGGACAACAGCAGGCCGGCGGCGGCAATGGCGCGGACCAGAAGGTTTTTCTGCATGACTTGCTCCTTATTTTATTGGCAGAAAACGATGGGCTAACCTGCGCGACGGCCGGCAATCCTCCGGCCAGCCTGTCCTGCAGGGGCGCCGACCCTAGTGGCCGCCCGCCTCGGCTGTCCATTGACCATTCGATGAGCAGGGGCATTGCACCCCCCTCGCGCGCCATCGCGCCAAGCGGCGTCAACCGCTCTACGCCGGAGCTTTCCCGCCCGCCGCAGGCCCGGCGCCGGGCCGCGGATCGACACGAATCGCAACAGTTTCCCGGCCCCGCAGCCCGCCGCCGGCGGCTTCCCCCTGCGGGTCCAACCTCCCGCAGCTCACTCGCCGTGCAAGGTCACCACCAGCGTGCGCGCCCCGCCGTGCTCGCGGTGCTCGCACAGGTAGATACCCTGCCAGGTGCCGATGTTCGGCCGCCCGTCGCTGACCGGCAGGCTCAGGCTGCTGCCCAGCAGGCTGCTCTTGATGTGCGCCGGCAGGTCGTCGCTGCCTTCCAGGGTGTGCCGGTAGTACGGCTCGTCCTCGCGCACG
>DASQBU010000052.1:0-2928 GCA_035635035.1 Pseudomonas sp.
GGCTTCCACTTCTTCAACCCCGTGCCGCTGATGAAGATCGTCGAGGTGGTCCGCGGCGAGCGTACCGATCCGCAGGTGATCCGGCGCCTGGCCGCGCTGGCCGAGCAGGCCGGGCACTTCCCGGCCCTGACCCCGGACACCCCCGGCTTCCTGGTCAACCACGCCGGCCGCGCCTATGGCACGGAGGCGCTGCGCATCCTCGCCGAAGGCGTGGCCTCGCCGGCACAGATCGACCGTATCCTGCGTGATAGCCTCGGCTTTCGCATGGGCCCGTTCGAGCTGCTCGACCTCATCGGCCTGGACGTGACCCAGGCGGTGATGGAGTCGGTGTACCAGCAGTTCTACCAGGACCCGCGCTACACCCCGTCCTATCTGGTGCCCTCGCGACTGGCCGCGGGCCTGCTCGGCCGCAAGACCGGCCAGGGCTTCTATCGCTATGTCGACGGCCAGGCGCAGGTCGAGGCCGAGGCGCAGCCGCTGCCGGTGGCCATCGACCGGCCGTTCTGGCTGGACAGCCGCGATGCCGGCGTGCGCAGCCAGGTGGCGGCGGTGCTCAAGGCGGCCGGTACGGTGCTGGAGGAGGGGAGCCGGCCTTCGGCGCGGGCCATCTGCCTGGTCACCCCGCTGGGCGAGGACGCCAGCAGCCTGATCGCCCGTCAGCAGTTGCCGGTGGCGCGCAGCCTGGCGCTGGAAACCCTGGCCGGTTTCGACAAGCGTCGCGTGCTGATGCGCCAGCCCGGACTGGATGCGCAGGTGCTGGCGCAGGCGCGCCAGGCGCTGGGCGCCGACGGCGTGGCGGTGGAGGTGATCAACGATTCGCCCGGCTTCGTCGCCCAACGGGTACTGGCCAGCATCGTCAACCTCGGCTGCGAGATCGCCCAGCGGCGCATCGCCAGTCCGGCGGTGCTCGACCGGGCCGTGCAGTTGGCGTTGGGCTACCCCCATGGCCCGCTGGGCTTTGGCGAAATGTTCGGCGCCGCGCGCGTCGAGCAGATCCTCCACGAACTGCATGAGCAGTATCAGGAGCCGCGCTATCGGGTCAGCCCCTGGCTGCGCCGCCGCGTGCAGCTCGGCCTGCCGCTCACCACCCCGGAAGAACAGGAGCAACTGGCATGACTGCCTATATCTATGACGGCCTGAGGACGCCCTTTGGTCGCTATGCGGGCGCCTTGGCATCGGTGCGCCCGGACGACCTGCTGGCCGGCGTGGTGCGCGCCCTGGTGGCGCGCAACCCGTTCGCCAGCGAGGTCTATGAGGACATCGTCGCCGGCTGCACCAACCAGGCCGGCGAGGATGCGCGCAACGTGGCGCGCCATGTGGGCCTGCTGGCCGGCCTGCCGCTGTCCGTTGGCGGGATCACCGTCAACCGCCTGTGCGGCTCGGGGCTGGCGGCGGTGCTGGATGCTGCCCGCGCCGTGCGTACCGGCGAGGGCGAGCTGTTCATCGCGGGCGGGGTGGAAAGCATGAGCCGGGCGCCCTTCGTGCTGGCCAAGAGCGAAAGCCCCTATGCCCGCGAGTTCCGCGCCTTCGACAGCACCATCGGCGCGCGCTTCCCCAACCCGCGAGTGGAAGCCGAGTTCGGCGCCGACTCGATGCCGGAAACCGCCGATAACGTGGCGCAGGCGCTGGATATCGGCCGCGAGGAAGCCGACCGCTATGCCGCGCGCAGCCAGCAGCGGTATGCCGCGGCGGCCGAGGCCGGCTTCTTTGCCGGCGAGATCCTGCCCGTCGAGGTGGCCCAGGGGCGTCGGCAGCCGCCGAAGGTGGTGGCGAGCGACGAGCATCCCCGTCCCGACAGCACCTTCGAGGCGCTGTCGCGGCTGTCGCCGCTGTTCGACGGCGGCGTGGTCACCGCCGGCAACGCCTCCGGCGTCAATGATGGTGCCGCGGCCTTGCTGATCGGCTCGCGTGCCATCGGCGAGCGCTTCGAGTGCAAGCCGCGGGCGCGCATCGTCGCCGGCGCCATCGCCGGGGTGGAGCCACGCCTGATGGGCCTCGGCCCGGTGCCGGCGATTCGCAAGGTGTTGCAGCGCAGCGGGCTGACACTGGCGGATATGGATGTGATAGAGATAAACGAAGCCTTCGCAGCCCAAGTGCTGGGTTGCACCCACGAGCTGGGGCTGGATGGCGAGGATCCGCGCCTCAACCCCAATGGCGGCGCGATCGCCCTCGGCCACCCGCTGGGCGCTTCCGGGGCACGCCTGGCGCTGACCGCGCTGCGCCAACTGGAGCGTACGGGCGGGCGCCTGGCGCTGGTCAGCCTGTGCATCGGCCTGGGGCAGGGGATTGCCTGCGTCATCGAGCGGCTCGACTGAATTCACTGCGTACACAACGATCAGAACAACAAGACACACAGAGGAATACCGACATGGCTGGCAAAATCAGTTTCAACTGGGAAGATCCGCTGCTGCTCGACCAGCAACTCACCGACGAGGAGCGCATGGTGCGCGACAGCGCGCAGAAGTTCGCTGCCGACCGTTTGGCGCCGCGCGTGCTGGAAGCCTTCCGCAACGAGCACACCGACCCGGCGATCTTCCGCGAGATGGGCGAAACCGGCCTGCTCGGCGCGACCATTCCCGCCGAGTACGGTGGCAGCGGCCTCAACTACGTGTGCTACGGCCTGATCGCCCGCGAGGTCGAGCGCATCGACTCCGGCTACCGCTCGATGCTGAGCGTGCAGTCGTCCTTGGTGATGGTGCCGATTTACGAGTTCGGCAACGAAGCCACCAAGCAGAAGTACCTGCCGAAACTGGCCAGCGGCGAATACATCGGTTGCTTCGGCCTGACCGAGCCGAACCACGGCTCCGACCCGGGCTCGATGATCACCCGCGCCAAGAAGGTCGACGGCGGCTACCGCCTGACCGGCAGCAAGATGTGGATCACCAACAGCCCGATCGCCGACGTGTTCGTGGTCTGGGCCAAGGACGA
>DASQBU010000053.1:0-2586 GCA_035635035.1 Pseudomonas sp.
CCTACGTCGAGGCCATCCTGCGGGTGTTCAACCGTCATGGCCGGCGCGACAACAAGTACAAGGCGCGCATCAAGATCCTGGTCAAGGCGCTCGGCGTCGAGGCCTTCGCCCGCGAGGTGGAGGAGGAGTGGCAGCACATCAAGGACGGCCCGGCCGAGCTGACCGAGGCCGAATACCAGCGCGTCGCGGCGTTCTTCGCCCCGCCGGCCTACGCCGTGCTGGCCGATACCGACCTCGACTACGGCAGCGCGCTGGCCCGCGACCGCGAGTTCGCCCGCTGGGCGACGCGCAACCTGCAGGCGCACAAGGTGCCGGGCTACGCCGCGGTGGTGCTGTCCACCAAGCCGGGGCCGGCCATGCCGCCAGGCGACGTCACCGCCGCACAGATGGAAGGCATCGCCGAGCTGGCCGAGCGCTATGGCTTCGGCGAGATCCGCATCGCCCACGAACAGAACGTGGTGCTGCCCGACGTGCGCAAGGCCGACCTGTACGCCGTGTGGCAGCGCGCCGGCGAGCTGGGCCTGGCCACGCCGAACGTTGGCCTGCTCACCGACATCATCGCCTGCCCGGGCGGCGACTACTGCTCGCTGGCCAACGCCAAGTCGATCCCCATCGCCCAGGCCATCCAGCAGCGTTTCGAGGACCTCGACCACCTGCACGATCTGGGCGAGCTGAGCCTGAACATCTCCGGCTGCATGAACGCCTGTGCGCACCACCACATCGGCAACATCGGCATCCTCGGCGTCGACAAGAACGGCAGCGAGTGGTACCAGGTCACCATCGGCGGTGCCCAGGGCAAGGCCAGCGCGCTGGGCAAGGTGATCGGCCCGGCATTCGGCGCCGAGCAGATTCCCGAGGTGATCGAACGTCTGGTCGACACCTTCCTGGCCTACCGCGAGGGCGACGAGCCCTTCGTCGACACCGTGCAGCGCATCGGGCTGGAACCGTTCAAGGAAAGGGTCTACCGCCAGCAGGAGGCTTCGGCATGAACAACCTGATCAAGCTGGGCGCGGACGGCGCGCGCATCGTCGCCGACGATCCCTGGACCTGGGTGCGCGAGGCGCTCGAGCCGCTGCCGGCAGGACCGCTGCTGCTGCCGCTGGAGCTGTGGCGCGCGCGGCAGAGCGCGGACGTACTGGCCGGGCGCGCCGACACCCGCGACGGCCTCTGGCTGTCCCCCGACGACGAGCCGGAGCAACTGGCGCCGTGGCTGGCCGGTCTACCGCTGATCGCCCTGGAGTTCCCGAGCTTTCGAGACGGCCGCGCCTACAGCCAGGCCTATCTGCTGCGCAGCCGCCTCGGCTGGCAGGGCGAGCTGCGCGCGGTGGGCGACGTGCTGCGCGACCAGCTCAGCCACATGCGCCAGTGCGGCTTCGACGCCTTCGCCGTGCGCGAGGACAAGTCGGTGGCCGATGCGCTCAAGGGCCTCAACGGCCTCAGCGTGCTGTACGGCCGCTCGGTGCTCGAACCGCGCCCGCTGTTCCGCCGGCGGATCGGCGTGGACGAGGAGGAGTAGGGCATGAGCGTGCGCGGCCTGCTCCTGCTGCTGGTCTTCCAGCTGGCCGGTACGGCCCTGAACCTCTGGCTGCTGCCGGCCCTGCCGGGACCGATCCTCGGCATGCTGCTGGCCCTGGCCTGGCTGGGTATCGCGGGCCCCGGCAACGAGGAGCTGCGCCAGAGCGCCGGCATGCTGCTCAAGTACCTGCCGCTGCTGCTGGTGCCGCCTGCGGTGGGCATCATGGTGCAGTGGCAGCGGATCATTGCCGATTTCTGGGCCATTTCCGCCGCGCTGGTGCTCTCGCTGCTGGTCGGCATGCCGCTGACCGGCTGGCTGATGCAGTGGCTGATCCGCCGCCAGCTCGGTCGGGGAGAGCGATCATGACGGCCATCTGGACCGGTATCGTCGGCCATCCGCTGTTCGCTCTCGGCCTGACCCTGCTGGCCTACCAGCTGGCCCTGGAGCTGTACCAGCGCAGCCGCTGGCTGCTAGCCCAGCCCGTGCTGGTGGCGACCCTGCTGCTGGTCGGAGCGCTGTGGGCCTGCGACATCGGCTACCCGCGCTATCGCCAGGAGTCGAGCATGCTCTGGCTGCTGCTCGGCCCGGCCACCGTGGCGTTGGCGGTGCCGCTGCAGCAGAACCTGCCGCGCATCCGCCAGTTGTTCTGGCCGGTGACCATCGCTCTGCTGGTCGGTGGAACGGTCACGGTCGCTCTGACCCTCGGCATTGCCGCCTTGCTCGGTGCGAACCAGGAGATGCTGATGACCCTGGCGCCGAAGTCGGTCACCTCGCCGATCGCGATCGCCCTGGCCGAGGAGATGGGCGGGATTCCCGCGCTGACGGCAGTTTTCGTGATGATCACCGGCGTTCTCGGCGCGGTGCTGGGGCCGTTCCTGCTCGACCGTGCCGGCGTGAGCAGCCCGGCCGCACGCGGGCTGACTCTGGGCCTTGCGGCGCATGCGATCGGAACGGCCCAGGCTCTGCAGGAGAATCATGAAGCCGGGGGCTTTGCCGCCTTGGCGATGAGCCTTGCTGGCGCCGCTACCGCAGTTCTATTGCCAATGCTCATATGGACTTGAGCCTGGAGG
>DASQBU010000054.1:0-4863 GCA_035635035.1 Pseudomonas sp.
CACGGCGCGCTTCTTCAGCGCCTTGAGCATGTTGGCGTCGCAGACGTTGATGTTGCCGGTGGTGGTGACGATCAGGTCGATCTTGCCCAGCAGCGCCTTGTCGATCGAGGCCTCGCTGCCGTCGTTGTTGCCGTCGAGGTAGGGGGAGACCACCTCGAAGCCGTCCATGCACGCCTGCATGGCGCAGATCGGGTCGATCTCGCTGACCTTGACGATCATGCCTTCCTGGCGCAGCGACTGCGCCGAGCCCTTGCCCACGTCGCCGTAGCCGATCACCAGTGCCTGCTTGCCGGACAGCAGGTGGTCGGTGCCGCGCTTGATGGCGTCGTTGAGGCTGTGGCGGCAGCCGTACTTGTTGTCGTTCTTGCTCTTGGTCACCGAGTCGTTGACGTTGATCGCCGGGACTTTCAGGGTGCCGGCCTTGAGCATGTCGAGCAGGCGGTGCACGCCGGTGGTGGTTTCCTCGGTGATGCCGTGGATCTTGTCGAGCATCGCCGGGTACTTGGCGTGGAGGATCTGGGTCAGGTCGCCGCCGTCGTCCAGCACCATGTTGGCGTCCCACGGCTGGCCGTCCTTGAGGATGGTCTGCTCGATGCACCACTCGTACTCTTCCTCGGTCTCGCCCTTCCAGGCGAACACCGGGATGCCGGCGGCGGCGATGGCCGCGGCGGCCTGGTCCTGGGTGGAGAAGATGTTGCAGGATGACCAGCGCACTTCGGCGCCGAGGGCGACCAGGGTCTCGATCAGCACCGCGGTCTGGATGGTCATGTGGATGCAGCCGAGGATCTTGGCGCCGGCCAGCGGCTTCTGTGCGGCGTACTTGCGGCGCAGGCCCATCAGCGCCGGCATCTCGGACTCGGCGATGATGATCTCGCGACGGCCCCAGTCGGCCAGGGTGATGTCGGCAACCTTGTAATCGGCAAAAGCAGCGCTCATGCGTATCTCCATTCGTGATGTCGAATGGGCGCCGTTGAAGTCAGAAGCGGCGGCCGCAGGACGCGGACAGCCGGAGCGACAGCCGTCCGAGCCTGACAGGCGGGCCGATGCTCGGATCGGCGCAAGCCTGCTGCAGCGCCCCTCGGACGGGTGGCGGGTGCGGCGCGGGGCCGCAAGAGGCGGCGATTATAGCCGCGCCGGCGCGCGCACCCAAGGCCCGCCGGCGCAATCGGCTGTGGCCGCCGGCCGGCGCGGCGCCGGGTCAGTCCTTGATGCGCGCGTCGCCGTAGGTGATCTCGGTCTTGCCGTGCGGCGCCGGCAGGCCGTCCTCGCCGAGGTTGACGAACACCATGCGCTCGATGGTCAGGATGTTCTTGCGGGTGATCTTGTTGCGCACCACGCAGCGCAGGGTGATCGAGGTGCGGCCGAAGTGGGTGGCGGTGATGCCCAGCTCGATGATGTCGCCCTGGCGCGCCGAGCTGACGAAGTTGATCTCGGAAATGATCTTGGTCACCACCCGCTGGTTGTTCAGCTGGATGATGGCGTAGATCGCCGCCTCCTCGTCGATCCACTTCAGCAGGCTGCCGCCGAACAGCGTGCCGTTGGCGTTGAGGTCTTCGGGGCGCACCCACTTGCGGGTATGGAAATTCATGGCGACTCCTGGCCGGGTTGACGGGCGGGGCCTACAGCATGCCAGAGGCGGGCGCCGCTGGCACGGCGGGCGGCGCGAAACGCTTTGCGACAACCGGACACGCCGCACCGCCGCGCCAGGGCTTGGCCGGGCCCGGCGATGGGCGGATACTGTCGCGCGTTTTCAGCCCTCCACCCGCGAGTTGCCATGATTGCCCGAACCCTGCTTCTGCTGGCCCTGAGCGGCCTGACCCTGACCGCCTGCGACCGTGTCGATCCGAACTCCCCGCTGGGCCAGCGCCAGGCGCTGTTCAAGCAGATGCTGCGCACCAGCGAAGACCTCGGCGGCATGCTGCGCGGACGCATCCCCTTCGACGACAAGAAGTTCGCCGAGGGCGCGGTGCAGCTCGACCAGCTGGCGCACAAGCCCTGGCAGCACTTCCCGCAGACCCGCGAGGCGAACAGCGACGCCCGCGACGCGGTGTGGCAGCGCCAGGAGCGCTTCCAGCAGCTGGCCCGCGACCTCGAGGCGAGCACCGCCGCGCTGGTCGCCGCCACCGGCCAGGCGCCGCTCAAGGCCGAGAACCTGGCCGCGCCGGTCGACCGCGTGGAGAAGGCCTGCAAGGCCTGCCACACGGAATTCCGCGTCTACTGACCGGCCTTCCGCGCCGGGTCCCGCCCGGCGCTCAGCCCTTGCGGGCGCGCAGCACGACGAACTTCGGGTTGGCGCCCACCTGGGTCACTTCGCGGAACAGCCGCTTGAGCTTGGCGTGGTAGCCGAGATGGCGGTTGCCGACGATCCACAGCTCGCCGCCGCGTACCAGCGCGGCGTGGGCCTGCTGGAACATGCGCCAGGCGAGGAAGTCGCCGACCACCTGCTGCTGGTGGAACGGCGGGTTGCACAGCACCAGATCCAGCGAGGCCGGCGCCTGCCCGGCCAGACCGTCGCCGGCACGCACTTCCACCGGCCGCTCGCCCAGCGCCGCACGCCAGTTTTCCGCGGCGGACTGCACCGCCATGAACGATTCGTCGACCAGGGTGTACTCGGCCTCAGGGTTGGCCAGCGCGCTGACGATGGCCAGCACGCCGTTGCCGCAGCCCAGATCGGCGACCCGCGCCCGGCCGAGGTTGGTCGGCAGGAACGGCAGGAAGGCGCGGGTGCCGATGTCCAGGCCCTCGCGGCAGAACACGTTGGCGTGGTTGACCAGCTCCAGCGCCGGGCTGTCCAGGCGGTAGCGGCTTGGGTAGGGCGAGGTCGGCGCCAGCCGGCTCTGCGGCGTGCACAGCAGCAGGCGCGCCTTCTTCACCGCCAGCGAGGCCTGCACCGGGCCGACGTACTTCTCCAGCAGGTCGCCGGCAGCGTGCGGCAGGTGCTTGACCATGCCGGCGGCGACCACTCGCGCGCCGGGCGCCAGCTGGCCGTGCAGGCGGATCAGCTGCTCCTCGAGCAGCGCCAGGGTCTTGGGCACGCGCAGCAGCACCCAGTCGAACGGCCCCTCCGGCGCCTGGCTGGCCGGCACGAAGCGTACCGCCTCGGCCGCCAGGCCGTTGCGCGCCAGGTTCTTGTGCAGCGCCAGGGCGCCGAGGAAGGAGTCGCCGCTGCTGGTCACCTGCGCGTGGGGCGCCAGGGCGCAGGCCAGCGCGCCGAAGCCGTCGTTGAGCAGCAGCACCCGGCTGGTGGCGGCCAGGCCCTGTTCGTGGACATGGGCGAGCAGGTACTCGTCGGCGGCGTCGAAGGCCTGCAGCGGGTCATGGCGTTGCTCGGGCTGGCGCAGCAGGTCGAGTTGGGCGAAGGGAGTGACGAACAGGGGCATGGGCGGGGGATTTGCGCTATATGAAGGAGGCAAGGCCGCACCTTGACGGCCATCGGGGGGGAAGTATGACGGTCGGTGCCGAGAAGTTCACCTGCGAACGGGTGCTCGAGAGCTGGCGCTGGTCGCCGGGGCTGTTCAGCCTGCGCTGCACGCGCGATCCGGCCTTCCGCTTCCGCGCCGGCCAGTTCGCCCGCCTCGGGATGCGCAAGGCCGACGGCGAGATGATCTGGCGCGCCTATTCGATGGTCTCGGCGCCCCACGACGATTGTCTCGAGTTCTTCTCCGTCGAGGTGCCGGATGGCGAGTTCAGTGCGCGGCTGGCGCGCCTGGCGGTAGGCGACGAGCTGCTGGTGGAGCGCCAGGCCTACGGCTTCCTCACCCTCGAGCGCTTCGGCGACGGCCGCGACCTGTGGCTGCTGGCCAGCGGCACCGGCATCGGCCCGTTCCTGTCGATCCTCCAGGACCCCGAGGTGTGGCAGCGTTTCGAACGGGTGGTGCTGGCCCACAGCGTGCGCAGCGGCGCCGAACTGGCCTACCGGGAGCTGATCGGCGGGCTGTACCTGCGGCCGGAGCTGGCGGGCGTGGCGGACAAGCTGACCTACCTGCCGGTGGTGACCCGCGAGGCGCTGCCCGGCTGCCTCGCCGCACGGCTCCCCGCGTTGCTCGACAGCGGCGAACTGGAGCGTGCCGCCGGGTTGGCCATCGACCCCGAGCATTCGCGGCTGATGCTCTGCGGCAACCCGGCGATGGTCGAGGAGCTGCGCGAGCGGCTGAAGCTGCGCGACCTGCAGCTCAGCCTGCGCAGCCGACCGGGCCAGCTGGCGCTGGAGAACTACTGGTAGCGCCGCCTACTTCTGCTGCGCCTTGAGCAGGTCGCGGATCTCGCTCAGCAGCTCCTGGTCCTTGGTCGGCGCCGGCGGCTCGGCCGGGGCGGCGGCCTCCTCGCGCTTGAGGCGGTTGATCGCCTTGATGCCGATGAAGATGGCGAAGGCGACGATGACGAAGTCGACGATGCTCTGGATGAACTTGCCGTAGGCCAGCACCACCGCCGGGGCCGTGCCCTCGGCGGCCTTGAGGGTGATCGCCAGGTCGGAGAAGTCGACCCCGCCGATGATCATCCCCAGTGGCGGCATGATCACGTCGCCGACCAGCGACGAGACGATCTTGCCGAAGGCGGCGCCGATGATGATGCCGACCGCCATGTCGATCATGTTGCCCTTGACGGCGAAGGCCTTGAATTCCTGCAGCAGGCTCATGGTGGGCTCCTTGTGGTTTGGCTGGGCCGGTCAGGGTAGACCGGCCGGCTCGGCGGCGGCGTGCACGCTGTCGCGGTTCAGCGGCCGCCGCCGCCGATCTGGCGCAGGCGCGCGGCGATCTGGTCCTTGAGCTGCACGCGCTCGCTCTTCAGCGCCTGCAGGGCGAGGTCGTCGAGGGCCTCGCGACCGTCCTCGGCGGCGTAGATGCGCTTGTCCAGCGCCTCGTA
>DASQBU010000055.1:0-11264 GCA_035635035.1 Pseudomonas sp.
GATACTGCATGCTTGAGCCTCGGGAGGATTCGGAGGGTGGCAAGTCTAGCGCCGAACGACACCGGGCAGAAACCACGAGAGGCTGCCTGCCGGGCGAATTCATTCGCCTTGCCAAGACCTGCAGGCGAATGAATTCGCCCCTACAGCCGTGCAACCGGGCAGAAACGACAACGGCCGGCAAGAGCCGGCCGTTGCGGGGATTCCAGGGCGAAGCTTACTTGCGCTTCATCGACTGGAAGAATTCCTCGTTGGTCTTGGTGTCCTTCAGACGGTCGAGGAGGAACTCGATGGCGGCGATCTCGTCCATCGGATGGAGGATCTTGCGCAGGATCCACATGCGCTGCAGTTCCTCGTCACCGGTCAGCAGCTCTTCGCGGCGGGTGCCCGACTTGTTGATGTTGATGGCCGGGAACACGCGCTTCTCGGCGATCTTGCGGTCCAGCTGCAGCTCCAGGTTACCGGTGCCCTTGAACTCCTCGTAGATCACCTCGTCCATCTTCGAGCCGGTTTCCACCAGCGCGGTGGCGAGGATGGTCAGGCTGCCGCCCTCCTCGATGTTGCGCGCGGCGCCGAAGAAGCGCTTGGGCTTCTCCAGGGCGTGGGCGTCGACACCGCCGGTGAGCACCTTGCCGGAGCTGGGGATCACGGTGTTGTAGGCGCGCGCCAGACGGGTGATGGAGTCGAGCAGGATGACCACGTCCTTCTTGTGCTCGACCAGGCGCTTGGCCTTCTCGATGACCATCTCGGCGACCTGCACGTGGCGCGCCGGCGGCTCGTCGAAGGTGGAGGCGACCACTTCGCCGCGCACGGTGCGCTGCATCTCGGTCACTTCCTCCGGACGCTCGTCGATCAGCAGGACGATCAGGTAGCACTCGGGGTTGTTGCGGGTGATATTGGCCGCGATGTTCTGCAGCATGATGGTCTTGCCCGCCTTCGGCGGGGCGACGATCAGGCCGCGCTGGCCCTTGCCGATCGGCGCGCAGAGGTCGATCACCCGGCCGGTGAGATCCTCTTTGGAGCCGTTGCCGGCCTCCATCTTCAGCCGCTTGTTGGCGAACAGCGGAGTGAGGTTCTCGAACAGGATCTTGTTCTTCGCATTCTCCGGGCGGTCGAAGTTGATGGTGTCGACCTTGAGCAGCGCGAAGTAGCGCTCGCCTTCCTTGGGCGGACGGATCTTGCCGATGATGGTGTCACCGGTGCGCAGGTTGAAGCGGCGGATCTGGCTGGGCGACACATAGATGTCGTCGGGGCCGGCCAGGTAGGAGGAATCCGCGCTGCGCAGGAATCCGAAGCCGTCCTGCAGGATCTCCAGCACGCCATCCCCGGAGATCTCCTCGCCGCTTTTCGCGTGCTTCTTCAGCAGGGCGAAGATGATGTCCTGCTTGCGCGACCGGGCCATGTTCTCCAGGCCCATCTGGTCGGCCATTTCCAGCAGTTCGGGAATCGGCTTTTGCTTGAGTTCGGTCAGGTTCATAGGATGAGGTGCGTTGGGGAGAGTGTAAGGAAAGCGTTCAGCTCGGGAAGCCGCGCCGCGGGAATACGGCAGGTTCACTGCAAGAATTCGGGATGAGAGGGCGGCGGCGACGGCATGCGGGAAGCAGTCGGATCGTGACTGCTGGCCGAATTTATCACTGCATTTGTCGCAGAGTCTAGCAGACGGACAGAAAAAACCCCGTCAGGCGACGGGGTTTTGCACAACCGGATCAGATGTTGCTGTCGAGGAAAGCCGCCAGTTGCGACTTGGACAGCGCGCCGACCTTGGTCGCCTCGACGCTGCCGTTCTTGAACAGCATCAGGGTCGGGATGCCACGCACGCCGAACTTGGCGGGGGTGTCCTGGTTGTCGTCGATGTTCAGCTTGCACACCTTGAGCTTGCCCTGATAGTCCTTGGCGATCTCGTCGAGCACCGGGGCAATCATCTTGCACGGACCACACCACTCGGCCCAGTAGTCGACCAGTACCGGGCCGTCGGCCTTGAGCACGTCCTGCTCGAAGCTGGCGTCGGTGACGTTGGTGATGAATTCGCTCATGGGGGGTTCTCCGTGATTCGGATGCGAAAAAGTTACCGCATGATAGCCCCAGTCGCCGGCTACCGGAAGGCGCCTGGCGATTGACTCTCGCTATCGTGCGCCGGGGTGGCGGCTATGGCGCAGGCCGCCACGCGCCTGACGACCATCAACTGCATCCCCCGCGATTGCTCTATCATGGCAGCCTTAGCCGTTTTGCCGCGAGAAGCATCGACCATGCCGTATACGCCAGCCACCGCCTTCCCCTTGATCGCCGCCATCGACATCGGTTCCAACAGCATCCACATGGTGCTGGCCCGCGTCGACCAGGGCGAGATCCGCCTGCTCGACCGCCTGGGCGAGAAGGTGCAGCTGGCCGCCGGGCTCGACGAACAGCGCAACCTCGACGAGGCGGCGATGACCCGCGGCCTCGACTGCCTGCGCCGCTTCGCCCAGCTGATCCACGGCCTGCCGCAGGGCGCGGTGCGCATCGTCGCCACCAACGCCCTGCGCGAGGCGCGCAACCGCGCGGTGTTCATCCGCCGCGCCGAGGCGTTGCTGGGCCATCAGGTCGAGGTGGTGTCCGGCCGCGAGGAAGCGCGCCTGATCTACCTCGGCGTGTCGCACAGCCTGCCGGACGCCGAGGGCAAGCGCCTGGTGGTGGACATCGGCGGCGGCAGCACCGAGTTCATCGTCGGCGAGCGCTTCGAGTCGCTGCTGCGCGAGAGCCAGCAGATGGGCTGCGTCAGCTACAGCAAGCGCTTCTTCGGCGACGGCAAGCTGAGCCTGGCGCGCTATGCCCAGGCCTACACCTCGGCGCGGCTAGAGCTGATGGGCTTCGAGCAGGCGGTGCGCAAGCTCGGCTGGAGCGAGGCGGTCGGCTCCTCCGGCAGCATCCGCGCCATCGCCCAGGCGTTGGTGGCCGGCGGGCAGAGCAATGGCGAGATCACCCCGGACGGGCTGGCCTGGCTCAAGCGCAAGCTGCTCAAGTGCGACAGCCTGGCCGAGCTGGCCATCGACGGGGTCAAGCCGGACCGCCAGGCCATCCTGCCGGCCGGGCTGGCGATCCTCGAGGCGACCTTCGACGCCCTCGGCATCGACTGCATGAAGCACACCGAGGGCGCCCTGCGCGAGGGCGTGCTGTACGACATGATCGGCCGGCAGAGCCACGAGGATGTGCGCGAGCGCACCCTGTCGGCGCTGATGGAGCGCTACCACGTCGACCTCGAGCAGGCCGCGCGGGTCGAGGCCAAGGCGCTGTCGATCCTCGCCCAGGTCGCCGAGCCCTGGGGCCTCAACGACGACTGGCACCGCGAGCTGCTGTCGTGGGGCGCCAAGGTGCACGAGATCGGCATGGACATCGCCCACTACCACTACCACAAGCACGGCGCCTACATCCTCGAGCACGCCGACCTGGCCGGCTTCGCGCGCATCGACCAGCAGATGCTGGCCCTGCTGGTGCGCGGCCACCGGCGCAATATCCCGGCCGAGCGCTTCGCCGAATTCGGCGAGGAAGGCGAGCGCCTGGTGCGCCTGTGCATCGTGCTGCGCTTCGCCATCCTGTTCCACCACATCCGCGGCACCCAGGAAATGCCCGAGGTGCAGTTCCACGCCGGCCCGCGCAGCCTGGAGGCGGTGTTCCCGGCCGGCTGGCTGGAGGCCAATCCGCTGACCCAGGCCGACATCGAGGCCGAGGCGCAGTGGCTGGCGCGGTTGGGCTACAAGCTGAGCGGGCGCTGATCGCCCGCCGCCACGCAAAAGGGGCAGCCTGGCAGGCTGCCCCTTTTGCTTTCCACGCTCGATTCAGCTGGCCGACAGCACCGGGCCACTGAGCCGCTCGACCATCAGCGCCTGGGCGTTGCGCGGGTTCTGGTTGCCGTAGGGCTGCAGGCGCTGGTAGCGGCCGTCGCTCTGCAGCACCCAGGCCTGGCTGTTGTCGGCCAGGTAGGCTTCCAGCTCCTTCTTCACCCGGGTGATCAGCTTCTTGCCTTCCAGCGGGAAGCAGGTCTCCACCCGCTTGTCGAGGTTGCGCTCCATCCAGTCGGCGCTGGACAGGTAGAGCTGCTCGTCGCCGTCATTGAGGAAGTAGTAGGCGCGGCTGTGCTCGAGGAAGCGGCCGATGATCGAGCGCACGTAGATGTTGTGCGACACCCCGGGGATGCCCGGGCGCAGGCAGCACATGCCGCGCACGATCAGGTCGATGCGCACCCCGGCCTGGCTGGCCTTGTACAGCGCCTTGATGATCTTCGGATCGGTCAGCGCGTTCATCTTGGCGATGATCTGCGCCGCCTTGCCCTCGCTGGCGTGCTGGGTCTCGCGGGCGATCAGGTCGAGCAGGGTCTTCTTCAGGGTGAAGGGCGCGTGCAGCAGCTTCTTCATGCGCAGGCTCTTGCCCATGCCGATCAGCTGGTTGAACAGCTTGGACACGTCCTCGCACAGCGCGTCGTCGGAGGTCAGCAGGCTGTAGTCGGTGTACAGGCGGGCGTTGCCGGTGTGGTAGTTGCCGGTGCCCAGGTGGGCGTAGCGCACCAGCTCGCCGTTCTCGCGGCGCAGGATCAGCATCATCTTGGCGTGGGTCTTGAAGCCGACCACGCCGTAGATCACCACCGCGCCGGCCTGCTGCAGGCGGCCGGCGAGGGTCAGGTTGGACTCCTCGTCGAAGCGCGCGCGCAGCTCGATCACCACGGTGACTTCCTTGCCGCTGCGCGCCGCGTCGACCAGGGCGTCGACGATCTCCGAGTTGGCCCCCGAGCGGTACAGGGTCTGCTTGATCGCCAGCACGTTGGGGTCCTTGGCCGCCTGGCGCAGCAGGTCGACCACCGGGGTGAACGACTCGAACGGGTGGTAGAGCAGCACGTCCTGCTTGCCGAGCACGCTGAACAGCTTGTCGCTGTTCTGCAGCAGCTTGGGAATCGCCGGGGTCAGCGGCGAATACTGCAGCTCGCGGTGGCTGTCCAGGCCGGTGATGGCGAACAGGCGGGTCAGGTTGACCGGGCCGTTGACTCGGTACAGCTCGGCCTCGGTGAGGCCGAACTGCTTGAGCAGGTAGTCGACCAGGTGTGCCGGGCAGGTGTCGACCACCTCCAGGCGCACCGCGTCGCCGAAACGCCGCGAATACAGCTCGCCGCGCAGCGCGCGAGCCAGGTCCTCGACGTCCTCGGCGTCCACCGACAGGTCGGCGTTGCGGGTCAGGCGGAACTGGTAGCAGCCCTTGACGCTCATGCCGTGGAACAGGTCGTCGGCATGCGCGTGGATCATCGAGGAGAGGAACACGAAGTTGTCACCGGGGCCGCCGACCTCTTCCGGCACGCGGATCACCCGCGGTAGCAGGCGCGGCGCCGGCAGGATGGCCAGGCCGGAGTCGCGGCCGAAGGCGTCGATGCCCTCCAGCTCGACGATGAAGTTGAGGCTCTTGTTGACCAGCAGCGGGAACGGGTGGGTCGGGTCGAGGCCGATCGGCGTCATGATCGGCGCGATCTCCTCGCGGAAGTAGCGGCGCACCCAGGCCTTGATCTTGGTGGTCCACTGCCGGCGGCGGATGAAGCGGATGTCGTGCTGCGCCAGCGCCGGCAGCAGCACGTCGTTGAGGATCGCGTACTGGCGCTCGACCTGCTCGTGGACCAGCTCGCTGATCCGCGCCAGCACCTGCTGCGGCTGCAGGCCGTCGGCGCCGGCCAGCTCGCGGGCGAAGGCGACCTGCTTCTTCAGCCCGGCGACACGGATCTCGAAGAACTCGTCGAGGTTGCTGGAGAAGATCAGCAGGAACTTCAGGCGCTCGAGCAGCGGGGTGGCCTCGTCGAGCGCCTGCTCCAGGACGCGGATATTGAACTTCAGCTGCGACAGCTCGCGGTGGATGTACAGGCTGCTGTCGTCCAGCCCCGGTACCGGAGCCGGCGGCTCCGCCGCCTCCACCACCGTGACGGGCGGCTCGGCCGCCGCCGGCGCGGCCTCGTCGTTGTCGGCAAGCAGGCCGGGGGCAGCCGGCAGCTCCGGCAGTTCGTTATCGATGTGTCCTGGATTGTTCATTGCGGGTTCCTGCAGGGTCTCAGCCCTGTTGTTTCAACAGTTGCGCGGCACGCTTGGCGAAGTAGGTGAGGATGCCATCGGCGCCGGCGCGCTTGAACGCGACCAAAGATTCGAGGATCACCGCCTCGCCCAGCCAGCCGTTCTGCAACGCGGCCATGTGCATGGCGTACTCGCCGCTGACCTGGTAGACGAAGGTCGGCGCGCGGAAGGTTTGCTTCACGCGGTGGACGATGTCGAGGTAGGGCATGCCCGGCTTGACCATCACCATGTCGGCGCCTTCGGCCAGGTCGGCGGCCACCTCGTGCAGCGCCTCGTCGCCGTTGGCCGGGTCCATCTGGTAGGTGTTCTTGCTGCCCTTGCCGAGGTTGGCCGCCGAGCCGACCGCGTCGCGGAACGGACCGTAGTAGGCGCTGGCGTACTTGGCCGAGTAGGCCATGATCCGCACGTTGGTGTGCCCGGCGATTTCCAGCGCCTCGCGGATCGCCTGGATGCGCCCGTCCATCATGTCCGACGGCGCCACCACCTGGGCGCCGGCCTCGGCGTGCGACAGCGCCTGGCGCACCAGCGCGTCGACGGTGACGTCGTTCTGCACGTAGCCCTGCTCGTCGAGGATGCCGTCCTGGCCGTGGGTGGTGAACGGGTCGAGGGCCACGTCGGTGATCACCCCCAGCTCCGGGAAGCGCGCGCGCAGGGCGCGGGTGGCGCGCTGGGCGAGACCCTCGGGGTTCCACGCCTCCTCGGCCTGCAGCGACTTCTTCTCCAGCGGGGTCACCGGGAACAGCGCCACCGCCGGCACGCCGAGGGCCACCAGCTCGGCGGCCTCCTCGAGCAGCAGGTCGATCGACAGGCGCTCGACGCCGGGCATCGACGGCACCGCCTCGCGGCGGTTCTCGCCCTCCAGCACGAACACCGGCAGGATCAGGTCGTCGACGGTCAGCACGTTCTCGCGCACCAGGCGGCGGGAGAAGTCGTCGCGGCGATTGCGGCGCAGGCGGGTGGCGGGGAACAGGCGATTGGCGGGGGTAAAGCTCACGGCGCACTCCAGGGCCCGGGGCGGGCGTTGAAAGTCTATGAAGCCATTATGACAACTCGGCAACGCCGTGACCCGCGCAGCAGACACGAGCCGGGGCGCCCGAGCCCTCTACCATAGCCCGCCGGCGCCCTCCTCGGCCACCGACAGATGGCCGCAAGCCCCCGCTTGCGACTAGCATTGCAGACAAGCCCGCCGCCCGCGCCCGCCATCCCGGCGGCCAGCGCGCCGGCCCCGACAGGAGCAAACCCCATGCCCAAGAAAGTCGCCATGATCCTCTCCGGCTGCGGCGTCTACGATGGCGCCGAGATCCACGAGAGCGTGCTCGCCCTGCTGCGCCTCAGCCAGCGCGGCGCCGAGGTGCAGTGCTTCGCCCCGGACATCCCCCAGCACCACGTGGTCAACCACCTGACCGGCCAGGAAAGCGCCGAGAGCCGCAACGTGCTGGTCGAGGCGGCGCGCATCGCCCGCGGCAAGATCCGCGACGTGCGCGAGCTAAAGGCGGAAGACTACGACGCGCTGGTGATCCCCGGCGGCTTCGGCGCGGCGAAGAACCTCTCCGACTTCGCCTTCCGCGGCGCCAGCTGCGCGGTGCAGCCGGACGTGCTGGCCGCCGCGCGCGGCTTCGCCCACGCCCACAAGCCGGTCGGCCTGATCTGCATCGCCCCGGCCATGGCCGCGCGCATCTACGGCCCCGGCGTGCAGTGCACCATCGGCACCGATCCGGACACCGCGGGCAAGCTGGTCGACATGGGCGCCGAGCACGTCGAGTGCGCGGTGGACGACGTGGTGGTGGATGCCCAGCGCAAGCTGGTCACCACCCCGGCCTACATGCTGGCCCGGAGCATCGCCGAGGCGGCCAGCGGCATCAACAAGCTGGTCGACCGGGTGCTCGAGCTGGCCTGAGCCGCCGACCGTCAGGTCGCGCGCGCCGCGGCCTGGCGGGTCAGGGCGTTGAGCAGGCGGTCGAAGGCGTTGGCGAAGGCCTGGCGGTCCTTGTCCGAGTAGGCCGCCTGGCCACCGCCGGCCTGGCCCTGCTCGCGCAGCTCGGTGAACAGGTTGCGCACCGCCAGGCGCTCGCCCATGTTGCGCTCGTCGAACTCGCGCCCGCGCGGGTCGAGGGCGGCCACGCCCTTCTTCACCAGGCGGTCGGCCAGCGGCACGTCCGAGCAGATCACCAGTTCGCCGGGCACCGCGTGCTCGACCAGGTAGTCGTCGGCCGCGTCCGGCCCGCTCGGCACCACGATCAGCCGCACGCAGGCGAACGCCGGCTTGACCTGCGGCTGCCCGGCGACCAGCAGCACCTCGAACTTGCGCTTGAGGGCGAACTTCACCACCAGATCCCGCGCCGCCCGTGGGCAGGCGTCGGCATCGATCCATACGCGCATGCGTGCTCTCCGAATAACAAAAGCCGGCGCAGCTTACCCCGCGCCGGCCCGCATTGCCGGCCTCAGGCCGGCTTGAATGGCGTGCGCCGCCGCCCGTTGCGCCAACTGCGCACGTAGAAGACCGCGATGGCCGCCAGGGCCAACGCCTGGGCGCCGAGGCTCAGGGCGTCGGCGCGAATGCCCAGCCAGTCGAACTCGAAGAACGGCACCGGATGGGTCGCCAGCACCCCGGCCTCCTGCAGCGCCACCACGCCATGCCCGGCGAACACCACCGACAGCGCGCACAGCAGCACGGCGTTGACGCCGAAGAAGGTGGACAGCGGCAGCTTGCGCGAGCCGCGCAGGATCAGCCAAGCCAGGCCCAGCAGCAGCACCAGCGCCGCGGCGCTGCCGCCCAGCACCATGCCGTGACCGGCCGGGCCGGCCTGCAGCCAGAGGGTCTCGTAGAACAGGATGATCTCGAACAGTTCGCGATAGATCGAGATGAACGCCAGCAGGGCGAAGCCGAAGCGCCCGCCGCTACCGACCAGGCTGTTCTTGATGTAGTCCTGCCAGGCCGCCGCGTGGCGGCGGTCGTGCATCCACACGCCGACCCACAGCAGCACCACGCTGGCGAACAGCGCCGAGCCGCCTTCGAGCAATTCGCGCTGGGTGCCGCTGACGTCGATCACATAGGCCGCCACCGCCCAGGTGACGATGCCGGCGAGGATCGCCAGGCCCCAGCCGATATGCACGCTGCGGGCCGCCTCGCCCTGGCCGGTCTTGTTGAGGTAGGCGAGGATCGCCGCCAGCACCAGGATCGCCTCCACGCCTTCGCGCACCAGGATCAGCAGCGCCGACAGGAAGCTCACCCACGGCGACATCTGCCCGCTGGCCAGCAGCTCGGCGGACTTGGCCAGCGCCGCCTGGGCCAGGGTCAGGCGCTGGGATGCTTCCTCGAGCGGAGCCGCGTCCTGCATCGCCTGGCGGTAGGCCATCATGGCCCGCTCGGTGGCCTTGCGCTGCTCGGGATCGATGTTGTTCAGCCCGCTCTCGACCAGCTCGAAGCCTTCCAGGTAGGCCGCGACCGCCAGGTCGTAGGCCTGCTGGCGCTGACCGTCACGGTAGGCGGCCAGGCTGCGTTCGAGAGCCTCGCGGGCGAAGGCGATCAGCTGCTGCGGATCGCGCGGCGGCAGCGGCGGATGGGCGCGCTGGGCGCGGAAGGCCGCCTGCGCCGCCGGCCCCTGCTCGGCCGCCACCTGCTCCGGGGTCAGCCCGGCGAGCTGCTCGAGGGTGAAGGACGGACCGCCGGCAGCGACCGGCGCGGCGCTCAGGCTGGCGACGTGGCTGGCCAGATCCCAGCGCTCGCGCTCGTTCAGCTTGGCGGCGAAGGCCGGCATGGCGGTGCCCTCGACGCCCAGGCCGATGCTGTTGTACAGGTCGTAGAGGCTCAGCCGGGCCATGCGCTCGGCGTTGTGCATGTTCGCCGGTGGCGGCTCCAGGCCGGCGGCCGCCGGACCGTCGCCGCTGCCACTGGCACCGTGGCAGCTGCTGCAGTGCCGGGCGAACAGCGTCGCGCCGCGCGCCGGATCGGGCACGGTCCGCGGCGTCAGACTGATCCGGTAGCTCTTCACCAGGTCGGCGGCCAGCTGGCGGGCCTGGCTGGCCACCTCGGCGCCGTCGCGGCGCGCGCGGAGGCTCTCGCCGAGGCGCGCCACGCCCTGCTCCAGGGCGGCCTTGCCGGGATTGGCCGGCAACGCGACGACCAGCCCCTGCAGCACGCCGTGGAACTCCAGCTGCTCCGCGTACTCGCTGCTGTCGACCACCTGGCCGTTGGCCACGGTGGCCGGATAGTCGGCGCCGAGATAACCCAGCAGGTGCAGGGCCTGCGCCGCACCGGCGGGTTCGGGTTCGGCCTGCGCCAGCAGGCTGCACAGGGCCAGCAGGGGCAACAGCAGCCAGCGGGAAAAACGCCGTGGGTTACTCATGACCGATTCCCAAATGAGAATGACTGACATCGGATTGTTGCCCTTCCGCTGGCATCGCTCAAGAGCTGGGTGCAAAAAAGCGTTGCGGCGCTTTGCCACGAGGCCGGCCGGGCGCCAAGCGCGGGTCGTGCCGGCGGACGCCGCTCAGGCCGCGGCGCGGCGCACCAGGGCGAGGAGGCCGGCGGCGGCGAGGAACAGTGCGGCGAAGGTGCGGTTGAGCAGACGCTGCTGGCGCGGCGTGCGCAGCAGGCGCAGGACGCGGGCGGCCAACCCGGTGTAGCCGGCCATCACGACCAAGTCGACGCCGATCATGGTCGCCGCCATCGCCAGGTACTGCGCCAGCAGCGGCCGGGCGGGATCGAGGAACTGCGGCAGCACGGCGAGGATGAACACGATCGCCTTGGGGTTGCTGGCGTTGACCACGAAGCCGCGCAGCACCAGGGTCAGCGGCCGGCCCAGCGGGCGCACCGCGCCGTCGGCGGCCAGCGCGCCGCTCGGCGCGCGCCACTGCTTCCAGCCCAGCCAGGCCAGGTAGGCGACGCCGAACCACTTGATCAGCGCGAAGGCCAGCGCCGAGGTCGCCAGCAGCGCGCCGACCCCGGCGGCGACCACGGCGATCTGCAGGGCCAGCGCCAGCTGCAGGCCGACGGCGTTCCAGTAGCCGCGGCGGAAGCCGTAGTTCAGCCCGCTGGACATCGAGGCGATGGCCCCGGCGCCGGGCGACAGGCTGATCACCCAGCAGGCGAGGAAGTAGGCGAGCCAGGTATCCAGGGCCATGGAATGCTCCGCGAGGGGGGGAAACGACGCCGGCCCATGACGGGCCGGCGTGCTGCGACGGGATGCGGGC
>DASQBU010000056.1:0-8674 GCA_035635035.1 Pseudomonas sp.
TCAGAGCCCGCTGCTCGAGGTCGGGCAGTTGCGCCACGGCGGCTTCGCCCTGGTGCGCGGGCGGGTCGAGTCGGTCGAGCGCAATCGCGGTGGCGTCTGGCTGGCGCTGGCCGGCCCGCTGGTGCTGCACGTCGCGCCGCAGTGGCTGGGGCGGTTCGACGAGCGCGTGCTGCACGGGCTCGCGGGGCGCGAAATCGAGGCCCGCGGCTGGGTGGTCGAGCGCGGCCGGCGCGGCGCGGCCGCGGCGGGGCAGACACGCTGGCTGTTGAACCTCACCGATCCGGCGATGCTCGAGCGGCATTGAGCGCCGCCCCCCCCTGTTCTGGTCCCCCTTTCCGCGCTGTGGTTCACCCGTCTTGCCGCTGGCGGGCAGGCTTTCCGCGTGCGCGCGAGAGCGGCCCGGGATACCGCTTGACGCGCTGCGCCGAGGCTCTGGGGCGGCGCTCTTGTGGGGGTTCTCGCTCTTGCCGTATGCTCGGGGTCCCTGTCTGTACCTATATAAATAGAAAGTGGAAGCACCAACATGTCTGATCTGAAAACCGCCGCGCTCGAGTATCACGCGCAGCCCCGTCCGGGGAAACTGAGCGTCGAGCTGACCAAGCCCACGGCCACGGCACGCGACCTGTCCCTGGCCTACAGCCCGGGTGTCGCCGAGCCGGTCCGCGAAATCGCCCGCGATCCCGAGCTGGCGTTCAAGTACACCGGCAAGGGCAACCTGGTCGCGGTCATCTCCGACGGCACCGCGATCCTCGGTCTGGGTGATCTCGGTCCCCTGGCGTCCAAGCCGGTGATGGAGGGCAAGGGCGTGCTGTTCAAGCGCTTCGCCGGCGTCGACGTGTTCGACATCGAGGTCGCGGCGGAAAGCCCGCAGGCCTTCATCGACACCGTCAAGCGCATCTCCATCACCTTCGGCGGCATCAACCTGGAAGACATCAAGGCGCCCGAGTGCTTCGAGATCGAACGCGCACTGATCGAGCAATGCGACATCCCGGTATTCCACGATGACCAGCACGGTACCGCCATCGTGACCGCGGCCGGCATGCTCAATGCCCTGGAAATCGTCGGCAAGAAGCTGGAAGAAGCGAAGATCGTCTGCCTCGGCGCCGGTGCCGCGGCCACCGCCTGCATGAAGCTGCTGGTCAGCCTCGGCGCGAAGATCGAGAACATTTTCATGATCGACCGCAAGGGCGTGATCCACGCCGGTCGCGACGATCTGAACCAGTACAAGTCGGTGTTCGCCCACGAAACCGACAAGCGCACCCTGTCCGACGCGATGGAGGGGGCTGATGTGTTCGTCGGTCTGTCCGGGGCCAACCTGCTGCCGGCCGAAGACCTGGCGCGCATGGCGCCGAACCCGATCGTGTTCGCCTGCTCCAACCCGGATCCGGAAATCGCTCCGGCGCTGGCCCATGCCACCCGTCCGGACCTGATCATGGCCACCGGCCGTTCGGACTACCCGAACCAGGTCAACAACGTCCTCGGTTTCCCGTTCATCTTCCGCGGTGCGCTGGACGTGCGCGCCACGCGCATCAACGAGGAGATGAAGATCGCCGCGGTCAACGCCATCCGCGAGCTGGCCAAGCTGCCGGTGCCGCAGGAAGTCTGCGCAGCCTACGGCGTGGACAGCCTGGAGTTCGGCCGCGAGTACATCATTCCGAAACCGATGGACCAGCGCCTGATCCAGCTGGTGCCGGATGCGGTGGCCCGGGCGGCCATCGAGACCGGCGTGGCGCGCCTCGGCTATCCGAAGCACTACCCGCTGAAGTCGGTCGACGACGTGTTCAACGGCTGATCGAGCGTCCGACACAAGAAACCCCGCCGCGGCGGGGTTTCTTGTGTCTGCGGCCTGCTCAGAACAGGTCGATCGGGACGGTCGCGGGTTCGCCGCTGCCGAAATTGTCCTGGAAGCCGGCGGGTCTGCTGGTCTCCTGTTCCGGCGGCGGCGGGGCGTCCTTGTTGAACAGTTCGAAGAAGGCGCCGCTGGTGCCGGGTGCGGCGGCCTGGCCGGTGAGCGGGTCGATGCGCAGGCGCAGCAGGCCTTCCGGCTCGGGCGGCAAGTGCGTCGGCCGGTCCTTGAGCGCCGCGCCCATGTAGTTCATCCACACCGGCAGGGCGACGGTGCCGCCGAACTCGTTGCGGCCCAGGCTCTGCGGCTGGTCGAAGCCGACCCAGGCCGTGGTGACGAAGTCGCCGTTGTAGCCGGCGAACCAGGCGTCCTTCTGCTCGTTGGTGGTGCCGGTCTTGCCGGCCAGGTCGCTGCGCTGCAGGCTGAGGGCGCGGCGGGCGGTGCCGAGCTTGATCACGTCCTGCAGCATGCTGGTCATGATGTAGGCGGTGCGCGCATCGAGCACCCGCTCGGCGATCGCCGGCGCCTCGCCGGCGGCGGGCGCGGCGGGTACCGACGGCGTGACGGCGACCGGTATCGCGGCGGGTGTCACCGCGTTGTCGGCTGGGCTGTCCGGCACCCGCGCCGGATTGGCTCGATACAGGGTTTCCCCGTCGCGGCTGTCGATCCGGGTGATCAGGTAGGGCAGGACGCGGTAGCCGCCGTTGGCGAACACCGCATAGCCGGTAGTCATTTCCAACGGGGTCAGGTTGGCCGTGCCGAGAGCCAGGGAGAAGTTGCGCGGCAGCTCCTCGCGCGGCAGGCTGAAGCGCTTGCTGTAGTCGAGGGCGTAGTCGATGCCGATCGACTGCAGCAGGCGGATCGACACCAGGTTGCGCGACTTGTACAGGGCCTCGCGCATGCGGATCGGGCCGAGGAAGGTGTTGTTGTCGTTCTTCGGGCGCCAGACTTCGCCGGTGTAGGGGTCGACGAACTCGATGGGCGCGTCGTTGATCAGGCTGGCGGCGGTGAAGCCCTTGTCCAGCGCGGCGCTGTAGATGAAGGGCTTGAAGCTGGAGCCGGGCTGGCGCTTGGCCTGGGTGGCGCGGTTGTAGCTGCTCTGCTCGAAGGAGAAGCCGCCGGTGAGGGCGCGGATCGCGCCGTCGGCGGGATCCAGCGAGACCAGGGCGCTCTGCGCCTGCGGCAGTTGGGCGAAGCGCAGGCTGCCGTCCTCCTGGCGCTGCACGCGGATCAGGTCGCCCTTCTGCACGACGTCGGCCGGCTTGCCCGGCTGGCGTCCGGCGTTGTTGCCGGTGGTCGGGCGGGCCCACTTCATGCTCGGCCAGCCGACGGGCTGTTCGCTGCCGTCGCGGGTCAGCACGTGGATGGCGTCGTTGTCGATGCGGGTGACGATGGCCGGCTCGAGTCCGCCGAGGGAGCGTTGCGTCGCCAGCTTGGCCTGCCAGCCGGCGGCATCGAGGGCGGGGAAGCGTGCCTCCGGTCCCCGATAGCCGTGGCGCTGGTCGTAGCTGATGAGGCCTTCGCGCACGGCCTGGTTGGCCTGCGTCTGCAGGTCGCTGCGCACCGTGGTGTAGACGCGGTAGCCTTCGGTATAGGCATCGCCGCCGAAGCGGCCGACGATTTCCGCGCGGGCCATCTCCGCCACGTAGGGCGCTTCCAGTTCCGGTGCGGTGACGGCCTGCTGGTGCGCCTCGACCGTTTCGGCCAGGGCGGCCTGGTAGCGCGCCTGGTCGATCTTGCCCAGCTCGTGCATCCGCGAGAGGATCCAGTCGCGGCGGATCTTGGCGCGCTGGGGGTTGGCCACCGGGTTGTAGCGCGAGGGGGCCTTGGGCAGGCCGGCAATCATGGCCAACTGGCCCAGCGACAGCTCGCGGATCGACTTGCCGTAGTAGACCTGCGCCGCCGCCTCGATGCCGTAGGCGCGGTTGCCCAGGTAGATCTTGTTGACGTAGAGCTCGAGGATGTCGTTCTTGCCGAGTGCCCGCTCGATTTGCAGGGCGAGCAATATCTCATTGATTTTTCGGGAAAAACTGCGCTCGTTGGAGAGGAAGAAGTTCTTCGCCACCTGCATGGTGATGGTGCTGCCGCCGGTCTGGATCTGCCCACTCTTCAATAATTGCGCGGCAGCCCGCATCAGGCTTTTGACGTCAACGCCATAATGGTTCGCGAAGTTGTCATCTTCGGCCGCCAGCAGGGCGTTGATGAAGTCCGGGGGAATGTCGGCGAAGTGGATGGGACTGCGGCGCATCTCGCCGAACTCGGCGATCAGCTTGTCGTCGGCGCTATAGATGCGCAGCGGGACCTGCATGCGCACGTTGCGCAGGGTTTCGACCGAGGGCAGGCCCGGGCTGAGATAGAGGTAGGCGCCACTGATTCCGAGCAGTGCTGCACTGATCAGGGCGATACAGGTCCACGACAGAAGCTTCAACAGACGCATCGAGATCTTGCTTGTCCAGGGAAGGGTAGGGGGGTAGACAGGGCTGCAGGGAAAAGGCAAAAACTGTTCACATTATAAGTGTTTTTCTCCTGAAGTAGTGATTTACCCGGCTGTCAAGTGTCGGTGTTTAATGCTGAAATACACAAATCGTCCGTAACCTTCGGATGCTGATAGGAAATTGGCCGTGCTAGGGCTCTTCAATAAGACCGCGAATACGCTATTGGGGATCGACATCAGTTCGACTTCGGTCAAGCTGCTGGAGTTGAGCCGCTCGGGGGGGCGCTACAAGGTTGAGGCCTATGCGGTCGAGCCCTTGCCGCCGAATGCGGTTGTCGAGAAGAACATCGCCGAAATCGAGGGGGTGGGGCAGGTGCTCGGTCGCGTGCTGGCCAAGGCACGGACTGGCGTCAAGAATGTGGCTGTGGCGGTAGCCGGTTCGGCGGTGATCACCAAGACCATCGAGATGGATGCAGGGCTGTCCGAGGACGAGCTGGAAAACCAGCTGAAGATCGAGGCGGACCAGTACATCCCCTATCCGCTGGAGGAGGTGGCCATCGATTTCGAGGTGCAGGGCGTTTCGCCGCGCAATCCCGAGCGCGCCGAGGTGCTGCTGGCCGCCTGCCGCAAGGAGAACGTCGAGGTGCGCGAAGCTGCGCTGGCGCTGGCCGGCCTCACCGCCAAGGTGGTCGATGTCGAGGCCTACGCGCTGGAGCGGGCGTTTTCCCTGCTCGAACCGCGCCTGGCAGGGGAGCGCAGCGAGCTGACCGTGGCGGTGGTCGACATCGGGGCGACCATGACCACCCTCAGCGTGCTGCACAACGGCAAGACCATCTACACCCGCGAGCAGTTGTTCGGTGGCAAGCAACTGACCGAGGAGATCCAGCGCCGCTACGGCCTGTCCTTCGAGGAAGCGGGGCAGGCGAAGAAGCAGGGCGGCCTGCCGGACGACTATAGCAGCGAGGTGTTGCTGCCGTTCCAGGAAGCGGTGGTCCAGCAGGTGTCGCGCTCGCTGCAGTTCTTCTTCGCCGCGGGGCAGTTCAGCGATGTCGACTGCATCCTGCTGGCCGGCGGCACGGCCTCCTTGCCGGATCTCGACCGGATGATCCAGCAGAAGATCGGCACACCCTGCACGGTGGCCAATCCGTTCGCGGACATGGCGGTGGGTAGCAAGGTCAACGCTGCCGCGCTGGCCAGTGATGCCCCGGCGTTGATGATTGCCTGCGGGCTGGCGATGAGGAGCTTCGACTGATGGCCAGAATCAACCTTCTACCCTGGCGCGAGCAGCGGCGCGAGGAACGCAAGCAGCGTTTCCTGGCGGCGCTGGGCGTGGTGCTGGTCGGTGCGGCGGCCCTGGTGTTCGCCGGCGATCAGCTCCTCAATGCGGCGATCGAGCGACAGGGTGCGCGTAACGACTATGTACGCAAGGAAATCGCCGCGCTGGATGCGCGGATCAAGGAGATCAGCGAGCTGAAGAAGCGCCGCCAGGAGCTCCTCGAGCGGATGAAGATCATCCAGGATCTGCAGGGCAATCGCCCGGTCATCGCCCGGGTGTTCGACCAGCTGGTGCGGACGCTGCCGGACGGGGTGCATTTCACCGAGCTGAAGATGACCGGCAAGAACATCGCGATCAAGGGCGCTGCGGAGTCGAACAACCGGGTGTCCGCGCTGATGCGCAACCTCGATGCCTCGGACTGGCTGGCGGCGCCGAACCTGACCGAGGTCAAGGCGGTGACCGCCGGTGCCGTGGATCAGGCCAACGTGTTCCAGCTGACGGTCCAGCAGACCCGGCCAGGCGAGGAAAGCGGCAAGCCGGCAGCGTCCGTTGCCGCGGCCGGCAAGCCCGCCACTGACAAAGGAGCCGTGAAATGAGTCTGGCTCAATCCCTGGAAAGCCTGCGCAAGATCAATCTCAGCGAGCTTGACGCCAACAACCTCGGCTCCTGGCCGGCGCCGATCAAGGTCATCGCCGGTATCCTGCTGCTGATCACCGTGCTGGCGCTGGGTTACAACTTCCATCTGAAGGATCTGCAGGATCAGCTGGAGCAGAAGCGCGGCGAGGAAACGACCCTCAAGCAGCAGTTCGAGACCAAGGCCTTCCAGGCGGCCAACCTGGAGGCCTACCGCCAGCAGATGGTGGAGATGGAGCAATCCTTCGGCGCCTTGCTGCGCCAGCTGCCGAGCGACACCGAGGTGCCCGGCCTGCTCGAGGACATCACCCGTACCGGCCTGGGTAGCGGTCTGGAGTTCGAGGAAATCAAGCTGCAGCCTGAGGTCACCCAGCAGTTCTACATCGAGCTGCCGATCCAGATCCGCGTGGTCGGTGCCTACCACGATCTGGCGACTTTCGTCAGCGGTGCCGCCAGCCTGCCGCGGATCGTCACGCTGCATGATTTCGAGATCAAGCCGGTGGCCAAGGACGGTGAGGGCAAGCTGAGCATGAGCATCCTGGCCAAAACCTATCGCTACAACGACAAGGGGCTGCAGAAATGAACGGCGCCCGTCTGATTATCGGCAGCTTGCTGCTGCTCGGCCTGTCCGGCTGCGATTCGTCGGGGGATTTCGCCGATCTGCAGGCCTACATGAACGAGGTGCGGGCCAAGCCCAAAGGGGTCATCGAGCCGCTGCCGCAGTTCCTGCCCTACGAGGCCTTCACCTATGGTGCCTCGGCGTTGCGCAGCCCCTTCCAGCCACCGGTGCGGGTCGACCTGCAGAAGCGCCAGAAGGGCTCGGCGGAAATCAAGCCGGACGAGTCGCGGCCCAAGCAGTTCCTCGAGGGCTTCAATATCGAGGTGTTCCAGATGGTCGGCCTGCTGGCCAACGATGGCGGCCGCTTCGCGCTGATCGGCGGGGCCGGCGGTGTGCATCGGGTCAAGGTCGGCGATTACCTCGGTCGCAACTACGGGCGCATCGTGGCGATCAATGACGACCGCATCGAAATCGTGGAAATCGTTCCTGACGGCGAGGGGGGCTGGCTTGAACGGCCGCGCACCCTGACCCTCAAAGAACGCTCTTGAGGGTGCGGGGATCGCCGCATGAACCATTCAATTCGGTCTGCAAACGGACTCAGACAATGAACAGTTCCATTTCGCGTTTCAGCCTGTCGCTGCTGGCTGTA
The DNA here is from genome assembly GCA_035635035.1 of Pseudomonas sp. Taxonomy (GTDB): domain Bacteria; phylum Pseudomonadota; class Gammaproteobacteria; order Pseudomonadales; family Pseudomonadaceae; genus Geopseudomonas. The sequence continues at coordinate 7,398 of DASQBU010000056.1, forward strand.
GTGCTTTCGCCGGCAGCCCTGGCTGCCAATCTGCAGGGGCTCGATGTGGCGGCCCTGCCCGGGGATCGGGTCGAGCTGAAACTGGCCTTCGACGAGCCGGTGGCCGCTCCGCGCGGCTATACCATCGACCAGCCGGCGCGCATTGCGCTGGATCTGCCGGGGGTGTCGAGCAAGCTGGGCAGCCGCAATCGCGAACTCGGGGTCGGCAATGCCCGCAGCGTGACCGTGGTCGAGGCCAAGGACCGCACCCGGCTGATCATCAACCTGAACACCCTGGCGCCCTATACGACCCGGGCCGAGGGTAACAACCTGGTCGTGGTGGTCGGTGGCGCGGGCGCGGCGCCCGCGGCGGCGAGTTCCGCTGCGGCAGTGCCGGCGTTGGCGTCGAGCAAGCCGCTCGCCCAGGCCAAGCCGGTCGTTCCGGCGGCCAAGCCGTTCGTTCCCGCCGGCAAGGCCATCCGCAATATCGATTTCCAGCGCGGCGCGCAGGGCGAAGGCAACGTGGTCATCGATCTGTCCCAGCCGGGCCTGAGCCCCGACATCCAGGAGAGCGGCGGCAAGATTCGTCTGGACTTCCCGCGCACCCAGCTGCCCGAGCAGCTGCGGGCGCGCCTGGATGTCAAGGACTTCGCCACTCCGGTGCAGTTCGTCAACGCCTCGGTCAGCGGCGACAAGGCCAGCATCGTCATCGAGCCGAGCGGCAACTACGACTACCTCGCCTACCAGACCGACAACCGCCTGACCATCAGCGTCAAGCCGCTGAGCCAGGCGGACGTCGAGAAGCGCAAGTCCGATCGCTTCGCCTACACCGGCGAGAAGCTGTCGCTGAACTTCCAGGACATCGACGTGCGCTCGGTGCTGCAGCTGATCGCCGATTTCACCGATCTCAACCTGGTGGCCAGCGACACCGTGCAGGGCAACATCACCCTGCGTCTGCAGAACGTGCCCTGGGACCAGGCGCTGGATCTGGTACTGAAGACCAAGGGGCTGGACAAGCGCAAGATCGGCAACGTGCTGCTGGTGGCGCCGGCCGACGAGATTGCCGCACGTGAGCGCCAGGAGCTGGAGGCGCAGAAGCAGATCGCCGAGTTGGCGCCGCTGCGCAAGGACGTCATCCAGCTCAACTACGCCAAGGCCTCCGATATCGCCAAGCTGTACGAGGACGAGTCGAAGAAGGGGCAGCTCAAGCAGGACATGCGCGGCTCGGTCATTTTTGACGACCGGACCAACAGCCTGCTGGTCACCCTGACCGAGGCGCGCATCGAGGAGCTGCGGCG
>DASQBU010000057.1:0-12083 GCA_035635035.1 Pseudomonas sp.
CACAGTGGCATCCTTGCTGCGCTTAGGGACTGGGGCGTACCGGTCAGTCGCGAGTTCCGCCTGGCCCGGGGCGTGCAGGGTTGCCTGGACTACTACCGCGAGATCGGTGCGCGCCGGCAGAGCCTGGCCTACGACATCGACGGCGTGGTGTTCAAGGTCAACAACCTCGACGACCAGCAGCAGCTGGGCTTCCGGGCGCGCACCCCGCACTGGGCGATCGCCCACAAGTTCCCCGCCCAGGAGGAGCTGACCGAGCTGCTTGACGTCGAGTTCCAGGTCGGCCGGACCGGCGCGGTCACCCCGGTGGCGCGCCTCAAGCCGGTGCAGGTGGCCGGGGTCACGGTATCCAACGCCACCCTGCACAACATGGACGAGGTGGCGCGCCTGGGGCTGATGATCGGCGACACGGTGATCATCCGCCGCGCCGGCGACGTGATTCCGCAGGTCATGCAGGTGGTGGCCGAGCGCCGCCCGGCCGATGCGCGGGCGGTGCAGATCCCCGAGCGCTGCCCGGTGTGTGGCTCGCACGTCGAGCGCACCCAGCTGATCAAGCGCAGCAAGGGCAAGGCGCAGGTCAGCGAGGGTTCGATCTACCGCTGCGTCGGCCGGCTGAGCTGCCAGGCGCAGCTCAAGCAGGCGATCATCCACTTCGTGTCGCGCCGCGCCATGGACATCGACGGCCTGGGCGACAAGATCGTCGAGCAACTGGTCGACGTCGGCCTGGTGGCTTCGCCGGCCGACCTCTACACCCTGACCTTCGAGCAGGTGGTGACGCTGGAAGGCTTCGCCGAGCTGTCCACCCGCAACCTGCTGGCCGCCATCGAGGCCAGCCGGCGACCGAGCCTGGCGCGCTTCATCTTTGCCCTCGGCATCCCCGACGTCGGCGAGGAAACCGCCAAGCTGCTGGCCCGTGCCTTGGGCTCGCTGGCGCGCCTCCAGGTGGCGTTGCCCGAGGTGCTGACCTGGCTACCGGACGTCGGCCTGGAGGTGGCCCACGAGATCCACAGCTTCTTCGAGGACGCGCACAACCGCACGGTGATCGCCCTGTTGCGCGAGCGCGGCGTAGAGCTGCAGGAGGAGGACGAGCTGCACGCCGAGTTCGCCGCCTGCGCGACGCTGGCCGAGCTGCTCGACAAGCTGAACATCCCCGGCATCGCCGCCACCGGGGCGAAGAACCTCGCCGCCGCGGCCGGCGACAGCCTGGAAGGGGTGATCGCGCTCAGCCAGGACTGGCTGAGCCTCAAGGCCACCAAGGGGCTGACCGAGAAGGCCCGCGAGGGGCTGCGCGCGTTCTTCGCCGAGCCGGCCAACGCCGACCGGGCGCGCGCCATCGAGGCCCAGCTGCGCGAGTTCGGCATGCACTGGCACAGCGAGAGGCGGGTGGCGGCCGGCCTGCCGCTGGCCGGGCAGACCTGGGTGCTCACCGGCACCCTGGAGGCGATGAGCCGCGACGAGGGCAAGGCCCGCCTGGAGGCGCTGGGCGCCAAGGTGGCCGGCTCGGTGTCGGCCAAGACCCATTGCGTGGTCGCCGGCCCCGGTGCCGGCTCCAAGCTGGCCAAGGCCACCGAGCTGGGGGTGAAGGTGCTCGACGAGGCGGCGTTCCTGGCGCTGCTGGCCGACCTTGGCGGGTAGCAGCTTGATCGTGCCCAGGGCATGTCTACCCTACGCCAGCTGCTGGGGTAGGGTGGAAGACTCGCGCAGCGATCTTCCACCAAGCCCCATGCGTTTGTGACGAAGGTGGAAAAGACCTGCGGTCGTTTTCCACCCTACCCAGCCTGCTGCCAGCGTGCCGCGACTGGCGTATACTTCTGCGCTTTTCTCCAGTTCCGCCCGCGAGTGACGCCAGCCATGGAAATCAATCCGATCCTTAACGCCATCAAGGACCTGTCCAGCCGCACCCAGACTATTCGGGGGTATCTTTGACTACGATCAGAAGCATGACCGCCTGACCGAAGTCAATCGCGAGCTGGAAGACCCCAACGTCTGGAACAACCCGGAGTACGCGCAGAACCTCGGCCGCGAGCGCGCGACCCTGGCGCAGATCGTCGAGACCCTCGACGAACTGACCGGCGGCCTGGCCGACTGCAGCGACCTGCTGGAAATGGCCGTCGAGGAAAACGACGAAGGCGCCGTCGCCGACGTGGAGGCCGAAATCGGCCGCCTGCGCGAGAGCCTCGAGAAGCTCGAGTTCCGCCGCATGTTCAGCGGCGAGATGGACCCCAACAACTGCTACCTGGACATCCAGGCCGGCTCCGGCGGCACCGAGGCCCAGGACTGGGCCAACATGCTGCTGCGCATGTACCTGCGCTGGGCCGACAAGCACGGCTTCGACGCCGAGATCGTCGAACTCTCCGAGGGCGAGGTCGCCGGCATCAAGAGTGCCACCGTGCACGTGCGCGGCGAGTACGCCTTCGGCTGGCTGCGCACCGAGATCGGCGTGCACCGTCTGGTGCGCAAGAGCCCGTTCGACTCCGGCAACCGTCGCCACACCTCGTTCTGCGCGGTGTTCGCCTCGCCGGAAATCGACGACAACATCGAGATCGAGATCAACCCGGCCGACCTGCGCATCGACACCTACCGCTCCTCGGGCGCCGGTGGCCAGCACGTGAACACCACCGACTCGGCGGTGCGGATCACCCACATCCCCACCAACACCGTGGTGAGCTGCCAGAACGAGCGCTCCCAGCACTCGAACAAGGACCGCGCGTTCAAGATGCTGCGCGCCAAGCTGTACGAGCTGGAGCTGCAGAAGCGCCGCGAGGCCTCCCAGGCGCTGGAGGACACCAAGTCGGACATCGGCTGGGGCCACCAGATCCGCTCCTACGTGCTGGACGCCTCGCGGATCAAGGATCTGCGTACCGGCGTCGAGCGCAGCGACTGCGACAAGGTGCTGGACGGCGACCTGGACGAGTACCTCGAAGCCAGTCTGAAACAGGGCCTCTGATGCCTTCGATGCCTGCGTCCCGTGCGGGCGCAGGCGGGGGAGCGGCCGGGCCCGCTCCCGCCGACCCTCCCCCGGCGGGGCGAGGGAATGCAACCTGACAGGAACATGACACGACCATGAGCGAACAACCGCTGAACGAGCACGCCATCCACGAGGAAGAGAACAAGCTGATTGCCCAGCGCAAGGACAAGCTTGCCGCCGTGCGCGAAAGCCAGGCGATTGCCTTCCCCAACGACTTCCGCCGCGACAGCCTGGCGGGCGACCTGCAGAAGCAGTACGCCGAGGCCGGCAAGGAAGAGCTGGAGGCCCAGCAGATCAAGGTCAGCGTGGCCGGGCGCATCATGCTCAACCGCGGCGCGTTCATGGTCCTCCAGGACAGCAGCGGCCGCATCCAGGCCTACGTCAACCGCAAGACCCTGCCGGCCGAGACCCTCGAAGCGATCAAGCACTGGGACCTGGGCGACATCGTCGGCGTCGATGGCGTCGTCGCCCGCTCCGGCAAGGGCGACCTGTACGTCGACATGCAGGCCGCCCGCCTGCTGACCAAGTCGCTGCGCCCGCTGCCGGACAAGTTCCACGGCCTCACCGACACCGAGCAGCGCTACCGCCAGCGCTACGTCGACCTGATCGTCAACGAGGAGGTGCGCCACACCTTCCGCGTGCGCTCGCAGGTGATCGCCCACATCCGCCGTTTCCTCAACGAGCGCGGTTTCCTCGAAGTGGAAACCCCGATGCTGCAGACCATCCCCGGCGGCGCCGCGGCCAAGCCGTTCGAGACCCACCACAACGCGCTGGACATGCCGATGTTCCTGCGCATCGCGCCGGAGCTGTACCTCAAGCGCCTGGTGGTCGGCGGCTTCGAGAAGGTCTTCGAGATCAACCGCAACTTCCGCAACGAAGGCGTGTCGACCCGGCACAACCCCGAGTTCACCATGCTCGAGTTCTACCACGCCTACGCCGACTACGAAGACAACATGGACCTCACCGAGGAACTGTTCCGCGAGCTGGCGCAGAGCGTGCTCGGCAGCACCGACGTGCCCTACGGTGACAAGGTGTTCCACTTTGGCGAGCCGTTCGCCCGCCTGTCGGTGTTCGACTCGATCCTCAAGTACAACCCGGACATCTCCGCCGCCGACCTGCAGGACGTCGACACCGCTCGCGCCATCGCCAAGAAGGCCGGCGCCAAGGTGCTCGGCCACGAGGGCCTGGGCAAGCTGCAGGTGATGATTTTCGAGGAGCTGGTCGAGCACAAGCTGGAGCAGCCGACCTTCATCACCCGCTACCCGTTCGAGGTGTCGCCGCTGGCGCGCCGCAACGACGAGGATCCGAGCGTCACCGACCGCTTCGAGCTGTTCATCGGCGGCCGCGAGATCGCCAACGCCTACTCCGAGCTGAACGACGCCGAGGACCAGGCCGAGCGCTTCCACGCCCAGGTGGCCGAGAAGGACGCCGGCGACGACGAAGCCATGCACTTCGACGCCGACTTCGTCCGCGCCCTGGAGTACGGCATGCCGCCGACCGCCGGCGAGGGCATCGGCATCGACCGCCTGGTCATGCTGCTGACCAACTCGCCGTCGATCCGCGACGTGATCCTGTTCCCGCACATGCGTCCCGAGCAATAAGATCCCGTGCTGAAGGCGCCCCGGTCCGTGCGAGCCGGGGCGCTGCGCGCAGTCCCCGGCTGCCGACCCTCGCGGCAGCGGAAATGTCCGTTGGATAGGAGTGCTCCATGAAAGCCTGGCGTTTGCTGGTCGTGCTGTCCTTCCTGCTGCTGGGCGGCTGCCTGGTCACCTTCAAGGAGCCGATCCCGGCCGGCGAGACGGCGCCGAAGCACCTGCTCGGCACCTGGGCCGGCGAGGACGAGTGGGGCGAGCAGCGCTTCCTCGAGATCACCCGCAAGCCCGACGGCGGCTACCACGCGCTGGCCTGGCGCGAGAGCCTGGCCAACCGCGCCAAGGCGCACGGCTACGACTTCACCGTGGCCCGGCATGGCCACCGCTGGTACCTGTCGGTCGCGGCGCCCAAGCGCCTGGGTGGCAACTTCGCCTTCGGTGGCTTCGAACTGACCGACGAGGACGAACTGGTGCTCTACAACCTGGACATCGAGCAGATGCAGGACGCGCTGAGCAAGGGCGATCTCAGCGGCCAGGTGGTGGAAACCGAGGAAGGCAATGGCGTGCTGGTCGCCAGCTCGCTGGCCAAGGTCTACCGCTTCCTCGACGACCCGGCCAACAGCGACGTGTTCGTCGAAGTCGCCCGCTTCGGGCGGGCCTCCGAGCAGCAGGACGGACGATGAGCCGCAGCAAGGCGAACACCGAATACCGGCAGACCATCCGCGCGCTGTCCGACCGCCTGGTCGAGGCGCAGACGCCGATCCGCGTGCTGGATGCGATCAAGTGGGACGACAGCATCCGCGAGGACTTCCTCAAGGCGCGCGGCAGCAAGCTGCCGGCGGTCGACCGGGCCTACTACCAGAACCGGCCGCTGTCCTTCGATGCCGACCAGAAGAAGCAGCAGTTCCAGCAGATCGAGCGCGACATCACCCGCCAGCTCGGCCAGTTCAGCCCGGTCGGGCAGATCATGCGGCGCATGTGCAAGGAATACCGCATGGTCATCCGCATGCTCGAGGCGCGTGGCACGCCGGACTTCGGGCTGATCTCCCAGGAGCTGTACGGCTCGGCCTCCGACGCCTTCCATGCCGGCGATCCGACCCTGGCCGACCTCGGGGTGATGTTCTCCACCTACCTGGACAACATCGCCGACCGCAGCGACCTCAAGGACGAGCCCAAGACCCTCAACGCCGCCGAGGCGGTGGCGCTGCTGCAGAGCCAGCTCAACGGGGTGTTCGGCGACGAGGCGGTGGTGCGGGTATTCGAGTCCGACGGCATCCTCGCCGATGCCGCGGCCGGCGCCGACTACATCAAGATCCGCGCCGATGCGCTGTTCAACCAGCGCGACATCCGCGCCCTGGCGGTGCACGAGGGGTTGGTACATGTCGGCACCACCCTCAATGGTCTCAACCAGCCGGTCTGCACCTTCCTGGCCAAGGGGCCGCCGTCCTCGACCATCACCCAGGAGGGCCTGGCCATCCTCATGGAAGTGATCGCCTTCACTTCCTACCCGACCCGGCTGCGCAAGCTGACCAACCGCACCCGCGCCATCCACATGGCGGAGGAGGGCGCGGACTTCCTGCAGATCTTCCAGTTCTACCGCGATCAGGGCTACACGCCGGAGGAGAGCTACTCCAACGCCATCCGCGTGTTCCGTGGCTCGACGCCGGACGGTCTGCCGTTCACCAAGGACCTGTCCTACCTCAAGGGCTTCATCCTGATCTACAACTACATCCAGCTCGCCGTGCGCAAGGGCAAGCTGGAGCAGATCCCGCTGCTGTTCTGCGGCAAGGCGACCCTGGAGGACATGCGCACCCTGCGCCAACTGGTGGACGAGGGCCTGGTGGTGCCGCCCAAGTACCTGCCCCCGCAGTTCAGCGACCTCAACGCGCTGTCGGCGTGGATGTGCTTCTCCAACTTCCTCAACCACCTCAGCCTGGAGCGGGTCGAGGCCGACTACGCCAACATCCTCTGACCGACCGCCTTGCCAACCCTTTCTGACCTTCCGGATACCCGCATGAGCGAACGCAACTACATTCCGCTGATCCTCACCGCCATCGGCAGCGCTGCCGCCAGCGTGGCGGTGCTCGGCCTCTACGGCTACCTGCACTTCGCCAAGCCCGAAGACGCCCTGCTGCTCAACGACTACACCATGCTCAAGACCGTCCCCGGTGAGGACTACAAGCTGTCGCTGGCGCCGGCCGAGCAGGCCGCCCAGTGCATCGACGGCGTGCTGGTGCTGTTCGACCTCAAGCAGAAGGGCCTGACCGGGGTGCTGGTGGATAACCACAAGCGCGCGGTGCGCTGCATGGGTCAGGAAACGCCGCAGGCGGTCGACGGCAAGCCGGTAGCGGAGCCGGTGCCGGAGCGGGCGGGGCAGTAATCCGGCGCCGCCGGTCTATGCTTGAGCCAGGTCGAACGAGGGCGAGGGCTGGCGATGATCGGTTGCAAGCGCGTCTATTTGCCGGCGGCGCCCGGCGACGGCTACCGGGTATTGGTCGATAGGCTGTGGCCGCGCGGCTGTCGCAAGGCCGATCTGCTGCTGGATGCCTGGCTGCGCGAGCTGGCGCCATCTGCCGCCTTGCGGCAGGCCTTCGGCCATGAGCCGGAGCGTTTCGCCGAGTTCAGCCAGGCCTACCGGGACGAGCTGGTCGCCCGGCCGGAACTCTGGCGGCCGCTGCTGCAGCAGGCGCGCCAGGGGCCGCTGACCCTGCTCTACGCGGCGCGCGACGAGCAGCGCAACAATGCGCGGGTGCTGGCCGAGTTCCTCGCGGAGCAGCTCGCTGCCGGGGAAGGCGGCGAGGGCTGAGGGCCGATAGCCTGAGGCGATTCAGAAGCGCTCGTGCGCGCCGAGATAGCGCCACTGGCCGGGTTGCAGCTTGGCCATGGCCAGGCGGCCGATGCGGATGCGCCGCACGCCGAGTACCTGCAGGCCGACGGCGCGGCACATGTGGGCGATCTGTCCCGGCTGGGGAGCCTTGAGGGCGAAGCGCAAACGGGTTTCGCTCTGCCAGCTGACCTTGCACGGGGTCAGCGGCCGGCCGCGATAGCTCAGGCCGAAGCCGAGCTGCTTGAGCTGCTCCGGCGTCAGCGTGCCGGCCACGTCGACGATGTATTCCTGCTCGATCTTGCTGAAGTCGTCGGTCAGCTTGCGGATCACGCCCCAGTTCTGGGTCAGGACCAGCAGGCCGGAGGCTTCCGTCTCCAGGGGCAGGGGGGCGCTCAGGCGCTGTAGATGGCGCTGGAGCAGGCGCACGCCGGAGACGTCATCCGCGCTACGACTGGCGGCGTGGAGCAGTTCGCCGAGGTGTTCGGCGTCCTGCCCGGCGGGCTTGTGCAGCAGCAGGGTGACCGGCGGCTGCGATTCGGCTCGCGCGCCGGGGAGCAGGGCGATGGCCTGCTCCTGCACCTTGAGCTGGGGCGTCTCGACCACCTGGCCATCCACCGTGACCCAGCCGCCTTCGATGTACAGCTCGGCCTCGCGGCGCGAGCAGGGCAGCAGTTCGGCGAGGCGTTTGGACAGGCGGACGGGGTCGCTCATGGATTCACTTCTTGCCAATGGTGATCTGGCGCGAGCTGCCGTAGACCTGGCCGCTGACGCCGTTGGGGATCTGCTGGACCTGGCCGCCGGACTTGAGGAAGGCGGCCATCTGCTCTTCGAGCGCGAGGCGGGCTTCGGCGGAGGGGACGGGGGCAACCTTCTGCTTGGATGCGCCGGGTTTGCTTTGCATGACGATTCTCCTGCCTGAAACCTGAAAAAGGCTGCTCATTATACAGGATTTGCGGTCATTTTTTGTGCAATTTGCCGGAGATGGGAAAGTATCTGTCGGAAAACGGCAGGGAAAGTGCGGGAGGCGACGATTTTCCGCCAGCGGCAGCCCTCCAGGGCCGGCAGGCGGCGGCTATCCAGGCGGTCGTTGCGGTTTTGGGGGGGGGGCGGCGAATCGATGGGGATGCGGGCCGCGGAAATGCAAAAGCCCCGCACGGGGCGGGGCTTTTGTTCAAGCTGGAAGCCGGATCAGATGATCTGGACTTCGTCAGCCTGCAGACCTTTCTGGCCCTGGACAACCAGGAAGGAAACAGCCTGGCCTTCCTTCAGGGTCTTGAAGCCGTCAGCCTTGATGGCGCGGAAGTGAACGAACACGTCCGGACCGCTTTGCGGGGTGATGAAGCCGAAGCCTTTTTCATCGTTGAACCACTTGACGGTACCGGTTTGACGGTTAGACATGGAAGTCTCCTTGAACAACAGTGTTGACTGCGACACCGGAACTGCCCGGGGCCGGAACTGAGTGCAAGGAGCCAGGAAAGCCGAAATATGATTGGATCAAGATCTAAACCATGACGCTGCAACACAGTGGGTAGCACCCTACGCGGTAATTTCGTCCGGTGCAAATTCTTTCTGCAGGTGGCGTTGGGCTTCGCGGCGTCCCAGCCGGGGCGTCGAGGCTGCTGGGGCGCGCGTATCCGGAGGAATAGCCTTTGGAATCAATGGGATAGGGTGTCCAGAACGGCGCGGGGCGGCCCGTTGCGTTTGTCGGGAAATTTGCCGGGGTTGGGCGCCCGTGTCCGGGTGGACGGCCGGAATTCGCCGGGCAATCTCGGCTAGAATGCCGACCCACGCAATCAAGGTACGCAACATGGCGCAGATCGGGCGGTTCAATTCTTTGCAGGTGGTCAAGCACACGGATTTCGGCCTCTACCTGGACGGCGGGCCGGATGGCGAGATTCTCCTGCCGCGGCGCTATGTGCCCAGGGACGCCGCATGCGCGGTCGGTGACCGCCTCGAGGTGTTCGTCTATCTCGACAGCGAAGACCGCATCATCGCCACCACGCAGAAGCCCAAGGTGCAGGTCGGCGGTTTCGCCAGCCTCAAGGTGGTGGCGATCAACCATGTCGGCCTGTTCCTCGACTGGGGCCTGCCCAAGGACCTGTTCCTGCCGCACTCCGAGGAGAAACGCCCGCTGCAGGTCGGCGACTACTGCGTGGTGCACGTCTACCTCGATCCGCGCACCCGGCGGATCACCGCCACCGCGCGCCTGGACCGCTATCTGGACAACACCCAGCCCAGCTACCAGCCGGGGCAGGCCGTCGAGTTGCTGGTGGTCGAGCGCACCGATCTCGGCTTCAAGGCCATCGTCAATGGCAAGCACTGGGGGCTGATCCACAAGAACGAGCTGTTCAAGTTCCTCCGTCCCGGCATGCAGGAGACGGGCTACATCCGCGAGGTGCGCCCGGACGGCAAGATCAGCCTGAGCCTGCAGCCGATCGGCAGGCAGGCCGCCGACAGCCTGGGCGAGCAGATCCTCGCCCGTCTGCGTGAGGCGGGCGGCCGCCTGGCGCTGAGCGACAAGAGTCCGCCGGAGGAGATCGCCCGGTTGTTCGGCGTGAGCAAGGGCAACTTCAAGAAGGCCATCGGCGGCCTGTACAAGCAGGGGCTGATCGTCATCCGCGACGAGGGCATCGAGCTGCGCTGAGTGACAGGCGCGAGGGCTGCGCCTGCGGGGCTGCCGGTCGCGGCATGAGTCTGCGGTTCGTATCCGCCAGGGCGCTGCGCTGGCAGCCCCCTGGCGCTGCGGCGATCAGTTGACGCGCGTGAAGGTGGCGGTGCCGACCCCTTCGATCTCCTGGACCAGGGTGTTGCCGCCATCCTCGACGCGTGCGTGGAGCAGGGGGCTGCCCTTCTGGTCGCGGGCGGTGATGTAGCCGTCCTTGTGCTCCCATTCGGCGATGGCCAGCTTGTTGTTGCCCTCGCGGATGTAGTGGGGGGTCAGCTCCACGGTGGTGCTCCTGACCTTGACGCCCATGGCCTCTGTGGTCATCTCGAAGGTGCCTTCGATGGCGTTGCCGGCAACGGCATTGCCGCCCAGGGTCGCCAGCAGCAGTGCGAGGGGGAGGAGTGTGCGAGTTTTCATGGGCGTACCTTCCTGGTCTGTGGCATTCGAGTCGCGCTTGGCCGGTTGTGGCTGTGTGGCGACTTGCGAGACCAGCGTAGGCGTCGCCGGAGCGGGTTTTGTTGACTTGAGTCGTCAAAAAGCCTGCATTTCGATGAATCTTGCGTGACAGTTTCGCGCTGGCGCGCAAGAAAAACCCCGCGCCTGGCGGGGTTCGGGACTTGCCGGGGGCGGGTCAGGCCGGCTCGGAGGTTTCGCGGTTGCGGATCATGTCGGCAATGCCTTGCAGGGGGCGCTTGAGCAGGTCCTTCACTTCCTCGCTGGCGCCGACCTGTTCGAGCGCCTGGTCCATGCACAGCAGCCACTGGTCGCGCTCCTTCGGGCCGATGGCGTAGGGCCGGTGCGGGCCGGTCATGCAGATCGAGCCGTACTTGATTGCGTACAGGTGCGGGCCGCCCAGCCAGCCGGACAGGTATTCGAACAGCTTCTGGCGAATCCCGGACAGATCCGCGCCGTGCATGCGCCGGATGTCCGCCGCTTCCGGCAGGCTGTCCATGCAGTCGTAGAAGGCATCGCACAGCCGGCGAACGCCGTCCTCACCGCCGAGCAGTTGGTAGGGGGTGGTCATGCCGTCCTCCGTCAGGGTCGAAAAGCCTCAATCCTGCCTGAGTGCGCCGGCAAGGCATTGACGTGGATCAGTGAGTGCAGGGGAGGCGGGCATGGCTTCCCGGTGCGCCAGCGCCAGCAGGGGCTTGTGTCGCCGGTAGCGTGCCAGGCGCTCGGCCAGCGGGGCCGGCAGTTGCGTCGCGCTGGTGAAGCCCAGCCGCCGATAGAATCCGGCCAGCTCCGGGTGGCAGAACAGCCAGACCGGCCCCGGCGTCTGCGCCAGGGCGTGCTCGATCAGTCGACTGGCCAGCCCCTGGCGTCTCTGTGCGGGAGCCACCAGCACGCCGGTCAGCCAGTGCCCGCCGCGGTCCATCGGGGTGAGGCACAGCGCGGCGATGATCTCCGGCTGGCGTACCACCCAGGCCTGGGCGCCGCTCGCGGCGCGCATGGGGCTGCGGCAGGCGCGGTAGAACTTGTCCAGCAGCGGATGCAGCAGCGGCGCCAGTCGCTCGCCGTGGTAGTCGGCCATCGGTGTCGATGCGGTGGCGTTCAGCGCTTGCCCATCGAGCGGCGGGTGCCGCGCGGTGCCATGCCCGGTCGCTTGTCGTGGTTGGATTTGTTGTTGCGCTGGTGCCAGGGCTGGTCGTCGCTCTGCTTCGGCGCGTAGGTGGCGGGCGAGAACGGGAAGCGGAAGGCGGGGGTGGCGGCCTGCGGACTGTCTGCTGCGGTGGTCTGCTCGTCCTGGCAGGGGGCAGTGGCTTCGGGGGTGTTGGGTTTCGACGTCATGGCTGGTCCGGATGGTGTAGTACGTAGGGATGCGGCGTGGTGCCGGTTTTCAGGTTGTGCAGTATACCGGGCTGCCGGTGGGGGCAGATTGCTGATCGCTAGGAAGTAGCATGGCGTGCAAAATCCTGTACACAATATTTAACTATTTTTGATCTTGTATAGGTATTTGTGCTGTGAGGATAATTCCGGCCTACCTCTTGGCTTGATCACTCCTAGGCAGCCTTCGGCATGCGAATCGCCTCAATC
>DASQBU010000058.1:0-1653 GCA_035635035.1 Pseudomonas sp.
AACGCCGCCATCGAGCTGCCCAGCCGCCACCTGGGGCTGGTGCAGGCCGCCGAGCTGGCCGACCTCGACGCGCGACTGGACGCCGCCGCCGCGGCCTTGGCCGAGACTGCCGAGCTGGACCTGCCGGCCGCGGTCGAGTTCGCCGCGCCCGCGCCGCTCGACTACGCGCCGCTGCTGGCCGGCGTGCGCATCGGCGTGGCGCGCGACGCCGCCTTCGCCTTCGTCTACCCGGCCAACCTCGACCTGCTGCGCGCACTGGGGGCCGAGCTGGTATTCTTCTCGCCGCTCGCCGACCGGCAGCTGCCGGAGGTCGACAGCCTGTACCTGCCGGGCGGCTATCCGGAGCTGCATCTGGCGCAACTGGCGGAGAATCTGTCGATGCTGGCGGCGATCCGCGCCCACCATGCGGCCGGCAAGCCGATCCTCGCCGAGTGCGGCGGCATGCTCTACCTGCTCGACGGCCTGACCGACCTCGACGGCCAGCGCGGCGCGCTGCTCGGCCTGCTGCCGGGGGAGGCGCAGATGCAGCCCAGGCTGGTGAGCCTGGCCATGCAGGAAATCGAGCTGGACGGCGAGCGCCTGCGTGGCCACAGCTACCACCACTCGACGATGGCGTGCGCGCTGGAGCCCATCGCCCAGGGTGAATGCCCGAACTACCGGCGCACCAGCGAGCCGCTGTACCGCAGCGGCCGGCTGACCGCCAGCTACATCCACTTCTACCTGCCCTCGGCGCCGCGCGCGGCAGCCGCCTTGCTGCGCCCGTGAGGCGAGGGCGCCCAGACAGGACCGCCTGATGAACGAACACGCCTTCAGCGAACAGGACCGCGCCGCGGTCTACCGCGCCATCGCCGAGCGCCGCGACATGCGCCACTTCAGCGGCGGCACGGTGGCCCCGGAACTCTTGGCGCGCCTGCTGAATGCCGCGCACCAGGCGCCCAGCGTCGGCCTGATGCAGCCATGGCGGTTCATCCGCATCACCGACGCGGAGTTGCGCCGGCAGATCAAGGCGCTGGTGGAGGCCGAGCGCGTGCGCACCGCCGAAGCCCTCGGCGAGCGCAGCGACGAGTTCATGCGCCTCAAGGTCGAGGGCATCGAGGACAGCGCCGAGCTGCTGGTGGCCTGCCTGATGGACGGCCGCGAGCGCTATATCTTCGGCCGCCGCACCCTGCCGCAGATGGATCTCGCCTCGCTGTCCTGTGCGATCCAGAACCTCTGGCTGGCGGCCCGCGCCGAAGGCCTGGGTATGGGCTGGGTGTCGCTGTTCGATCCCGTGGCGCTGGCCGAACTGCTCGGCCTGCCGGCCGGCGCCGAGCCGCTGGCGCTGCTGTGCCTCGGTCCGGTGACCGAGTTCTATGCGCGACCGATGCTGGTGGAGGAGGGCTGGGCGCAGGAAAAGCCGCTGGCCGAGATGCTGTTCGAGAACGGCTGGGGGCAGCGGCCGTGAGCCTGGGCCTGTCGCTGCTGGCCGGGGTGGCATTGGATGTGGCCCTGGGCGAGCCGCGCCGCCGCCATCCGCTGGTGGCCTTCGGTCGGCTGGCCAATGCCCTGGAGGCGCGCTTCAACGCCCACGGTCGCGGCTGGCGCAGCCACGGGCTGACCGCCTGGTGCCTGGCGGTGCTGCCGCTGACCCTGCTGGCCGGCTGGCTGGTGCAG
>DASQBU010000059.1:0-4107 GCA_035635035.1 Pseudomonas sp.
GGGTTACATGCCTTCGAGGCTGCCGATCACCAGGCTCTTGATGACGAAGCCGAGTACGCCCAAACCGAGGGCAAAGAAGAGAATCGCGGTGCCGAACTTGCCGGCATTGGATTTTTTCGCCAGATCCCAGACGATGAAAGCCATGAAACCGACCAGAGCCACGATGAGGCCGGTCATCATCCAGTGTTCGAATACTTCGGGGTCCATCATCCCTCCTGCAGGATTGTCTGAAAGCGATCAGGGGGTGGGCGATGTTGTTATATCTATCAGGCCACGCAGGCATGCGTACAAAAACGCGGGCGGATTATAGACCCTCCGCTGGTGCGGGCAAATTCAAAAATGCGACAGCGTCACAAAACCGTCGGCCGGTAGCGCCGCTGGTCAGCGCAGGTGCTCCAGCGGCAGCTCGGTGCCGGCCAGCACCTGGTTGAGCACGAAGCTCGAACGCACGCTGGATACCCCCTCGATGCGGGTCAGGGTGCCGAGCAGGAACTGCTGGTAGTGGTCCATGTCCGGCACCACCACCTTGAGCTGGTAGTCCGCTTCCATGCCGGTGACCAGGCTGCATTCGAGCACCTGCGGGCACTGGCGGATCGCCGTCTCGAAGTGCTCGAAACGTTCCGGGGTGTGGCGGTCCATGCCGACCAGCACGTAGACGGTGAGGGTCAGGCCGAGCTTCTTGCGGTCGAGCAGGGCGACCTGGCGCAGGATGTAGCCGTCGTCCTCCAGCTGCTTGACCCGCCGCGAGCAGGGCGAGGGCGACAGGCCGATGCGCTCGGCCAGCTCCTGGTTGGAGATCCGCGCGTCGCGCTGCAGTTCGGCGAGGATGCGCAGGTCGTAGCGGTCGAGTTTGCTCATGGCGGCGGGTCTGCTGGGCTGGATTGCGGAAAAGCATGCGTTATTGGTGAATGCTTGCGCAAGCGGTCGATTTCTGGGGTGATTTCGCAAACACCTGCCGCGCCGGCGGGCGTACAGTTTGAATCGTTACCAGGCCCGGACGCTCACCCCGGCGGCGCCCAACCAGGCACCGCCCCGCCGACAACCCACCCGGTTGTGGCCCCAGGCCCGCACCGCCCACCCGGCGCTGCGCCGAGCAGGCTGTCACCGCAGCCGCGATCCGGATGGAATCTCTCGAGGGGCCGCAAGGCCCCTTCTTTCTTTCTGTCGCAGCAAAAGCGCCGGGGCGGACTCAGTGCTGCGGGTCGGCGTGGACCAGCACTTCGGCGCGCGGGAATTCCTGGCTGATGATCTGCTCGACCGCTTCGCACAGGTCGTGGGCCGCCTGCAGGCTCAGGTCGGCCGGCAGGTCGAGGTGCAGCTGGACGAACCAGCGGGTGCCGGACATGCGCGTACGCAGGTCGTGGGCGCCGAGCACGCCGGGCACCTCGAGGGCCAGCTGCGTCATGCGTTCGCTGACTTCCAGCGGCAGTTCCTTGTCCATCAGCACCGCCGCCGACTCGCGGACGATGGTCAGTGCGCTCCACAGGATGTAGGCGGCGATGGCGATGCCGAACAGCGCATCGGCGCGGGTCCAGCCGTAGGCGGCCAGCAGCAGCGCGGCGAGGATGCCGGTGTTGAGCAGCAGGTCGGAAGCGTAGTGCAGCGAGTCGGCGCGGATCGCCGTGGAGCCGGTGACCTTGACCACGTGGCGCTGGAAGATCAGCAGGATGACGGTCAGCACCAGCGACAGCAGCATCACCGCTACGCCGATGCCGGTGGCCGACAACTCCTGGGGTGCCTGCAGGCGCTCGACGCCACGGATGCCGACCAGCACGGCGCTGATGGCGATGAACACCGCCTGGCCGAGACCGGCCAGGGCCTCGGCCTTGCCGTGGCCGTAGCGGTGGTCCTCGTCCGCCGGGCGCAGCGCGTAGTTCACCGCGATCAGGTTGAGCAGCGAGGCGGCGCCGTCGAGCAGCGAGTCGGTCAGGCCGGCGAGCAGGCTGACCGAGCCGCTCAGCCACCAGGCGAAGGCCTTGGCGGCGACCAGGGTCAGCGCGGTGGCCAGGGCGGCGCCCGAGGCCAGGCGCATCAGGCGGCCGTGTTCGCGGCTCAGGTTCATCGCAAGTCTCCTCAGGTGGCCGGGCGCAGGCCGAGGGCGGCCAGCTGCGCGGGGGTGGCGTGGCTCTCGATCAGCCGCGGATCGTCCAGCGGCAGGTCGCGGCCCAGTTCGGCGTGCAGGATGGCGCGCAGGCGGGCGTGGTCGACGCGGCCGTCGCTGCCGACCGCGTCGCGCAGGCGCTGCGGGTCGACCATGGCGTGGCGGTGGCCGCCGGGCAGGTAGATGGCGCCGGTGGCGAAGTCGATGGCGAAGGCGATCAGCCCGGGAATCACGAAGAACAGGATGCCGATGGCATCCATTCCCGCCACGGCCGGGTCGATCTGGCCTTTGATCTGGCCGCGTCGCTCGGGATAGAGCAGGGTGCCGCAGCCGGCCAGTTGGGCGAGCAGGGCAGCGGCGAGCACGCCACTGACGATTCGCTGAGAGGGGCGCATGGACGTTCTCCTTGTTGTGGGCGGATGGCTTCCGGTTCGCCGCGGCGCGTTGCCGAGCGATGGCGCACAGTGTAAGCGTTCGCCCATGACCGCCGGAAGGCTGGCGCTTGGCCGCTATAATCGCCGCCCTTGCCGTCTGCCGTTGCGAGTGCCCATGTCCTTCACGTCCGCCCTGCCCATCGACGCCGTGCTGCCCGCGCTGCGCGCCGCCCTCGCCGCCCGCCACGAGGTGGTGCTCGAGGCGCCGCCCGGCGCCGGCAAGACCACCCGCGTGCCGCTGGCGCTGCTGGGCGAGCCGTGGCTGGCCGGGCAGACCATCGTCATGCTCGAGCCGCGCCGCCTGGCCGCGCGCGCCGCGGCCGAGCGGCTGGCCGCCGAGCTGGGCGAGCAGGTCGGCGAGACGGTCGGCTACCGCATCCGTCTGGACAGCAGGGTCGGGCCGCGCACGCGCATCGAGGTGGTCACCGAGGGCATCCTCGCCCGCCGCCTGCAGGACGATCCGGGCCTGGAGGGCGTCGGTCTGGTGATCTTCGACGAATTCCACGAGCGCAGCCTGGACGCCGACCTGGCCCTGGCGCTGACCCTCAGCGGCCGCGAGCTGCTGCGCGACGGGCCGCCGCTCAAGGTGCTGCCGATGTCGGCGACCCTGGAGGGCGAGCGCCTCGCCGCGCTGCTCGGCGACGCGCCGGTGGTGCGCAGCGAGGGGCGCATGTACCCGGTGGACGTCCAGTGGGGCCGCGCCGCCCAGCCCGGCGAGGCGCTGGAGCCGCGGGTGGCGCAGAGCGTGCTGCAGGCGCTGGCCGAGCAGTCCGGCAGCCTGCTGGTGTTCCTCCCGGGTCAGGCGGAGATCCGCCGCGTGCAGGCCGCGCTGGAGGAGAGTCTCGCCGGGCGTGCCGACGTGCTGCTCTGCCCGCTGCACGGCGAGCTGGAGCTGGCCGCCCAGCGCGCTGCCATCGAGCCGGCGCCGGCCGGCAAGCGCAAGGTGGTGCTGGCCACCAATATCGCCGAGACCAGCCTGACCATCGACGGCGTGCGCGTGGTGGTCGACGCCGGCCTGGAGCGGGTGCCGCGCTTCGATCCGGCCAGCGGCATGACCCGCCTGGACACCCAGCGCATCTCGCGCGCCTCGGCGACCCAGCGCGCCGGCCGCGCCGGGCGCCTGGAGCCGGGGGTGTGCTACCGGCTGTGGTCGCAGACCCAGCACGAGCAGCTGGCCGCCCACGCCAATGCGGAGATCCTCCAGGCCGACCTGTCCGGGCTGGCCCTGCAGCTGGCGCGCTGGGGCGTCGACGACGCCAGCGAGCTGGTCTGGCTCGATCCGCCGCCGGCCGCCGCGCTGGCCCAGGCCCGCGAGCTGCTGCAGCGCCTCGGCGCGCTGGAGCCGCGCGGCAAGGGCTGGGCGCTGACCGCCCACGGCCAGGCGATGGCCGGGCTGCCGGCCCATCCGCGCCTCGCCCATCTGTTGCTGCGCGGCCAGAGCCTCGGCCTCGGCGCGCTGGCCGCCGATCTGGCCGCGCTGCTTTCCGAGCGCGACATCCTGCGCGGCGGCGGCGCCGACCTGCACAGCCGGCTGGCCCTGCTCGCCGGCGAGAGCCGCGGCCCGCGCGGCGC
>DASQBU010000060.1:0-4945 GCA_035635035.1 Pseudomonas sp.
GGGATGGTGGCCTGGCCGCCGCAGGTGACCATGTTGACGTTGAGCGCGGCGAGGTGCTCTTCGAGATTCACCACCGGCACGCAGTACGGGCCGATGGCCGCCGGGGTCAGGTCGATCAGGCGGATACCGGGCTTGAGCGAACGCAGGAAGGCGTCGTTCTTGACGTGGGCGCCGGCCGAGGTGGCGTCGAAGACGAAGTCGATGTCCTGGAACACCGGCAGGCGGGTCAGGCCTTCGACACCCTCGTGGGTGGTGGCCACGCCCATCCGGGCGGCGCGGGCCAGGCCGTCGGAGGCCGGGTCGATGCCGACCATGGCGCCCATTTCCAGGTGCTTGCCATGGCGAAGGATCTTGATCATCAGGTCGGTGCCGATGTTGCCGGAGCCGACGATGGCGACTTTCAGTTTCTTGCTGGAACTCATACGGATTCTCCGTGGGCCTCGGCGAGGAGGATGACGGCCGGGTCGAGGGAGTCGGCGTAGAGCCGTTCGACCTGGGCGGCGCGCAGGCTCAGGGCCATGCGCTGGTTGATGTAGCCCTTGTCGGTGATCTCACCGGCATCGAGGCTGGGCGGCGTGTCGAGGATCAGCAGGCGCACGACATGCTGCGAGGACGCCGGGAAGCTCTTGGCCATGGCCTGCAGGCCGGCGCACAGCGCCAGGCGCACCGCCGGTTCCTGGGCCAGCTCGTCGACGCTCATGCTCGCCCCGGCTTCGCCGGCCAGCGCGCGCAGCGCCGGGGTCGGATACATCAGCGCACCGAGGACGTCCTGGTTGTGGCCGCAGATCACGCAGTCCTGGGCGTAGGGCGCCAGGGCGCTGACCAGCCGCGGGCGCAGGGTGCCGACCGATACCCAGGTGCCGGTGGTCAGCTTGAAGTCCTCGGTGACCCGACCGTTGAACACGATGCCCAGCTCCGGCCGCTCGGGATCGAGCAGGTAGCCGGCGTCGCCGATCTGGTAGAAGCCGTCCTCGTCGAAGGCCTTGGCGGTCATCTCGGCGTTGTTGCGGTACTCGCGGAACACCGACTCGCCACGCACGCGCATCTCCAGCTTGTCGCCGGAGGGCACGAACTTGATCTCGATGCCCGGCAGCGGCAGGCCGATGTTGCCCGGCTTGTCGAGCTTGAAGTGCACGTTGGTCAGCGCCGGCGCGGTCTCGGTGGCACCCCACTCGGTGGTGAAGAACAGCGGGGTGCTGCGCACCTGCGCGGCGACCGCGCCGATGCGGTCCCAGGCGTTCTGCGGCAGCGCGGCGCCGGCGTAGAACAGCATCTCCAGGCGGCCGAACAGGGCGCGGGCCAGTTCCTCGTCGCGCTCCAGGTAGGGCAGCAGCACCTCGTAGCCGCGCGGCACGTTGTAGAACACGGTCGGGCGTACCGACTTGATGTTCTCCACGGTGCGCTCGATCTGCCCCGGCATCGGCCGGCCGTCGTCGATGTACAGCGAGCCGCCGTTGCGCAGGACCATGTTGAAGTTGTGGTTGGCGCCGAAGGTGTGGCTCCACGGCAGCCAGTCGAGGACCACCAGCTCGCGCTGCTCGACGAAGCGCCAGCACTGGGCGATGGCCTGCTGGTTGGCGCACAGCATGCGGTGCGGGTTGACCACGGCCTTGGGACCACCGGTGGAGCCGGAGGTGAGCAGGTAGCGGGCATGGGTTTCCGGCGTGATACGGGCGAAGGCCGCCATCACCGCCGGGGTTTCCTGGCAGTCGTAAAGCGCTGCCAACTCCAGAGCCCCGGGGATTTCCTGGGCATTGCGCGCCGCCAGCACGCGGCACTCCGGCTGCACGTGGGCGATGGCGTCGCAGTAGGTGTCGGCGTCGTTGACGAAGATCAGCCCCGGCTCCAGCACCGCGAGAATGCTCTTGAGCTTGGCGCAGCCGCCGGCGGTGTTGCGCGAATAGGCCACCGACACGGTCGCCACCGGAATGCCGACGTGCATGGCCGCCAGCGACAGCAGCGCATGGTCGATGTCGTTTTCCGACAGGATGACCAGCGGGCGCCCGGCCGGCAGGTCGAGATTCAGCAGGCTCTGCGCCAGCGAGCCGACCTGCTGGCGCACCCGGGCATAGCTCAGGCGGTACCACTCGTTGTTGCGGCGCTCGGCGAGGAATACGCGCTCCGGCGCAGCCACCGCCCAATGCTCCAGCCACTCGCCGACGCAACGCGCATAGGGCTGCAGCGGCTCGGGCGAACGCAGGATGAAACCACCCTCGGCACAGGGTTCGACCACCGCGCGGGGCGGGGCCAGCAGAGTGTCATCAGTGAAAAAGTCGACCACGGACTTGTCTCCCTGAGATCGGCGCGCTCATGGCGCCGCTCATCGTTTTCTTGTTCTGTTCGTTCCGTACAGGGCCGCCGCGACGGCCCCGTCATTCCCGCCTCACGCCTGGCGGGGACCTCTGTCCAGCAACGGCACGGCTCAGGCAAAGCGGCAGCTGACCTCGCCCAGACGGGTCAGGCGCAGACGCAGGCTGTCGCCGGCCGCCACCTGCACCATCGGGCCGAGGGCGCCGGAGAGCAGCACGTCGCCGGCCTGCAGCGGCCGGCCGACCTCGGCCATGGTGCGCGCCAGCCACAGGCAGGCGTCCAGCGGGTTGCCCAGGCAGGCGGCGCCGACGCCGATGGAGGCCTGGCGACCGTTCTTCTCCAGCACCATGCCTTCCAGGCTCAGATCCAGGGCATCCAGCTTGACCGGGGTCTTGCCCAGCACGTACAGCGCCGAGGAGGCGTTGTCGGCCACGGTGTCGACCAGGGTGATCTTCCAGTCCTCGATGGCCGAGTCGACGATCTCCAGCGCCGGCAGGACGAAGTCCACGGCGTTGATCAGCTCGCCGAGGGTGGTGTCGGCGTTGGGCAGGTCGCGGCCGAGCACGAAGGCGATCTCGCCCTCGGCCTTGGGCTGGATCAGCCGGCGGCTGTCGATGGTGTCGCCATCACGGTACTCCATGTCGGCGAACAGCATGCCGAAGTCCGGCTGGTCGACGCCCAGCTGCTGCTGAACGGCGACCGAGGTCAGGCCGATCTTGCGACCGACCAGGCGACGGCCCTGGGCCAGGGCGGCCTGGGTGTTGAGTTCCTGCACGGCATAGGCATCGGCCAGGCTGGAGATCTCGAAGCGCTCGGAAATCCGGCAGCACGGGCGAACGAGCTTGCGCGATTCGGCAAGAACGGAGGCAGCAGCCTGAAGGCGGGAAACGTCGGTCACCGGAAACTCCTCAAAGGGTGAAAGTAGACTTGAAGCGGTTAGGCGCGTTCGCGGCTGGCGCGGTAGCCCTGCGCCAGCTCGTCGACCAGTTCGGCGACGCTGTAGCGGCGCTCGATCTGGCCGACGCCCTGGCCGGCCGACCAGACGTGCTTCCACGCCTTGTTGGCGCTGGCGATGTTGCCGGAGAAGTCGATGCTGGCCTTGCCCTCGCCCGCCGGGTCGATGCCGGCGCGCTCCAGCGAGGGCTTCAGCCAGTTGGCCAGCACGCCGCTGACCGCCTTGCTGGCGACCAGGTCGTCCATCGAGCAGTCGATCAGCATCTGCCGGTAGTCGTCCTCGACCAGGCTCTCGGCGGTGGCGATCAGGCGGGTGCCGACCACCACGAAGTCGGCGCCGAGCACCCGCGCGGCATGGATGTCGCGGCCGCTGGAGATGGCGCCGGCCAGGCCCAGCGGGCCTTTCCAGAACTTGCGCACCTCGGCGATGAAGGCGAACGGGTTGTAGTTGCCGGTGTGCCCGCCGGCGCCGTTGCACACCAGGATCAGGCCGTCGACGCCGGCGGCGGCGGCCTTGCGCGCCATCGCCGGGGTGATCACGTCGGCCAGCACCACGCCGCCGTAGGCATGCACCTCGTCGAGCACGCGCTTGGGGCTGCCCAGTGCGGTGGAGACCACCGGCGGCTGGTGGCGGCGCACCAGCTCCAGCTCGGCATCGAAGCGGTCGTAGCTGGAGTGGACGATCATGTTCAGCATCCACGGCGCCACCGTCTCGCCGGCGGCCCGGGCGCTGGCCAGCTCGTCGGTGATCTGCCCGAGCCACTGGTCGAGCTGCTCGACGGTGCGCGCGTTGGGTGCCGGCAGGCTACCGACGATGCCGGCGCGGCAGCAGGCAGTGAGCAGTTGCGGGCCGGAAACCAGGAACATCGGCGCGGCCAGCACCGGAACCCGCAGGTGGCTGAACAGCTCCAGCAGGCGTTGTTGCGGCACGCTCAATTCGGCGCTCATGGAAAGTCCCTCGCTTGTTGTATTCGCGGTTGTTATCGGGGTACTCAGCTCTTGCTGTGCGGGCGCGCACCGGCACTGCGGATTTCCCAGCCGCCATCGCTGTGGATGATGTTGGCGGTGGTCAGTCCGGAATCGCGGCGCGAGGCCAGCAGCACGTAGTGACCGGTATGGTCTTCCGGCTCGGCGATGCGCTGCAGCGGCACGGCCTGGGCGGCGCCCTGCTCGAAACCGGGGATCTGGTTGAGCGGCACGCTGCGCTTGTTCAGCCCCTCGAGGCTCTTCATCGGCGTGTTGGTGGCGCCCGGCGCCACGCCGTTGACGCGGATGTCCGGCGCCAGCTCGTAGGCCAGCTGGCGGATCATGCCGACCAGCGCGTGCTTGGCGGTGACGTAGAGGATGCCGCCGCCGCCGGCATAGAAGGCACTGTTGGACAGGGTGAAGATCATGCTGCCGCGGGTTTCGCGCAGCGCCTCGGTGGCGCAGCGCGCACCGAGCAGGTAGCCCTGCACGTTGATGGCGAACAGGCGCTGGAAGGCGCTCTCGAAATCTTCCGGGCCGATGCGATCGAGACGGGTGAAGTAGTCGAACACCGCGGCGTTGCCGACGATGGTGTCGAGCTTGCCGAAGGCCTCCAGGGTGGCGGCGACCGCCTGCTGGTTGTCCTGCCAGCGCGACACGTCGCCCTGCACGGTGACGATGGCGTCGCCCAGCTCGTCCTGTAGCGCCTGCAGCT
>DASQBU010000061.1:0-2065 GCA_035635035.1 Pseudomonas sp.
AGTCGCCGCTGCCGGCGCTGCGCAGCTCGGCGAGCATCTGCCGCCAGCGCGCCACCAGCGGCTGGTGGCGGGCCAGCCAGAGGGTCAGGCGGTTGTCGATCTCCAGCGGCCCCTCGACCATCTGCAGCACCGCCACGGTGATCGCCCGCTGCTGGGCGTCCAGCTCGTCGCGCAGCGACTCGCGGGCCAGTGCCTGCCAGTTGCTCTCCACCGGCAGGGCGTTGAGCTGCTGCAGGTACCAGCCCAGCTCCAGCTCGGCGCCGATCGCGAAGTGGCAGGCGGCGACCCGCAGCGGCGGCTGGCCGGTGGCGTCGGCGGCGTCGACGATCGCCAGCAGGGTATGCAGCTGGGCGCAGCCGGCCAGCACCCGCGCCAGCTCGGCTGGCACCCCGGCCGCCTCCAGCTCCGCGCAGCGGGCCTGCCAGGCCTGGCGCGCCTCGCCTTCCAGCAGTTCGCCGAAGTTCGCCACCAGTTCGCCCACGCCGGGCGCGAAGTGCGCCACGTCGCCGGCCATGTCCAGCTCGTGGCGGCGGCTGCGCAGCAGCCAGCGGGTGGCGCGCCGGCCCAGGCGCATCAGTTCCTCCATCAGCGCCAGCTGCAGCTCGGCGTCCAGGCGGTGGTCGAGCGCCTCCAGCTGCTGCCACCAGCGCGGCAGGTCGAACAGGTCGCGCACCACCACCCAGCCGGCGGCGATGTGCGCCACGCTGAGGCCGGTGGACTCGTGCAGGCGCTGCACGGCGGTCAGCCCCAGGTGGTCGATCAGGTCGCTGGCCAGCTGGGTGGCGACGATCTCGCGGCGCAGGCGGTGGTGCTCCAGCACGCCGGCGAAGCGCTGCACCAGCGGCAGCGGGAAGGCGTGCTGCAGCTCCGCGCGCAGGTACGCCTCGTCCACCAGCGGCGAATGCAACAGCGCCTCCTTGAGGTCGAACTTGCCATAGGCCAGCAGCAGCGCCAGCTCCGGGCGGGTCAGCGCCTGGCCCTGGGCCGCGCGGGCGGCCAGTTCGTCGTCGCCGGGCAGGTACTCCAGCGCGCGGTCCAGCCGGCCGCGCCCCTCCAGGTCGGCCAGCAGCCGGCGGAACTCGCCGAGCCGGCCGCGGGCGTAGCGCTGCGCCAGCGACAGCGCCTGGGTCTGCCGGTAGACCACGCCCAGCACCCGCTCGGCCACCGCCTCGGTCATCTCCTGCAGCAGGGCGTCGCGCTGCTTGCGAGTCAGGTCGCCGGCGCGCACCACCTCGTCGAGGAGGATCTTGATGTTGACCTCCTGGTCGGAGCAGGTCACCCCGCCGGCGTTGTCGATGAAGTCGGTGTTGCAGGCGCCGCCATGCAGGCAGTACTCGACCCGCCCCAGCGGGGTCAGGCCGAGGTTGCCGCCCTCGCCCACCACCAGGCAGCGCAGCTCGCGGCCGTCGACGCGCAGCGCGTCGTTGGCCTTGTCGCCGACATCCAGGTGGCTCTCGCGGCTGGCCTTGACGTAGGTGCCGATGCCGCCGTTCCACAGCAGGTCGACCGGCGCCTTGAGCAGCGCGGCGATCAGCTCGTTGGGCGCCAGCTGCTCGGCGGCGATGCCCAGGCGCGCGCGCACCTGCGGGCTGAGGGCGATGCTCTTGGCGCTGCGCGGGAACACCCCGCCGCCGGGCGAGATCAGCGCGGCGTCGTAGTCGGTCCAGCTCGAGCGCGGCAGGGCGAACAGCCGCTGGCGCTCGGCGAAGCTCGCCGCCGGGTCGGGATCGGGATCGAGGAAGATGTGCAGGTGGTTGAAGGCGCCGACCAGGCGCAGCTGGTCCGAGCGCAGCAGGCCATTGCCGAACACGTCGCCGCTCATGTCGCCGATGCCGACCACGGTGATCGGGTCGCGCTGCACGTCGACGCCGCGCTCGCGGAAGTGGCGCTGTACCGCGACCCAGGCGCCGCGCGCGGTGATCGCCATGCCCTTGTGGTCGTAGCCGGCCGAGCCGCCGGAGGCGAAGGCGTCGCCCAGCCAGTAGCCGTAGTCGGCGGCGATGGCGTTGGCGGTGTCGGAGAAACTGGCGGTGCCCTTGTCCGCCGCCACCACCAGGTAGGGGTC
>DASQBU010000062.1:0-9424 GCA_035635035.1 Pseudomonas sp.
AGTCATGCGAGATACCCTGAACGGCATCGAGATTTTTGTCGCGGTCGCGGAGTCCGGCAGCTTCGCCGAGGCGGCCGCCAGTCTGCACATCACCCGCTCCGCTGTAGGCAAGAGAGTCGCTCGTCTGGAGCAACGCCTGGGGGTACTACTGTTTCATCGCACCACGCGGAGCCTGAGCCTCACCGAAGAGGGGGGCCTGTTCCTCGAGCACTGCCTGCGGGCGATCGAGGAAATTCGTGCGGGAGAAGCGCTGCTGGAAAGCGGCAAATGGCAGGTGACCGGCCGCCTGCGGGTTTCCATGCCGGTGCTCTTCGGGCATCTGTGCATAGCGCCAATCCTGATCGAACTGGCGGAGCAGCATCCGGGGCTGACCCTGGAGATGTCCTTCAGCGACCGCATGGTGGACCTGGTCGAGGAAGGCTTCGACCTGGCTATCCGCAATGGCGCCTTGCCCGACACCCGCGACCTGGTGGCCCGTTGGTTGGGCGAGCACGATATGGCGTTCTGCGCTTCGCCTGCCTACCTGCAGCGCCACGGGCCGCCGAAAAGCATCGAGGAGCTGCATCAGCACGATGCGGTGGCGTATATGCGCCAAGGCCGGTTGCTCGACTGGCAGGTACGAGTCAACGGCCAGCTGCAGTCGATCAAGCCCAAGGCCCGCCTGCTGATGGACGACCTCCGTGCCGTGGTCGACGCCACGCTTGCCGATCACGGCATCGCCTGGTTGCCCTACTGGCTGGCTCGCGAGTACCTGTTGCGCGGCGAGTTGCAGGAAGTGCTGTCCGCGCAACCAAGCGTGACCTTCCCGATCAACGCCCTGTGGCCACATACCCCCCACCTGCCGTTGAAAACACGGGTCGCTGTGGATGCCCTGCTGGAAAAGCTCCCCGCGCGCATTGCGGTGGTGGAGGCGCGGCCGGCGTGAGGTTGGGGGGGGGGCGAGCAATGGATGAAGCATCCGGGTGGGCGAGGGAGAGCCTTCCCGGTCGCTTTAGCCCCGTTGTTCAGTGCTTCACCGTGGTCAGATGCCAGCTCATATCCCCCACCAGATCCAGCCGATATTCCCGCGCGGTGAAACACCACTGCCCGTCGATGCACGCGAAGCGATCCAGATAGCGGCCGCTGGCGATAGCCTGCAGCGGCAGCTGCTCGGTGGCCTGGAACACCGTGTAGCAGGAGCGGGCAGTCGCCGTGCCGGTGGCCTCGTCGATGTCGACGATGGGGTTGGATATCAGGTGACGGGTACGCGGGGTGCCGCAGGGATAGAGAACGATGATCCGTTGCCACAGGGCGAGTAGGCCGGCATGGTCCAGTGTGCCGTTGCCGCCGGCCTCGATGCGCGCGTGGCGGAACAGTGCGGCGGCCTCGTCGAGGCACCCGGCGTCGATGGCTTCGGCGTAGCGGTAGAGCAGATTGTGGATGGCGCGGGTTGCGTCGCTCATTGGCAGGTTTCCTGGGCAGGGCAAGCGCATGCAGCCGATTTCCCGGCTTGTAGGGGCGAATTTATTCGCCAAAACACCCCGGCAAGGCGAATGAATTCGCCCCTACAGGGGGTTGAGCACTCATGCGATTGGGGAAGTGAAGCGGACGCTGCGGGCGAACCCGCAGCGTCCGCTGGCTCAGACCGCGCAGCCGGCGCGCAGGCCCGAGGCCATGGCGCCTTCGATGTAGCCGATCTGCTCACAGTCACCGATGCTGCTGACGGGCAGGCCGGCGGCGGCCAGCTCGCGGGCCAGGCTGTCGTCCGGTTCGGCACCGATGGCCAGGACCACCGAGTCGGCCGCAACTTCCACGGTGACGCCCTCGGCGCTGACATAGCTGACCTTGTTGCGGCCGATGGACTGGACCTCGACGCCGGTGAGCAGTTGCGCCTGGTGCTCCTGCAAGCCGTGCAGCACGCGCCAGCGGCGCACGATGGCCAGCTCGCGGCCGAGGCTCGGCCCGCTTTCCAGCACGCAGACCTCGCGGCCGCGCTCGATGAGGAACTCGGCCAGCTCCAGGCCGACCAGGCCGCCGCCGACGATCACCACGCGCTTGCCGAGGGGCATCCACACGTGGGACAGCTTCTGCATGGCGGAGGTCGAGTCGGTGACGCCGACCAGGCTGCCGGCCTTCATCATCGCCCGCTGCGTGAGCGACAGCTTGCGCTTGGCGATCTCCTCGGCGCGGTCGCCGGTGAGCAGGCGGCGCAGCTCGTCGCCACTCCACACGTGGTCCTGCTCGGCGCCGGGGATGGCCGGCGCGGCGCGCCGCGCGCCGGTGGCGACCAGCACCGCGTCGGCGCCCAGCTCGCGCAGCAGCTGCGGGGTGGCCTCGCTGTTGTAGCGCACCTCGATCGGCAGGTTGCGCACCTGCTCCACCAGATGGTCGAGCAGGCGGCCGTTCTCGGCGTAGGCGAGGGCGGCGAAGAACAGCGTGCCGCCCAGGCGGTCGCTGCGCTCCAGCAGGGTCACCCGGTGGCCGCGCAGCGCGGCGACTCGCGCCGCCTCCATGCCGGCGGGACCACCACCGACCACCACCACGTGGCGCGGCGTGGCCGCCGGGGTGATGACCAGTTCCGCCTCGTGGCCGGTGCGCGGGTTGACCGCGCACTTGACCCGCTGGTTGATGAAGATCTGGCTGACGCACACGTAGCAGTAGATGCACGGGCGGACGTCCTGGGGACGGCCGGCGATCAGCTTGTTGGGCAGTTCGGGGTCGGCCAGCAGCTTGCGGGCCATGGCGACGAAGTCGAACTGGCCGCGGGCGATGCCCTGGTCGCCGATCTCGGGCTCGACGCGGCCGACGGCGATCACCGGGATGGCGATTTCCTTCCTGATCGCCGCTGCCCACTCCAGGAAGCCGCCCGGCTGCTGGACCAGCGGTGCCTCGGTGAAGGCCACGCCCTCGGTGAGCGCGGCGTAGGCCGACACGCTGACCGCGTCGGCACCGGCAGCGGCGGCCATCACCGCCACGGTCTTGGCATCCTCCAGGGTGATGCCGCCGGGGGTGCGCAGCTCGTAGGCGTCCAGGCGCAGCCACACCGGGAAGTCCCTGCCGACCCGCGCGCGCACCGCGGCCAGCACCGCCATGAGCAGGCGCGCGCGGTTCTCCAGCGGGCCGCCGTACTCGTCGTCGCGCGTGTTGAAGTAGGCGGAGAGGAAGCCGGCGATGATGTAGTTGTGCGCGGCGTGGATCTCCACGCCGTCGAAGCCGGCGCGCTTGGCGCGCTCGGCGGCGGCGGCGAACCATTCGACCATCTGCGCGATGTCGGCCTGGTCCATCACATGGATCGCCGCGCCGCCCTCGCGGCGCTTGTTGGAGCTGACGAAGGTGCTCAGCTCCTCCTGGGTCAGCGCGGACATCATGTTGGTCTTGGTCGCCGGCGGGATCGACGGCACCCAGGCCGGCCGGCCCTCGGCCATGTCGCGCACGGCGACCTTGCCGGCGTGCTGCAGCTGCAAGGCGACCTTGGCGCCATGCTTGTGCACGCGGCTGGCCAGCGCGGACAGGCCGGGCAGGAAGTCGTCGGAGGACACGCCGACCTGATAGGGCTCGGCGGTGCCGTGCGGATAGGCGATGGAGCACGCGCCCATGATCAACAGGCCGGCGCCGCCGGCGGCGCGCGCCTCGTAGTAGGCCTGGATGCGTTCGCCGCAGTGGCCGTCGGCCTCGGCGAAGTTGGAGCCCATCGGCGCCATGACGATGCGGTTGCGCAGTTCGAGCTTGCCGATGCGGCCGGGAGCGAGCAGGTGGTTGAAGCTGGTCATGAAAATCGTCCCTTGCTGGCTGGTGGCGGCGGCGCCGCCCCCAACTGGATTGTTCAGGCTTCGGCGAGGAAGTCCAGGCAGCTGCGGTTGAACAGCTCGGTGTGCTCGACCTGCACCCAGTGGCCGCAGCGGTTGAGCAGCACGCAGCGCGCCTGCGGGGCGTTGTCCAGCAGCTTGAGCGCGCCGCCGACCGGGTTGAAGCGGTCGACCGTACCCCAGAAGGCCAGCACCGGGCAGGTCAGCTCGCCGAGGCGCTCGGTCATGTTGGCCACGCGCATGCCGGCGAACAGGCTGCGCGGCTGGGTGGCGGCCACCGCGGCGCGCTCGGCGAGCAGGGTGTCGTCGAGCAGCGCCGGGTCGAACAGCTGCAGGGTCATCACCTGGCGCATTTCCTCGATGCCCATCGGCCCGGCGCTGTACACCTCGACCATGCGCTGGATGCCCTCCATCTGGAAATAGGTTTCGCGCTCCTCGAGGCCGCCGGGGGCCATGAGGACCAGCCGCTCGACGCTCTGCGGATGGGCCAGCGCCTGACCGAGGGCGATGGCGCCGCCCAGCGAGTTGCCGACCAGGGTGCAGCGCTCGATGCCGACGACGGCGAGGAAGGCGTTCAGCGCGGCGACGAAGAAGTCCAGGCAGTACTCGGTGTCCTCGGGCTTGTCCGAGCGGCCGAAGCCGGGCAGGTCAAGGACTATGTTGCGGTAGCCGGCGGCGGCGAACACCGGGTAGTTGGCCTTGAAGTTGCTGAAGCCACTGGCGCCCGGGCCGCTGCCGTGCAGCCAGAGCACCACCGGGCCCTGGCCCTCGTCAAGGTAGTGCAGGCGCAGGCCGTCGGGCAGGGTGGCGAAGTGGCCGAGGGGCAGCGGAAGCTCTTGTGCGGTCATGACGATCTCCTGATCAGGCGGTAGCGGGGGTGGCGCCGGCGGCGACATCCGGAAGCGAAGGCTGGCCGAGCAGCTGCTGGCGGTAGCGCGGCAGGGCGAGGACGAGGAACAGCGCGGCCAGCAGCAGCAGGGACATCGCGGCGGCCAGCGAGTAGCGCAGCGCCTCGCTGCCGGCGATGGGGGTGAAGTAGTCGCTGAGCATGCCGGTGACCAGCGGGCCGAGGCCGACGCCGAGCAGGCTCATGCCCATCACGAAGATCGAGGTGGCCTGGGCCAGGCGGTTGGCCGGGAACAGGTGGCTGATCGCGCCCAGGCAGGGGGTCGCCCACCAGGTGCCGAAGAAGCCGAACGGGATGTAGAACAGGAAGGCCACTGGCACGCCGATGCCGAAGGCGGAGAAGGCGACGCCGGCCGGCCAGAGGAAGTAGGCGAGACCGAAGGGGATGCTGAGCAGGGTGCCGAGCAGCGGCACGCCGAGCTGCCAGCCGGCATCGCGGCGCGCCATGCGGTCGGTGACCCAGCCGCAGGTCAGGGTGCCGACGGCCGCGCAGCTGCCGCCGACCACGCCGACCAGCAGGCCGGCCTCCTTGATCGACAGGCCGTGGGAGCGGATCAGGTAGCTCGGGCTCCAGGTGCCGATGGCGTAGCCGGCGATGGCGGCGGCGGCGCCGGTCAGCACGATCCACACGAAGCCCGGGGTCTGCAGCAGCAGGCCGAGGGTCTGCAGCCAGCTTTCCTCGTGGCGCTCGGCGCCAGCCGCTACGGCCGGACGCGGCGCGCGCACCGTGGTCCACAGCAGCAGGGCGAGCAGGATGCCCGGCGCACCGAGGGCCAGGAACGCGGTGCGCCAGCCATGCTGCTGGGCGATCCAGCCGCCGAGGCCGAGGCCGAACACCGCGCCGAGGCTCGAGCCGAGCATCAGCACCGAGATGGCGCTGGAGCGGCGCTGCGGCGGGTAGAGGTCGGAGACCATCGCCACCGACGGCGCCGTGCCGCCGGCCTCGCCGATGGCCACGCCGATGCGCGCCAGCAGCAGGAACAGGAAGCTGCCGGCCAGGCCGCAGAGCATGGTCATCACGCTCCAGCCGATGCAGGCCAGGACGATCACCGGCTTGCGGCCGATGCGGTCGGACAGCCGGCCGAGCGGGAAGCCGAACAGGGTGAAGAACAGCGCGAAGGTCAGCCCGGAGAGCAGGCCGATCTGGGTATCGGAGATGGCGAATTCGGCCTTCACCGGCTCGATGAGGATCGCCATCAGCTGCCGGTCGATGTAGTTGAACACGTAGATGACGGTCAGCACCGCCAGGGCGTAATGACTACGCCAGGTGACACGCGCAGGTGGGTTCACGGGGCAGATCCTCTTGTTGTTGTTCTGCGAACGCTGAACAGCAGGCTCCGCTTTGCCCCCGCCACGGGCATCGTCAAATTGGACGATGCCCGGCCCCGATCCCGCCGCCAATCATGCATCCCGTGGTCGCCGCGGGACTTCCCCCGCCGCGACGAAAATTCGCTTGCGGGAGAACGCACATGAAGCTGGTGAACAAGGTGGCCTTCGTCACTGGAGCGGGGCAGGGCATGGGGCGGGCGATGGTGCGCCGCTTTGCCGAGGAGGGCGCCGCGGTGGTGGCGGCCGACATCAACCTGGATGCCGCGCGCGAGACCATCGAGGGCCTGCCCGCCGGCCGCGCCCTGGCGCTGACCTGCAACGTGGCCGACAGCGCCTCGGTGGCGGCGGCCATGGCCGCGGTGGTCGAGCGCTTCGGCCGCCTCGACGTGCTGGTCAACAACGCCGGCGTCGGCTCGGTCGACGCCTTCCTCGACACCCCGGACGAGCACTGGCAGCGGGTCATCGGCGTCAACCTGACCGGCGTGTTCCTGTGCAGCCGCGAGGCCGCGCGCCTGATGCACCAGAGCGGGCAGGGCGGGGTGATCGTCAACCTGTCGAGCACCGCCGCCATCTCCGGCGAGGGGCCGAGCCACTACTGCGCCTCCAAGGCCGGGGTGATGGGCCTGACCCGCAGCCTGGCCCGCGAACTGGCCGCCAGCCAGATCCGCGTCAACACCATCGTTCCCGGCCCGACCAACACCCCGATGATGGCCGGCATCCCCGACGACTGGATGCAGAGCATGGTCAAGGCCATCCCGCTCGGCCGCATGTGCGAGCCGGCCGAGATCGCCGCCGTGGCGGCCTTCCTGGCCAGCGACGACGCCAGCTTCATCACCGGCCAGAACATCGCCGTCAACGGCGGCATGGCCTTCATCTGAGGAGGGGAGAACGATGACAGCACGTCTTGCAGGCAAGGTCGCCTTCATCACCGGCGGCAGCTCGGGCATCGGCGAGGCCACCGCCCACCGTTTCGCCGAGGAAGGCGCCACCGTAGTCATCTGCGGTCGCCGCGCCGAGCCGCTGGAAGCGGTGGTCGCCGCGATCCGCGACCAGGGCGGCAACGCCGAATGCGTGGTCGCCGACGTCAGCGACGAGCAGGGCTTCGTCGCCGCCATCGAGGCCGCGGCGCAGCGCCACGGCCGCCTGGACATCCTGGTCAACAACGCCATGGCCTACAGCTGGGGCGCCATCACCGCGACCGACACCGCCACCTGGCACGGCAACTTCTCCACCACCGTGGATGGCACCTTCTGGGGCACCCGCACCGCCATGCGCCTCATGCAGCAGCAGGGCGGCGGCTCCATCGTCAACCTGGCGTCGATCTGCGGCCTGTTCGGCACCGCCTGGATGGCCGGCTACTCGGCGGCCAAGGCCGCGGTGATCAACTTCAGCCGCGCCGCCGCCTCCGAGGGCGCCGCGTCGAACATCCGCTGCAACGTGGTGATCCCCGGGGTGGTCGCCACCCCGGCCACCGCCGGCATGCTGGCCGACGACAAGGGCCGCGCCAACACCGAGAAGCTGATCCCGCTGCGCCGGGTCGGCGAGCCGGTGGAGCTGGCCAACGCCATCCTGTTCCTCGCCTCCGACGAAGCCTCCTACGTCACCGGCGCCTGCCTGACCGTGGACGGCGGGCGCAGCTCGGACCTCTACACCGTGCTCGAGTAACGCCGCGTCAACTCCCCCGCGCGCGGCGCCATTTGCCGCGTGCGGGATCGAATCACCCGCAGCAAGGGCAACCTCAATGGACAACAACAACAGCCTCGCCGCGCGCCTGGACCGCCTCGAATCCATCGAGGAAATCCGCCAGCTGGCCGGCAAGTATTCGCTGTCGCTGGACATGCGCGACCTCGATGCCCACGTCAACCTGTTCGCCCCGGACATCCGCGTCGGTCGCGACAAGGTCGGCCGCGCCCACCTCAAGAGCTGGCTCGACGACACCCTGCGCAACCAGTTCGACGGCACCTCGCACCACCTCGGCCAGCACATCATCGAGTTCGTCGACGCCGACCATGCCACCGGCGTGGTGTATTCGAAGAACGAGCACGAGACCGGCGCCGAGTGGGTGATCATGCAGATGCTCTACTGGGACGACTACGAGCGCATCGACGGGCGCTGGTTCTTCCGCCGCCGGCTGCCCTGCTACTGGTACGCCACCGACCTCAACAAGCCGCCGATCGGCCAGCGCAAGATGCGCTGGCCCGGCCGCGAGCCCTACCACGGCACCTTCCACGACCTGTTCCCCTCCTGGAGCGAGTTCTGGGCCGCGCGCCCGGACAAGGAAACCCTGCCCGAAGTGGCCGAGCCGGCACCGCTGGAAGGCTTCCTCGCCACCCTGCGCCGCGGAGCCGGCGCGCCGAAGATCCGCGTGCGCTGAGGAGATGGCCATGAATCCGCTGTTCGAACCCGTACGCCTCGGCGATATCGAGCTGGCCAACCGCGTGGTGATGGCGCCGATGACCCGCAGCCGCGCCGCCGCCGACGGCATGCCGACCCTCGACATGGTCGAGTACTACGCCCAGCGCGCCGGCGCCGGCCTGATCGTCGCCGAAGGCACCGCGCCCTCGGCCGCCGGCCTCGGCTACTGCCGCACCCCGGGCATCTACAACGCCGCGCAGATCGCCGCCTGGCGCAGCGTCACCCAGGCGGTGCACGCCGCCGGCGGGCGCATCGTCCTGCAGCTGATGCACGTCGGCCGGGTCGCCAGCCACCACAACAAGCCGGCCGGCGCGCCGACCGTGGCGCCCTCGGCGCTGCGCGCGCGCACCCAGCTGTTCAGCGACGCCGCCGGCATGGTCGACACCGACGATCCCGTGGAGCTGAGCACCGCGCAGGTCCGCGAGGTGATCGCCGAGTTCGCCCAGGCCGCGCGCAACGCCCGCGCTGCCGGCTTCGACGGCGTCGAGCTGCACTGCACCAGCGGCTACCTGCCGATGCAGTTCATGGCCGAAGGCAGCAACCAGCGCACCGACCAGTACGGCGGCAGCGTGGAAAACCGCGTGCGCTTCCCGGCCGAGGTGCTTGCCGCCATGGCCGAGGCCATCGGCCCGGGCCGCGTCGGCCTGCGCATCTGCCCCGGCAACCCCTACAACGACAGCGTGGACAGCGATCCGGCCGCCACCGCGGTGGCGCTGCTCGACGCCATCGCCCCGCTGGGCCTGGCCTTCCTGCACGTGATGCGCTCGCCGGTCGCCGGGCTGGATGCCTTCGCCCTGGCCCGCGCGCACTTCCCCGGCGCGCTGATCCTCAACGACGGCTTCGACGGCCACAGCGCGCGCCAGGCCATCGAGGCCGGGCAGGGCGAGGCGGTGTCCTTCGCCCGCCACTACATCGGCAACCCGGACCTGGCCGAGCGCCTGCGCGTCAACGCGCCGCTGGCCGGCTTCGACCGCGGCTCGCTGTACACC
>DASQBU010000063.1:0-7417 GCA_035635035.1 Pseudomonas sp.
GGCGCCGAGATAGCCGAGCAGGTGCAGCGCCTGCGCCGAGCCGGCCGGCTCCGCCTCGGCCCGCGCCAGCAGGCTGCAACAGACCAGCAGGGGCACCAGCAGCCAGCGGGAAAAGCGCGTGTAGGCAAGCATGAGCGAATCTCAAACGAGAATGACTGCCATCCATGGTGCCTCGACTGGCGGCGCCGCTCAAGCGCCGCAGCGCCGGACGGCTGTGACCATTGGCCGCAAAGT
This sequence comes from Pseudomonas sp., assembly GCA_035635035.1. GTDB lineage: Bacteria > Pseudomonadota > Gammaproteobacteria > Pseudomonadales > Pseudomonadaceae > Geopseudomonas. Next base: position 235 of record DASQBU010000063.1, read on the forward strand.
CCGCCCGCGGGCCGAAACGAAAACACCGCCGGCCCGTTGCGGAGCGGCGGTGTCGTGGTGCCGGACGGCGCGACAGCGCCCCCGGCAGCGGGTCTCAGAGACCGTTGGGCAGGTACTGGGTGGCGCCGCTGACATCGTCGATCTTCTTGATCCGCAACGCCTTCTGGCAGGTTTCGTTGCGGGTCTGCGGATCGCCGCACCAGGTCTTCACGAAGTCGTTGAAGTCCATGTCCTTGCCGGCCACCGTCAGCACGCGCTTGCGGTACTCGCCCTGGATGCCCTGCGCCTGACGCTGCGCGGTCATCGCCGCATCGACTTCCAGGCGACCGTGCAGATCGACATTGGGCACCTCGGCACTCTTTTCGTTGCAGCCGGCCAGCAGCGCTGCGCCGGCCAGCCAAAGCAGATAACGCGACATATGCATCCCCAGGGAAAATGCCCGCGCCCGACCGACGGCAGCACCGCCGGCACGGGCGCGGCGGCTTACTTGCCGAACAGGCTCTTCGAACGGTTGACCTCAGCCGCACCGCTGTCTTCCAGCAACGACTTGGTACCGGAGGTCACGTTGCGCGCCGAATCGGCCTCGGACTGGATCACATCGGTCTTCGCCGCGCTCTCGCGCAGCTCGGCATCGATGTAGTCGTTGGCCCGCGCGGTCTTGGCCTTCAGCGCCTGCAGGCGCAGCCGGCGCTCCTCGAGCGCCAGCTCGCGGTCCTCGTCCTCGAAACGCTCCGCGCGGCCGCGCAGGCGTTTCTCCTCGGCCTCCTCAGCGCGGCGCTGCTCCTGCGCACTCTGCCGGGCGCGCTCCTGGGCGGCCAGCCGGGCACGCCGGGCGGACTCCTCCTTGGCTTCCTGGCGGGCCTGGGCGGCCTCGGCCTGGCGCCGCTGCTCGGCGCGCTCCGCGGCCTGCGCCTGCTCGTGCTGCAGCTCGATCTGGCGCAACTGGTCGAACTGCGAGGCCAGCGCCGGCACGGCCAGCGCGGACAACAGCGAAGTTAAGACGATGCGTTTCATCTCGGCCCTCAGCCCTTCACCGGTTCCGGACAGGCCGCATTGGGCTGGATGCGCGTCTCGTTGCTGAGGGTCTTGACCATCAGCGAGATTTCGCCGGGGGTGAATTCGCAGACCTTGCCGACCTGCGCCGAGGTGTAGATCTTGCCGGCCTCCGAGTAGCTGATCAGCACGCCGGAAACCAGGCTGGACTCGTTGACCATGGAACCGGCCAGCACGCCGCCCGCGCCGCCGGCCACGCCGCCGACCACCGCGGTATCGTGGTTCTTGTTGGCGCCCAGCGCCGCGCCGCCCACCGCGCCGAGCAGGCCGCCGACCATCTGGGCGGCCTTGCGGTTCTTCTCGTTGCTGACATTGATCTTGGTCGGGGTCACCGTGAGGATCTTCACGGTCTTGGCTTCCTGCTGGCTGTTGACTTGGCCGGCGTCGAAAACGTTGGCCTGGTACTCCTCGCCGGTGGCCTGGCAGCCAGCGACGATGACGGCGAGCGAAAGTACAGCCAAATTCTTCTTGAACATCATTGTCGTCAATCCCTTAGTCCTTGACAGTTACAGCCGAATCCCGGCTTTCCAAACATTCCCTTTGCGTCCGTATTAGCCATCGAACGCCATATAAAGACATCGTTCTAATATCTTTATGAAATTATTTTGCCCGTACCGCGGAATAGTTTTCAAGCGACGCTCCTGCGTCGGAAAACCGCCCGCGCCGTTGCGCCGCCGCTCACTGCGGCGCGCGGCGCACCAGGGCGAGGAGGCCGGCGGCGGCGAGGAACAGCGCGGCGAAGGTGCGGTTGAGCAGGCGCTGCTGGCGCGGCGTGCGCAGCAGGCGCAAGACGCGGGCGGCCAACCCGGTGTAGCCGGCCATCACGACCAGGTCGACGCCGATCATGGTCGCTGCCATCGCCAGGTACTGCGCCAGCAGCGGCCGGGCGGGATCGAGGAACTGCGGCAGCACGGCGAGGATGAACACGATCGCCTTGGGGTTGCTGGCGTTGACCACGAAGCCACGCAGCACCAGGGTCAACGGCCGGCCCAGCGGGCGCACCGCGCTGTCGGCGGCCAGCGCGCCGATCGGCGCGCGCCACTGCTTCCAGCCCAGGTAGGCCAGGTAGGCGACGCCGAACCACTTGATCAGGGCGAAGGCCGGCGCCGAGGCGGCCAGCAGCGCGCCGACGCCGGCGGCGACCACGGCGATCTGCAGGGCCAGCGCCAGCTGCAGGCCGACGGCGTTCCAGTAGCCGCGGCGGAAGCCGTAGTTGAGCCCGCTGGACATCGAGGCGATGGCCCCGGCGCCGGGCGACAGGCTGATCACCCAGCAGGCGGCGAAGTAGGCAAGCCAGGTATCCAGGGCCATGGACGGGTTCTCCGGCAGCAAGGGGGGAAAACGCCGCCGGCCCATGACGGGCCGGCGCGGGTACAGCCTGACAGGCGGGCGGGGCCCCGCCCGGCGGACTCAGTCCGGCAGGTCCTTGTGCAGCTTGACCGGCTCGTTGAGCTTGCGCTTCATCGCGGTGCGCACGCGGATGTTGAGCGCCTCGACCGCCAGCGAGAAGGCCATGGCGAAGTACACGTAGCCCTTGGGCACGTGCACGCCGAAGGCCTCGGCGACCAGCAGGGTGCCGACCACGATGAGGAACGACAGCGCCAGCATCTTCAGCGACGGGTGGTTCTCGATGAAGTCGCTGATGGTGCCGGAGGCGGCCATCATCACCAGCACGGCGATGATGATCGCGGCGATCATCACCGGGATGTTCTGCACCAGGCCGACCGCGGTGATCACCGAGTCCAGCGAGAAGATGATGTCGATCACCGCGATCTGCAGGACCACGCCGAGCATGCCGGCCTTCTTCTTGCCGTCCGGCTGGGCCTCGTCCACCTCGCCCTCCAGGCTGTGCCAGATCTCCAGGGTGCTCTTGAACAGCAGGAACAGGCCGCCGAAGAACAGGATCAGGTCGCGCCCGGACACGCCGTGGGCCAGCACCTCGAACAGCGGCTCGGTGAGGCGCATCACCCAGGTGATCGACAGCAGCAGCAGGATGCGCGTGCCCATGGCCAGGGCCAGGCCGAAGATGCGGGTCTTCGGCTGCTGCTCCTTGGGCATGCGCCCGACCAGGATCGAGATGAAGATGATGTTGTCGATGCCGAGGACGATCTCCAGGGCTGTCAGAGTTAAGAAAGCCACCCAGATTTCCGGGTTAGTCAGCCATTCCATGATGCTTCAAGTCTCGTTATGGGAAAGGGGTATCGTTCGAGGTCGCGCGGCGCTCATGCCGCGCCGCCCAGCTCGGCCTCCAGCGCCTCGAGCTCCTCGAGGGCCAGCAGCCAGGCCTCCTCCAGCTCGGCCTCGCGGGCCTTGAGGGTGGCCTGCTCGGCCAGCAGGGTGCGCAGCTCGTCCTTGCGCGCCGCCTCGTACAGGCCGCTGTCGCCCAGGTGCTGCTCGACGCCGGCGAGCTTGTCCTGCACGCCGCCGAGCTCCTTCTCCAGCTTCTCGGCGGCCTTCTTGCGCGGCGCCAGTTGCTGGCGCAGCGCGGCGGCGGCCTGGCGCTGGGCGCGCTTGTCGGTCTTGTCGGCGCTCGGCGCGCTGTCGGCGACCGGCTGCTGGCGGGCGCGGAAGTCCACCAGCCAGCGGCTGTAATCCTCGAGGTCGCCGTCGAAGGCCTGCACGCGGCCGTCGGCCACCAGCAGGAACTCGTCGGTGGTGCTCTTCAGCAGGTGGCGGTCGTGGGACACCACCAGCACCGCGCCCTCGAAGTCCTGCAGGGCCAGGGTCAGCGCCAGGCGCATCTCCAGGTCGAGGTGGTTGGTCGGTTCATCGAGCAGCAGCAGGTTGGGCTTCTGCCAGGCGATCAGCGCCAGCGCCAGGCGCGCCTTCTCGCCGCCGGAGAAGTTGACCACCGGCTCGTCGCAGCGCTCGCCACGGAAGTCGAAGCCACCGAGGAAGTCGCGCAGGGTCTGCTCGCGCTCGCTCGGCGCGATGCGCTGCAGGTGCAGCAGCGGGCTGGCCTTGGGGTCCAGCGAGTCGAGCTGGTGCTGGGCGAAGTAGCCGACCGCGAGATTCTCGCCGCGGGTCAGCCGCCCGGACAGCGGCTCCAGCTCGCCGGACAGGGTCTTGATCAGGGTCGACTTGCCGGCGCCGTTGGGGCCGAGCAGGCCGATCCGCGCACCGGGGACGAGCTGCAGCTTGACCTTGTCCAGCACGGTCTTGTCGCCGTAGCCGAGGCGCCCCTCGCTCAGGTCGAGCAGCGGGCTGGAGACCTTGTCGGCCTCGCGGAAGCGGAAGTCGAACGGCGAGTCGATGTGCGCCGGCGCCAGCTCCTCCAGGCGCTCCAGCGCCTTGATCCGGCTCTGCGCCTGGCGCGCCTTGCTCGCCTTGGCCTTGAAGCGGCGGATGAAGTCTTCCATGTGCGCGCGCTGCGCCTGCTGCCGCTCGTAGGCCTGCTGCTGCTGGGCCAGGCGTTCGACGCGGGTGCGCTCGAACGCCGAGTAGCCGCCGCGGTACAGGTTGAGCTTCTGCTGCTCGAGGTGCACCACGTGGTCGACCACTGCATCGAGGAAGTCGCGGTCGTGGGAGATCAGCAGCAGGGTGCCGGGATAGCTCTTCAGCCACTCTTCCAGCCAGAGGATGGCGTCGAGGTCGAGGTGGTTGGTCGGCTCGTCGAGCAGCAGCAGCTCGGACGGGCACATCAGCGCCTGCGCTAGGTTCAGGCGCATCCGCCAGCCACCGGAGAAGTCGCCGACCGCCTGCTCCATCTGCGCCGGCAGGAAGCCCAGGCCGGCCAGCAGCTTGCGCGCGCGGGCATCGGCGCTGTAGCCGTCGGCCGAGTCCAGCTCGGCATGCAGGCGACCGAGGGCGGCGCCGTCGTGGCTCGCCTCCGCCGCCGCCAGCTCGCGCTGGATGCGCCGCAGGTGCTGGTCGCCGTCGAGCACGTAGTCCACCGCGCGGCGCTCGAGGGTGTCGACCTCCTGGCGCATGTGGGCGATGCGCCAGTCCGGCGGCAGCTGGCAGTCGCCGCCGTCGGCGTGCAGCTCGCCGCGCAGCAGGGCGAACAGGCTGGATTTGCCGGCGCCGTTGGCGCCGACGAGACCGACCTTCTGGCCGGGATGCAGGGTCAGTTCGGCGCCGTCGAGCAGGCGCTGCGGGCCACGCTGCAGGGTAAGATTCTGGAGTCGGATCATGATCGGGAGACTGGTTCGATAGCCGCGCAGTTTATCAGCATCGCCGCTCACGCGTCCGGGGAGCACCATGGGCAAAACGTTATGGGATTTTTCCGTCGAGCTGTACGCCAGGCCCGGCGTGGCCGACGCCTGCCTGCGCCTGCAGGACGACGCGGGCGCGGACGTCTGCCTGCTGCTCGCCGCCTTGTGGCTGGAGCGGCGCGGGGTGCGCGCCACGGCCGAGCGGGTGGCGCAGCTCGAGCGGCTGGCCGCGCCCTGGCAGGCGGCGGTGACCGCACCGCTGCGCGACCTGCGCCGGGCGTGGAAGGTCGCCGCGCAGGACGACGCCGAGCTGGCCGCGCTGCGCCGACAACTGGCCGCGCTGGAGCTGCAGGCCGAACGCCTGCTGCTGCAGCGCCTGGCGGCGCTGAGCGAGAACTGGCCACCCGACGCCCCAGGCGCCAGTGACTGGCTGGCCGGCCTCAGCGCGCCGCAGCGCGCGGGATGGAGCGCGGCAGGCCGCGCCGCGCTGCAACGGCTGCGCGACGCGGCGGCGGCTCAGTCCTGAGCCGGCTGGTCCTTGCCGCTCGCCGGGGCCGGCGCGGCCGGCTTGGCGGCCGCCGGCTTGCGCGCTCCGCGCGGGGTGGCGGGCTGGCGCGGACTGGCCGGGGCGGCCGGGGCGCTGGGCGCCACGGCACTGCCGGCAGCGGGCTCGGCAGCCGCCGGGGTCGCTGAGGCACGGCGAGTGCGGCTCGGCTTGGCCGGCGACGTCGCCGCAGCGGGCGCCGCGACCCGCGGGCGGCGCGGCGCGCGAGGCTTGGCGGTGGTGGGCTTGGCACTGGCCGTGTCGCGCTCGACGAGCAGCCGGCTGACCGCCTCCTTGACCTTGCCCACGCCCTGGGCCAGATGCAGGCTCTGCTCGGCGTCGCTCTTCAGGCGCAGGATGTAGTCGCGGGTTTCTGCCTGGCGCTGCTTGAGGGTGTCGAGCAGCTCCTCGAGCTCGGCGATGCTGGCGCGCGCCTTGGCCTGCGCCTTGGCCTTGCCGGCGGTCGCCGCGTCCTCGAGGCGGGCGGAGGCCTTGTGCAGCTTGTCCTGGGCCTTGCCGCGCTGCTTCTCCAGCTTGGCCAGCAGCTTCTCAGCATCCACCATGGCCTGGCTGCAGGCCTGCTCCAGATGCTCCAGCAGGCTGTGGGACAGTTGTTGCAGCAGATGCAGCGGGGTGGTGACTGGCTTGTTCCTGTTCGCCATACAAATGCCTCCGGCTATGGGTGTCACCTCATACTAGTCGCGCCGCCGCGGCACCACCAGCATCGACGCCGGGGCGCGGCGGCATACCGCAGGCGCGGGTCAGGCGCGGGTGGCCTGGCCCCGCGCGGCGTGGGCGTTGTGCAGCACGTCGATCAGGCAATCCTCGAGCTCGAAGCGCTCGAGCAGCAGATCGCCCAGGCGCTGCAGCTCGCGGCTCAGGCCGACACTGTCGCGGCAGTCGCCGTTGTCGCAGCGGTCGTTGAAGTCGAGCACCGCCACGGTGCTGGCCTCGATCTGCGGCCAGACCCGCGCGGCCAGCGCCAGGGCCGGCGCGTCGTCGAAGGCATGCGCCTCGCCGAGCAGCTGTTCGTAGATCTCGAAATGGCCGGCGGAGATGTAGTCGAGCAGATGGGCGCAGAGCGTCTCGATGGATTCGCCGCTGGGCTGGGGGCGGGCATGGAACGACTGGTAGAGGGTGACCAGGCGGTCGCGATCCTGCAGCCAGCGATCCAGCAGCAGATGGACGCCGCCCCAGCGTTCCTGAGCATTCCGGCAGTTCTCAAGCATGGTGTTCCTCGCTTCCCGCGTTGGTGGTCTTGTTATCGCCAGGGGTGAGAAAACCGGGCGCGCGGGTCGCGGGCTGACGTCTGAGCGGCCTGCCGCCTCGGAATCCCAGACTATGCCGGCCGAGTGCCACCAGCAAGCACCGCTGGCGAAAATCTGCCCGGATTCCGCTCGCCGGCCCTGCCGCGCACCGCGCGCGGGCCGCT
>DASQBU010000064.1:0-4038 GCA_035635035.1 Pseudomonas sp.
GCGCCCGCTGCAGGACCGTCCGGTGCGCGTCGACCGCGAGACCCTCGGCCTCGGCTACGCCGGCGTGTACTCGAGCTTCCTGCGCCACGCCGAAGTGGCGGCCAAGAAGTACGGCCTGAAGACCCTCGACATCCTCGTCGAGCTGGGCCGCCGGCGCATGGTCGGCGGCCAGGAAGACATGATCGTCGACGTCGCCCTCGACCTGCTGGCGGCCGGCAAGGGGCACTGAGAGGTAGTCATGACATTTCAGGTAGATATCCAGCCCTCCGGGCAGAAGTTCGCCCTCGCGGCCGACCAGACCATCCTCGACGGCGCCCTGGCCGACGGCCTGATGCTCAAGCACAGCTGCCGCGAAGGCACCTGCGGCAGCTGCAAGTGCCAGGTCCTCAGCGGCAGCGTCGATCACGCCGACAGCCCGCTGGAGGTGCTCAGCGAAGCCGAGCGGGCCGCGGGCCTGGTGCTGACCTGCCGCGCGCGGGCCAGCTCCGACCTGGTGCTCGATGCGCCGGAAGTCGGCGAACTGCGCGGCATCTGCGTGCAGGAAACCGCCGCCCGCGTCGGTTCCATCGACAAGGTCAGCGATGACGTGGCCGTGGTGCGCCTGATGCTGCCGCCGAGCGGCCCGGAATTCCGCTACTACCCGGGCCAGTACATCGACGTGCAGCTCAAGGACGGCACCCGCCGCAGCTACTCGATGGCCAGCCGCGCGCCGGTCGACAACCAGCTGGAGCTGCACATCCGCCATGTGCCGGGCGGCAAGTTCAGCGGCTACGTGTTCGAGGCCATGAAGCCGCGCGAGATGGTGCGGGTCAGCGGCCCCTACGGCTCGTTCTACCTGCGCGACAGCGACCGGCCGATGATCTTCATCGCCAGCGGCACCGGTTTCGCGCCGATCAAGGCGCTGCTCGAGCAGCTGCAGGAGCGGGGCGACAACACTCGCCCGGTGCACCTGTACTGGGGCGGCCGCCAGCGCAAGGATCTCTACCAGCACGACGCGCTGCTGGCGCTGGAGGCCAAGCTGCCGTGGCTGAAGTACACCCCGGTGCTGTCCGAGCCGAGCGAGGCCTGCGACTGGCAGGGCGCCACCGGCTTCGTGCACCTGCAGGTGCTGGCCGACTTCGCCTCGCTGGCGGAGTTCGAGGCCTACGCCTGCGGTGCGCCGGTGATGGTGGAGTCCGCCCGCCGCGACTTCGTCGCCCAGCGCCAGCTGGCCGAAGAACATTTCTTCGCCGACGCCTTCGTCTGACGCCAGCGCTTCTGATTGGTGCTCCTTGGCTCCCGTGATCCGGGAGTCGTGGGCTTTATGCCAGGCTGGCGACAGCCTGGCTTTTTTATGGTTGGCCCAACAATCGGAATTCAGGGTTGTATCTTTGTTGTGCGCGTGGGATATACGACAGCGGCATGGCTTTACGCTGCGCTGAAGGGCGTTCTCGGGCATTTTCTGTTTCCGAGATAACTCCATTTTTGCACGATTTATTCACGGGATTCTCTGCTTTTTCTGGTGCTGTGGTGGGGGCTTCAACCAAAGCAGCATTGGTTGTGCGGGGTGAGTTTGAGATCATAAAAATACACATGTGAATGTGTATTCTTGGGGCGGTAATGCCGATTCCGTTCATTGGTCCGGGCGCATCGAAGTGCCAGGTTGAAATCCGGGTCGGCCAACAAGAACAACAAAAACCACAATGGAGTCGCACATGCCTTGGCATGACTATCCGCCCGCCGTCATCGGGCAAGCGGCGCACAGCCGCAGCATCTTCCTTTCTTGTTCCGCGTTGCCGGGCAGCTCGGGTTCGGCAGCCGATCCCGTAGTGGCTGCTACCGCCGACAGCCCTCGTTGAGGACGCCAGCATGGCCTTGCCATATCCCGCCTGTCCCGGTGGGGGACGGCCTGACCGCGGGCGCAATCGGCGCGCCGCTGCAAGCCGCCGGGTCGCAGCCGGTAACCGTCCGGGACGCGTGAGCGCCGGCCTCTCCCAGGAAATCCGCTATCGCCGGCAGGCCTTGCAGTTAGCCGGCGGCGTTGCCGGGCTGTCAGTCGCAAGGCTGCCGGCTCCCTGTGTCGTCACATAAGAAAATGGATAAACCATGAACATCGCTTACAGGAAACTCTCGGTTGCAACTGCCCTGTTCGGACTGTCTGCCCTTGCGAGCGCCGTGCAGGCAGCGGGCTTCGTCGAAGACAGCCACGCCAGCCTGACCTTCCGCAACTATCTGTTCGATCGCAACTACCTCGGGGAAACCAACATCGCCGCCCGCCGCGAATGGGCGCAGGGCTTCATCCTCAAGGTCAACTCCGGCTTCACCGAGGGGCCGGTCGGCTTCGGCCTGGACGCCCTCGGCCTGGTGGGCATCAAGCTGGACTCCTCGCGCGATCGCGTCGGCACCGGCCTGTTGCCGATCGGCTCCAACGGCGAGGCGCCGGACCAGTATGGCGAGCTCGGCCTGACCGCCAAGGTGCGCTACTCGAAGACCCAGCTGGACCTCGGCACCCAGTACCCGCAGTTGCCGATCCTGTTCGCCAGCCCGACGCGCCTGTTGCCGCAGACCTTCCGCGGCGCCTACCTGCGCTCCCAGGACATCGACCGCCTGAGCCTGCACGTCGGCTGGCTCGACCGCGTGAACCAGCGCGACTCCACCGACTACCAGAAGCTCACGGTGGGTGCGCCCAACGGCCGCTTCAATCCCAAGGCCGAGTCGGACCGCTTCCTCTTCGTCGGCGGCGACTACGCCCTGACGCCCGAGCTGACCCTGCGCTACTACCACGCCAGCCTGCAGGACATCTACGTGCAGGACTATCTGGGCGCGGTGCACACCATTCCCCTGGGCCCCGGCAAGCTCAAGAGCGACTTCCGCTACTTCCTCAGCGACGAGGACGGCTCGGCCAAGGCCGGCGCGGTGGACAACCAGAACATCGGCGCCATGTTCAGCTACAGCATCGGTGCGCACACCCTGGGCGCCGGCGTGATGCACTCCAGCGGCGACACCGCCATGCCCTACATCGCCGGCTCCGAGCCGCTGTGGCACAGCGAGGGGGCGCTGAGCACCGAGTTCCTCAACGCCAAGGAGCGCGCCTGGCAGGTCAAGTACGACTATGACTTCACCCAGGTCGGCCTGCCCGGCCTCAGGGCCATGGCGCGCTACCTCAAGGGCACCAACATCGAGGTGCCGCGCTTCGGCGGCGATGGCCTGAGCGAGAGCGAGCGCGACCTCGAGGTGTCCTACGTGGTGCAGTCGGGGCCGCTGAAGAACGTGGCCTTCCGCGTGCGCAACGCGCTTTATCTCAACGACTTCGCGCCGAATGCCAGTTTCCGCGACGACAACGAGACGCGCATCAACATCGACTACACCCTGGCGCTCTGGTAAGAGCCTGTTCACGATCTGCTGCGCGTCGGCCATGCGGCGTTGAAATCGGTTTCGGAATGCTCATTTACCACGCGTAAACTCCGCTTCCTCAACCGATTTCGCCTTGCCTGGCTCTAGCTCGCGAGCCCGTGAACAGGCTCCAAGTCGGCCGCCGACCGTCTGGCGTTCGCCGGGCGGTCGGCGGAAAATGGCGCGCCAGAGCGTGCGCGCGCCGCACGCTCGTTCCGCAATCGCCGACGATGGAATTCCCATGAGCCAATCCCGAACCGACGCCCCGCAGTCCACCGCCGCGCCCGAGCAAGCCAGCGTGCGCAGCGAGCAACTCAGCTACCGCAGCGCCGACGGCAGTCTCCTGCACGCTTACCACGCCTGGGACGAGACCCTTGCCGGGCCGCGTCCCGGTGTGCTGGTGGTGCACGAGTGGTGGGGCCTCAACGACTATGCCCAGCGGCGGGCCCGCGAACTGGCCGCGCTGGGCTACAACGCGCTGGCCATCGATATGTACGGCGAGGGCCGAAGCGCCACCAGCATGGAGGGGGCTCGTGAGCTGATGCAGGAAGCCCTGGCCAGTCCGCCGACCATGCGCGAGCGCTTCCTCGCCGGCTTCGAGCAGTTGCGCCAGCTGGCACAGACCGACACCCGCCGCCTGGCCGCCATCGGTTACTGCTTCGGCGG
>DASQBU010000065.1:0-14348 GCA_035635035.1 Pseudomonas sp.
GGAGCGATGCGGCGATCCGCGAGGAGCACGCCTTCGCCTTCGAGCTGGCCGAGCACGAGGTGCCGGTGGTGGCGCCGATCCAACACGGCGGCGACAGCCTGTTCGAGCACGCCGGCTTTCGCTTCGCGCTGTTCCCGCGCCGCGGCGGCCACGCCCCGGAGCCGGGCGACCTGGACCAGCTGTACCGCTTCGGCCAGTTGCTCGGCCGCCTGCACGCCATCGGCGCCAGCCGGCCGTTCCAGCACCGCGAGGCGCTGACGGTGGATAACTTCGGTCATGAATCGCTGGCCACTCTGCTCGACGGCCACTTCATCCCGCGCAGCCTGCTGCCGGCCTACGAGTCGGTGGCGCGCGACCTGCTGGCGCGCCTCGACGCGCTGTTCGCCGCCACGCCCTACACGGCGATCCGCCTGCACGGCGACTGCCATCCGGGCAACCTGATGCTGCGCGACGAGCAGTTCCACATCGTCGACCTCGACGACTGCCGCATGGGCCCGGCGGTGCAGGACCTGTGGATGCTGCTGGCCGGCGAGCGCCCGGAGCGCCTGCGCCAGATCAGCGAACTGCTCGACGGCTACCAGGAATTCCACGACTTCGCCCCCCGCGAGCTGGCGCTGATCGAGGGCCTGCGCAGCCTGCGGCTGATCCACTACAGCGCCTGGCTGGCGCGGCGCTGGGACGATCCGGCGTTCCCGGCGAACTTCCCGTGGTTCGGCGGCGAGCGCTACTGGCAGGAGCAGACGCAGATCCTCCGCGAGCAGCTGGCGGCACTCGACGAGGAGCCGCTGCGCCTGTATTGATCCCCCTTTCCCCGCAGCCCGCGGGGGCACTTGCGCGCCAATACTTAGCCAACTAATAAAAATGGAACCCGCATGACCACCGCCAACCCGCGCCGCGGCTACCTCCTCGGCATCTCGGCCTACTTCGCCTGGGGCCTGTTCCCGCTGTACTTCAAGACCCTCGAGCAGATTCCCGCCCTCGAGATCGTCGTCCACCGCGTGCTCTGGTCGGCCCTCGGCGCCGCCCTGCTGCTGCTCGCCTGGCGCCATCCCGGCTGGTGGCGCGAGCTGCGCACGCAGCCGCGGCGCCTCGCCAGCCTGACGCTGTCCGGCCTGCTGATCGCCAGCAACTGGCTGCTCTACGTGTGGGCGGTGAACAACCAGCACATGCTCGAGGCCAGCCTCGGCTACTACATCAACCCGCTGGTCAACGTGCTGCTCGGCCTGCTGCTGCTCGGCGAGCGCCTGCGCCGCCTGCAGTGGCTGGCGGTGGCGCTGGCCGCCAGCGGCGTGGCGCAGCAGGTCTGGCAGCTCGGCAGCCTGCCCTGGGTGTCGCTGCTGCTGGCGCTGACCTTCGGCTTCTACGGGCTGATCCGCAAGCGCGCCCCGGTGGCGGCGCTGCCCGGCCTGGCGGTGGAAACCTGGCTGCTGCTGCCGCTGGCGCTCGGCTGGCTGTACCTGCATCCGGCGGCGAGCACCGTCCAGGGCGCCTTCTGGAGCACGCCGCAGGCGCTGTGGCTGGCCCTCAGCGGGCCGATCACCCTGCTGCCGCTGCTGTGCTTCAACGCCGCCGCCCGCCACCTGCCCTACGCCACCCTCGGCTTCCTGCAGTACCTGGCGCCGACCCTGGTGCTGCTGCAGGCGGTCCTTCTCTTCGGCGAGCCGCTGGCACCGGCCAAGCTGCTGGCCTTCGCCTGCATCTGGGCCGGCCTGCTGGTCTACAGCCTGGATACCTGGCTGACCCTGCGCCGCGCCTGAGCGTTTTTCGTACAACCCCCTGCAGGCCGCGCCGGCCGTGGCCTGCAGGGTAGTGCCCCAAGGTTATCCACACACTGATCCCCGCCGTCTGTGCACAAGGCGCCGGCCGCGTCCTGGTCAAAAAATCGCCAGACCACCGCTGCAGCCCGCGCGCGGCGGGGCCTGGCGATCCATCCCGAGCTTATCCACAGGCTGATCCCCCGCCACGGTGGACAACTCCCCGCCACGGCCCGGCGCAGCCGCTGGTCGGAATTCGTACAACCCGCCGCAGGCCGCGCCAGGCGTGGCCTGCAGCAAGCTGCGCGCAGTTTGTCCACACCCTGATCCACCCCGATTGTGGACAAGCGCGGCCTTGTGCACAGGGGCAAACCCCGCCACCGGGCCGGGCTGTGGAGAAATTCCTGGGCAAAAAACCACCAGACGCCGGCAGGCCGCGCCGCGCCTGGGCCACAGCGAAGACTCCAGAGCTTGTCCACAGGCGCATCCACCCTGGCGGTGCATAACCGCGGCGAGCCTGGACAAAAACCGTACAATGCCCTGCAAGCCGCGCCGGGCGTGGCCTGCAGCGCTCTGCCCAAGGCTTGTCCACAGGCCGGTCCACGGCAAACGGGGACAACTGCCGGGGCGCGCCGTCATGCCGTTGTCCCCAACTGGGGATAACCTGATGAGCGGCCCGCTGTGGACAACCCCGCGGCCGGCCGCCACTGGCGCTGCGCCCCGACTTTTGTCGAAGGCTTCTCGCCCCTAATGCATTTCTTCCACAGCTTCATGTAGTATCCGAGAACTCGTACTACACGAACGCGGTGGCCGCCGTCGGATGCGGCTCCGCAGCCCCAAGCAGAGTGAGGCAAGCAATGACCGAACGCGTACAAGTCGGTGGCCTGCAGGTCGCCAAAGCCCTCTACGACTTCGTCACCAACGAGGCCATCCCCGGTACCGGCGTCGCGGCCGACAAGTTCTGGGCGGGCGCCGATGCCGTGATCCACGACCTGGCACCGAAGAACCGCGCTCTGCTGGCCAAGCGCGACGAGCTGCAGGCCAAGATCGACGCCTGGCACCAGGCGCGCGCCGGCCAGGCCCACGACGCCGTGGCCTACAAGGCCTTCCTGCAGGAAATCGGCTACCTGCTGCCGGAACCGGCCGACTTCGCCGTCACCACCGAGAACGTCGACGACGAGATCGCCCGCATGGCCGGCCCGCAGCTGGTGGTGCCGGTGATGAACGCGCGCTTCGCCCTCAACGCCGCCAACGCCCGCTGGGGCTCGCTGTACGACGCCCTGTACGGCACCGACGCCATTCCGGAAACCGACGGCGCCGAGAAAGGCAAGGGCTACAACCCGGTCCGCGGCGCCAAGGTCATCGCCTTCGCCCGCGCCTTCCTCGACGAGTCGGCCCCGCTGGCCGGCGCTTCCCACGTCGACGCCACCGGCTACGCCATCGACGGCGGCAAGCTGGTCGTCAGCCTGAAGAACGGCAGCACCACCGGCCTGCAGGACCCGGCCCAGCTGATCGGCTTCCAGGGCGACGCCGCGGCGCCGAAGGCCGTGCTGCTCAAGCACAACGGCATCCACTTCGAGATCCAGATCGATCCGAGCAGCCAGATCGGCAAGACCGACGCCGCCGGGGTGAAGGACGTGCTGATGGAAGCCGCCCTGACCACCATCATGGACTGCGAAGACTCGGTCGCCGCGGTCGACGCCGAAGACAAGGTCATCGCCTACAAGAACTGGCTGGGCCTGATGAAGGGCGACCTGGCCGAAGAAGTGGCCAAGGGTGGCAGCACCTTCACCCGCACCATGAACGCGGACCGCGTGTACACCGCGGCCAACGGCGGCGAGCTGACCCTGCACGGCCGCTCCCTGCTGTTCGTGCGCAACGTCGGTCACCTGATGACCAACGACGCGATCCTCGACAAGGACGGCAACGAGGTGCCGGAAGGCATCATGGACGGCCTGGTCACCAGCCTGATCGCCATCCACAACCTCAACGGCAACACCAGCCGCAAGAACAGCCGTACCGGCAGCGTGTACATCGTCAAGCCGAAGATGCACGGTCCGGAAGAAGCCGCCTTCACCAACGAGCTGTTCGGCCGCGTCGAGGACGTCCTCGGCCTGACCCGCAACACCCTCAAGGTCGGCATCATGGACGAGGAGCGCCGCACCACCGTCAACCTCAAGGCGTGCATCAAGGCCGCCAGCGAGCGCGTGGTGTTCATCAACACCGGCTTCCTCGACCGTACCGGCGACGAGCTGCACACCTCCATGGAAGCCGGCGCGTTCATCCGCAAGGGCGACATCAAGGGTGCCGCCTGGATCAAGGCCTACGAGAACTGGAACGTCGACATCGGCCTGAAGGCCGGCCTGTCCGGCCGTGCGCAGATCGGCAAGGGCATGTGGGCCATGCCCGACCTGATGGCCGGCATGCTCGAGCAGAAGATCGCCCACCCGCTGGCCGGTGCCAACACCGCCTGGGTGCCGTCGCCGACCGCCGCCGCGCTGCACGCCCTGCACTACCACAAGGTCGACGTGTTCGCCCGCCAGCAGGAGCTGGCCAAGCGCGAGCGCGCCTCGCTGGACGACATCCTGACCATCCCGCTGGCGCCGAGCATCAGCTGGAGCGCCGAGGAGATCCAGAACGAACTGGACAACAACGCCCAGGGCATCCTCGGCTACGTGGTGCGCTGGATCGACCAGGGCGTCGGCTGCTCCAAGGTGCCGGACATCAACGACATCGGCCTGATGGAAGACCGCGCCACCCTGCGCATCTCCAGCCAGCACATCGCCAACTGGCTGCGCCACGGCGTGTGCAGCGAGGCACAGGTGCGCGAGACCTTCGAGCGCATGGCCCTGGTGGTCGACCGCCAGAACGCCAACGACCCGCTGTACCGCCCGATGGCGCCGAACTTCGCTGACAACATCGCCTTCCAGGCCGCCCTGGAGCTGTGCATCGAAGGCACCAAGCAGCCGAACGGCTACACCGAGCCGGTCCTGCACCGTCGCCGTCGCGAGTTCAAGGCCAAGAACGGTCTGTAAAACAACAAACTCCCGGCAGGGATGCCCACCGGAAGCGCCAGCTGGCGCTTCCCCTCGCCCTGCGCCTTCCGTTCCGTCTCCACGTGCGGAGGGCGCAGCGCCCCCTTCTCCCCGCTTTCCCTCCCTTACCGCCCCCAGCGAGCTTGCGATGGCCAGCGCCACCGGTTTAGCGTGGGCCGCATCGCCGACCGCCCGTCTCCGGAGACCGCCATGCGCCGCTTGCGCCCGCTGCTCAGCCTGCCCCTGCTGTTCGCCCGTGCCGACCGCGCGGCGCGCGACCTGCCGCTGCTGGACGGCCGCCTGCCGGCGCTCGACGGCGGCGCCGACATCGAGTTGGCGCGCTTCGCCGGCAACCCCCTGGTGGTGGTCAACAGCGCCAGCCACTGCGGCTTCACCAGCCAGTTCAAGGGCCTCGAGCGCCTCTACCAGCGCTACAAGGACCAGGGCCTGGCGCTGCTCGCCGTGCCCTCCGACGACTTCCGCCAGGAAGCCGCCGACGCCGCGCAGATCGCCGCGGTGTGCCAGGTCCGCTACGGCGTGGCGTTCGCCGTCAGCGCCCCGCAGCACGTCGCCGGGCCGCAGGCCTGCGAGCTGTTCCGCCGCCTGGCGGCGCAGAGCGGCCCGCCGCGCTGGAACTTCTACAAGTACGTGATCGACCGCCGCGGCAAGGTCGTCGCGCGCTTTTCCAGCCTGACCAAGCCCGACGCCCCCGAACTGCGGCAGGCCATCGAGCAGGCCATCGCCTCGCCGCCCTGAGTTTCCCCGGCATGGGTCAAGCCCGCGCCGGGCGCCCGTGGCACAATCGCGCAAACCTACGGCTCCAGGAGAACAACAAGATGAGCAAGGCGGATGCCTTTGCCGAAGCCGGCAAGACTGCAGTCCTGCAGAACATCCAGGGCACCATCCAGTTCCTGATCAAGTACCCGCCGTTCGACCAGATGGAAACCGGCCACCTCGGCTTCCTCCTCGAGCAGTGCCAGCTGCGCTTCTACGCCGCCGGCGACAGCGTGGTGAAACCGGCCGATGGCCGCGTCGAGTACATGTACATCGTCAAGCAGGGCCACGTCCTCGGCCAGCGCCCGAGCGTCTCCGGCAGCGGCGTGGACAACACCGTCGACATCGCCGTCGGCGAATGCTTCCCGATGGGCGCGCTGGTCGGCGAGCGGCCGACCCGCACCGACTACGTGGCGGTCGAGGACACCTTCTGCCTGCAGCTCAAGCGCGAGGCCTTCGCCCGCCTGCTGGCGCTGTCCGCGCCGTTCCGCGACTTCGCCATGCGCGGGGTGAGCAGCCTGCTCGACCAGGTCAACCAGCAGGTCCAGCTCAAGGCCGCGGAAACCCTCGGCGCGCAGTATTCGCTGGACACCCGCCTGGGCCAGCTGGCGGCGCGCACGCCGGTCACCTGCCCGCGCGGCACCAGCCTGCGCGACGCGGTGCGGCTGATGAACGACCACCACGTCGGCAGCCTGATCGTGGTCGACGAGGCCTTCGCCCCCATCGGCATCTTCACCCTGCGCGACCTGCGCGAGGAGATCGCCAACGGCAGCGGCGACCTCGCGCAGCCGCTGGACGGCCTGATGGTCCCCGAGCCGTTCCACCTGCCGCCCGGCGCCAGCGCCTTCGACGCCGCCCTGGCGATGACCCAGCGGCACATCGCCCACGTCTGCGTGGTGGAGGACGGCAAGCTGCTCGGGGTGATCTCCGAGCGCGACCTGTTCTCCCTGCAGCGCGTCGACCTGGTGCACCTGGCGCGCACCATCAGCAGCGCCGGCTCGGTGGCGGCGCTGGCCGCGCTGCGCGGCGACATCGCCAACCTGATCGACAACATGCTGGCCCACGGCGCCAGCCCGGCGCAGCTCACCCACATCATCAGCCTGCTCAACGACCACACCGTGTGCCGGGTGATCGAGCTGATGCTCGCCGAGCACGGCGACCCCGGCGTGCCCTTCACCTGGCTGGTGTTCGGCAGCGAGGGCCGCCGCGAGCAGACCCTGCACACCGACCAGGACAACGGCATCCTCTTCGAGGCCGACGGCCCGGCCGCGGCCGCCGCCATCCGCCAGCGCCTGCTGCCGCTGGCCCGCGCCATCAACCAGGCGCTCGACCAGTGCGGCTTCACCCTGTGCCGCGGCAACATCATGGCCGGCAACCCCGAGCTGTGCCTGTCGCGCCAGGAATGGCTGCGCCGCTTCGCCGCGATCATCCACGCGCCGACCGCGGAGAACCTGCTCAACTCGACCATCTACTTCGACCTGCGCCCGGCCTGGGGCCCGGTCGAGGGCTACCAGGCGCTGAGCCGCGACCTGCTGGAGATGGTCGCCGACAGCCCGCTGTTCCAGCGCATGATGGCGGTCAACGCCATGCAGCACCGCCCGCCGATCGGCCGCTTCCGCGAGTTCGTGGTGGCCAGCCGCGGCGAGGAGAAGGACACCCTGGACCTCAAGGTCGAGGGCCTGACCCCGTTCGTCGACGGCGCGCGCATCCTCGCCCTGGCCAACGGCATCACCGAGAGCAACACCCTGCAGCGCTTCCGCCTGCTGGAGGAGAAGGGCGTGATCGAGGCCAAGGATGCCGCCTCGTTCGAGGAGGCCTACCACTTCATCCAGCTGATCCGCATGCAGCAGCACCAGCGCCAGACCCGCGAGGGCCAGCCGCTGCACAACCGCCTGGACCCGGACACCCTCAACACCCTCGACCGGCGCATCCTGCGCGAATCCTTCCGCCAGGCGCAGCGCCTGCAGAGCAAGCTGAGCGTGCGCTACCAGCTATGAGCCCGTTCGCCTTCCTCACCCGTCTGCTCGGCCCGCGCCCGCAACTCGACGACGAGCAGCGCCGCCGCCTGCAGCGCCTGGCCGCCCCCTCGCGCCCGGACGCGCGGCCGCTGCAGGCGCAGCGCTTCGTGGTCCTCGACCTGGAAACCAGCGGCCTCAACCTCGAACGCGACATCGTGCTGTCGATCGGCGCGGTGCTGATCGAGGACGGCGCCATCGACTTCGGCCGCCAGTTCGAGTGCACCCTGCAGCGCCAGCTGCCGAGCGTCACCGAGAGCGTGCTGATCCACGGCATCGCGCCCAGCGCGCTGGCGCGCGGCACCGCGCCGGCCGACGCACTGCTGGCGTTCCTGGAATTCGCCGGCGACTGCGTGTTCCTCGCCTACCACGCGCCCTTCGACCAGCGCATGCTGACCCGCGCGCTGAAGGACGAGCTGGGCTATCGCCTGCAGCATCCGTTCTTCGACATCGCCGACCTGGCGCCGATGCTGTTCCCCGAGGCGCTGGTGCAGCACGGCGGGCTGGACCACTGGATCGAGTACTTCGGCCTGAACATGCCGCAGCGCCACCACGCCTCGGCCGACGCCATGGCCACCGCGGAGATCGCCCTGATCCTGTTCAACCGCGCGCAGCGCATGGGCCTGGACAGCGTCGCCGAGCTGGCCGGGCGGCTCAGCAACTGGCGGCGCGCCCGCCAGGCCGCCCAGCACGCGCTGTGAAAGCCCACCGGCGGGCGCCGCCGCGCCTGCCGGTGCCGCCATCCTGCTACACTCGCCGCCCGTTTTCCCTGCCAGGCCTGCCCCCGTGACCGACGCCTTCTCCTCCCTGCCGCTGCCCGCCCCCCTGCTCGCCAGCCTGGACGCCCTCGGCTACCGGCAGATGACGCCGATCCAGGCGCAGAGCCTGCCGATCATCCTCGCCGGCCACGACCTGATCGCCCAGGCCAAGACCGGCAGTGGCAAGACCTGCGCCTTCGCCCTCGGCCTGCTCGCCCCGCTCAACCCGCGCTACTTCGGCTGCCAGGCGCTGGTGCTGTGCCCGACCCGCGAGCTGGCCGACCAGGTGGCCAAGGAGATCCGCGCGCTGGCCCGCGGCCTCGGCAACGTCAAGGTGCTGACCCTGTGCGGCGGCGTGCCGTTCGGCCCGCAGATCGGCTCGCTGGAGCACGGCGCGCACGTGGTGGTCGGCACCCCGGGGCGCATCCTCGAACACCTCAACCGCGGCAGCCTCAAGCTCGACGGCGTCAGCCGCCTGGTGCTCGACGAGGCCGACCGCATGCTCGACATGGGCTTCGTCGACGCGATCAGCGCGATCATCGAGCAGACCCCGAGCCGCCGGCAGACCCTGCTGTTCTCCGCCACCTACCCGGAGGGCATCGAGCAGCTGGCCGCGCGCTTCCTGCGCCAGCCGCAGCGCGTCGAGGTGGAGGCGCTGCACGACGACAGCCAGATCGAGCAGCGCTTCTACGAGGTCGATCCGGCGCAGCGCGCCGACGCCGTGGCGCGCCTGCTGCTGCACTTCCGCCCGGCCGCCAGCGTGGTGTTCTGCCAGACCAAGCAGCAGTGCCAGGACACCGCGGACATGCTCAACGCGCGCAAGATCTCCGCGCTGGCCCTGCACGGCGACCTCGACCAACGCGAGCGCGACCAGGTGCTGGCAATGTTCGCCAACCAGAGCTGCTGCGTGCTGGTGGCCACCGACGTGGCCGCCCGCGGGCTGGACATCGACACCATCGAGGCGGTGATCAACCTCGAGCTGGCCCGCGATCCGCAGGTGCACGTGCACCGCATCGGCCGCAGCGGCCGCGCCGGCGCCAAGGGCCTGGCCCTGTCGCTGGTGGCGCCCAGCGAGGCCGGCCGCGCCAACGCCATCGAGGCGCTGCAGCAGGCGCCGCTGCAGTGGGGCAACCTGGACAAGCTCAAGCCGCTGGACGACGCGCGCCTGCTGCCGCCGATGACCACCCTGTGCCTCAACGGCGGGCGCAAGGACAAGCTGCGCCCCGGCGACCTGCTCGGCGCGCTGACCGGCGAGGACGGCCTGCCCGGCAGCGCCATCGGCAAGATCGCCCTGTACGACTTCAACGCCTACGTGGCGGTGGAGCGCGAGCGGGCCCGCGAGGCTCTCGAGCGCCTGAGCACGCGCAAGGTCAAGGGGCGCCACTACAAGGCGCGGATTCTCTGACGACCAGCCCCACACACTTCACGGGTTTTGCACCACGCCCCCGGGCAGTGGCTACAGTTAAGACAAGGCACCCTGCCATCACGGGCAGCGGGGCCTGTACCTGACGGCGCGCAGATGCCGGCGGACTGTTCACGCCACTCGCGGGTTACCTCATGCAGCAGGCACACGGCCGGTTCCCCCCGGCAGCGCCCCTCGTTCGCCCGCGCCATCCCTGGGGGGTGGCAGTGCTGCTCGCCCTGCTGATCCTGCTTGGCCTGCTCGCCCGGCCGGCAATGGCCGGGCTGGCGCCGCTGCAGCTGGAAGGTCACGAGCAGGGCGAGGACCTGCACATCCACTTCAGCCTGCTGCGCGATCCGGGTGGGCGCCTGCGCCTGGAGCAGTTGCCCGAGCGGGCGGCCGACTTCGTCCCCGTGCTGCAGCGCGACGACCTCAATCTCGGCTACACCCGCGACGTGGTCTGGCTGCGCCTGGAGCTGCGCTCGCAGGCGACCCGCCCCGGCAACTGGCGCATCGAGTTCAGCCATCCGGCGCTGGATCTGGTCGAGCTGTTCAGCTTCGGCCGACGCGGCCTGCAGCAGCAGATCGGCGGCGATACCGTGCCGGCCGCCCGCCGCAGCCTCGACCACCGCGCCCCGCTGTTCGCCGTGCATCTGGTCCCGGGCGAGCAACGCACCCTGTACTTCCGCGCGCAGACCTCCGGCAGCCTGACCCTCGACGCCCGGCTGTGGGATGCCCGCGAGTTCGTCCAGTACAACCACATCGCCAGCCTGGTGCTGGCGCTGTACTTCGGCCTGCTGCTGGGGCTGGCCAGCTACAACCTGCTGCTGTTCCTCGCCCTGCGCGAGACCAGCTTCCTGCTCTACGTGCTGTTCGTGGTCAGCTTCGCCGCCGGCATGCTCGGCTTCACCGGCCTCGGCGCCCAGTACGTGTGGCCCCAGGGCGGCGCCTGGGTCTCCCGCGTCATGCCCTTCTGCCTCGCCCTGGCCAACGCCACGGCGATCCTGTTCACCCGCAGCTTTCTCGACAGCGCGCGCAACGCGCCGCGCTGGCACCGCTTGCTCAATGTCGATCTCGGCGTGCAGCTGGCCCTCGGCCTGGCCACCCTGCTGCTGCCGCTGTCGGCGACCCTGCCGGTGCTCGCGCCGATCAGCATCGGCAACATCCTCCTGCTGCTGGTCTACGGCATGCGCTGCGCCCTGCACCGCATCCCGGCCGCCGGGGTGTTCGTCGCCGCCGAACTGGTGCTGCTGATCGGCGCGGTGCTGCTGGCCCTGCGCAACGTCGGCCTGGTGCCGGCCAACGTCGTCTCGCTCAACGCCCTGCAGATCGGCTCGGCGCTGGAGATGCTGCTGCTCTCGGTCGGCCTGGCGGCGCGCCTCAACAAGCTCAAGCGCCTGGTGGTCGAGGCCCAGGCCGCCACCCTGGCCGCCCAGCAGCACAGCCTGCAGGCCCTGCAGGAGCAGGAGCGCATCCTCGAGCAGCGCGTCGCCGAGCGCACCGAAGCGCTGGCCGCGGCCAACGAGCGCCTGCGCGAACTGGCGCTGACCGATGCGCTCACCGGCCTGGCCAACCGCGTGGCGCTGTGCCAGCACATGGAGCAGGCCTGGCAACGCGCCGGTCGGCGCCAGGAGGTGCTGGCGCTGATCATGCTCGATCTCGACGGCTTCAAGCCGGTCAACGACCACTACGGCCACGAGGCCGGCGACCAGCTGCTGATCCAGGTCGCCAGCCGCCTGCAGGCCAGCGCGCGCAGCAGCGACCTGGTGGCGCGCCTGGGCGGCGACGAGTTCGTGCTGGTCTGCGAGGCCATCGGCAGCCCGGAACAGGCCGAGGTACTGGCCGGGCGCATCCTGGAAAGCCTCGGCCAGCCGTTCCGCCTGCAGGGGCTCGACGTGCGCATCGGCGCCAGCATCGGCATCAGCTTCGGCATGCCCCCCGGCGGCAGCTGCACCAACCTGCTGCGCGAGGCCGACCAGGCGATGTACGAGGCCAAGGCCGCCGGGCGCAACTGCATCCGCCTCGGCCGCCCGGTGCTGCAGCCGCACCCGCTCGGCGAGACGGTGCGCCCCGACGAGAGCTGAGCCGCTCTAGCCGGGGCGGAGTTCGCTTGCATACACTGCCGCCATGCCCGGCACGTTGCCGGGCGCCGTTTCGACAAGGTTGTCCGCCATGCCCGCCTCGCCCTCCTTCGCTCACCGCCTGCGCCAGCTCTGGGCGCTGGACAAGTTCAGCTACAGCCTGCGGGTGCTGATCGCCCTCGCCGGCAGCATGGCGCTGAGCTGGAGCCTGGAGCGCATGGAGCTGCTGATCCCGCTGTTCCTCGGCATCATCGCCAGCGCCCTGGCCGAGACCGACGACAGCTGGCGCGGCCGCCTGCAGGCGCTGCTGGTGACCCTGCTGTGCTTCGCCGCCGCCGCCTTCGCCGTCGAGCTGCTGTTCCCCTATCCCTGGCTGTTCGTGCTCGCCCTGGCGCTGGCCACCTTCGCCCTGACCATGCTCGGCGCGCTGGGCGAGCGCTACGGCACCATCGCCTCGGGCACGCTGATCCTCGCCATCTACACCATGATCGGCGTCGACCAGCGCGGCGGCGAAGTCGCCGACCTGTGGCACGAGCCGCTGCTGCTGGTGGCCGGCGCCGCCTGGTACGGCCTGCTCTCGGTGCTCTGGCAGGCGCTGTTCAGCCAGCAGCCGGTGCAGCAGGCGCTGGCCCGGGTGTTCCGCGAGCTGGACCAGTACCTGCGCCTCAAGGCGGCGCTGTTCGAACCGCTGCGCGAGCTGGACGTGGAGCAGCGCCGCCTGGCGCTGGCGCAGCAGAACGGCAAGCTGGTGGCCGCGCTCAACGCGGCCAAGGAGATCATCCTGCACCGGGTCGGCAAGGGCCGCGCCACGCCGCAGGTCAACCGCTACCTCAAGCTGTACTTCCTCGCCCAGGACATCCACGAGCGCGCCAGCTCCTCGCACTATCCGTACAACCGGCTGGTCGAGGCGTTCTTCCACAGCGACGTGCTGTTCCGCTGCCGCCTGCTGCTGCGCCAGCAGGGCAAGGCGTGCCGTGCGCTGGCCCGCGCCATCGAGCTGCACCAGCCGTTCGAGTACCAGCGCGCCAGCGCCCAGGCGCGCGACGACCTCGAGGCCTCGCTGGCCTACCTGCAGGCGCAGAACAACCCGCAGTGGCGCGACCTGCTGCGCTCGCTGCGCGCCCTGGCCGGCAACCTCGGCACCCTCGAGCAGTTGCTCGGCGCGGCGAGCAATCCGGATGCCCTCGCCGAGGAGCAGGACAGCACCCTGTACGATCGCGACCCGCACAGCCTGCGCGAGGTCTGGGAGCGCCTGCGCCAGCAGCTCACCCCCACTTCGCTGCTGTTCCGCCACGCCCTGCGCCTGGGCCTGGCGCTGGCCGCCGGCTACGGCGTGCTGCACGCCATCCACCCGACCCAGGGCTACTGGATCCTGCTGACCACGGTGTTCGTCTGCCAGCCCAGCTACGGCGCCACCCGCCGCAAGCTGGTGCAGCGCATCGCCGGCACCGCCCTCGGCCTGCTCGCCGGCTGGGCGCTGTTCGACCTGTTCCCCGGCGCCCCGGCGCAATCGCTGATCGCCGTGGCCGCCGGGGTGGCCTTCTTCGCCACCCGCAGCACGCGCTACACCCTGGCCACCGCGGCGATCACCCTGATGGTGCTGTTCTGCTTCAACCAGGTCGGCGACGGCTACCGGCTGATCTGGCCGCGGCTGGTCGACACCCTGCTCGGCAGCCTGATCGCCGGCCTCGCCGTGTTCCTCATCCTCCCCGACTGGCAGGGCCGCCGCCTGCCCAGCGTGCTGGCCAACACCCTGCGCAGCCACGGCCAGTACCTGCGGCAGATCCTCGAGCAGTACGCCAGCGGCAAGCGCGACGATCTGGCCTATCGCCTGGCCCGGCGCAACGCGCACAACGCCGACGCCGCGCTGTCCGCCAGCCTGGCCAACATGCTGCTGGAGCCCGGCCATTTCCGCCGCGAGGCGGACGTGGGCTTTCGCTGCCTGGTGCTGTCGCACACCCTGCTCAGCTACCTGTCGGCCCTCGGCGCCCACCGGGCGGCGCTGCCGGCCGAGCTGCGCGGCGGGCTGATCGAGCAGGCCGCCGGCTACCTGACCGCCAGCCTGGACGATCTCGCCCGCAGCCTGAGCGAGCAGCAGCCGCCGACCGCCGCCGGCCGCGACGAGGAGGCGCTGGCCCGCGAGCTGGAGCAGCTGCCGGAGGAGATCGACGAACGCCAGCGCCTGCTGCGCACCGAGCTGGCGCTGATCTGCCGCCAGCTGGCGCCGCTGCGCAGCCTCGCCGCCCGCCTGCTGCGCCCGGACCGCGAGCCCGCCGAGCCGCTGCCGCCGGCGCAGCCCTGAGGCGCCGGGAAAACCGCGCCACGCCGTCCTACACTCAAGGCTCACCCACCCCGAGGAGAGCCCTGTCCATGGCCCAGAAAATCCCCCCCATGGATCCGCTGCTGGCCGATTTCGAAGCGCTGGTCCAGGACACCGAGAAGCTGTTGCAGCAATCGGCCAGCCTGGCCGGCGACCAGGCCGAAGGGCTGCGCGCGCAGCTCAAGAGCAGCATCGCCCGCGCCCGCAGC
>DASQBU010000066.1:0-4992 GCA_035635035.1 Pseudomonas sp.
ACCTTCAAGATCACCGAGAAACCGGCGATGCCCGCGGAGATGTGGGTGCCGCTGCTGGTCATGGTGATCGGCTTCTACTGCTTCTTCGCCTTCGTCCTGCTGCTGCGCATGCGCCTCGAGGTGCTCAAGCGCGAGTCGCGCGCCAGCTGGGTGCAGGCCGAGATCGCCAAACAGACCGGGGTGGCACGATGAGTTTCGAGTCCTTCGCCGACTTCCTCGCCATGGGCAAGCATGGCCTGTACGTATGGACTTCCTACGGCATCAGCCTGGCGGTCCTGGCCCTCAACGTCGCGCTGCCGCTGCTGGCGCGCCGCCGTTACCTGCAAGACGAGGCGCGCCGTCTGCGCCGGGAGAGCAAGCCGTGAATCCTGTCCGCAAGAAACGCCTGTTGATCGTCCTCGCCATCCTCGCCGGCGTCGGCATCGCCGTCGGCCTGGCGCTGAGCGCGCTGCAGCAGAACATCAACCTGTTCTACACGCCGACGCAGATCGCCAGCGGCGAGGCGCCCAAGGACACCCGCATCCGCGCCGGCGGCATGGTCAAGAAGGGCTCGCTGGTGCGCTCGGCCGACTCGCTGGACGTGCAGTTCGTGGTCACCGACTTCGCCAAGGACGTGACCATCCGCTATCGCGGCATCCTCCCCGACCTGTTCCGCGAAGGGCAGGGCATTGTCGCGCTCGGCCGGCTGAGCGCCGACGGCGTGCTGGTCGCCGACGAGGTGCTGGCCAAGCACGACGAGAAGTACATGCCGCCGGAAGTCAGCAAGGCGCTCAAGGACAGCGGCCGCAGTGCCGACGGCGCCGCCGCGCAGGGGGCCGCCCGATGATTCCCGAACTCGGCCATCTGGCCCTGATCCTCGCCCTGTGCCTGGCCGCGGTACAGGCCAGCCTGCCGCTGATCGGCGCCTGGCGCGGCGACCGCCAGTGGATGGGCCTGGCCCAGCCGGCCGCCTGGGGGCAGTTCGCCTTCCTGCTGTTCGCCTTCCTCTGCCTCAGCCACGCCTTCCTGGTCGACGATTTCTCGGTCGCCTACGTGGCGAAGAACTCCAACAGCGCGCTGCCCTGGTACTACAAGTTCAGCGCGCTGTGGGGCGCCCACGAGGGCTCCATGCTGCTCTGGGCGCTGATCCTCGGCTGCTGGACCTTCGCCGTGTCGGTGTTCTCCCGCCAGCTGCCGGAAGTGATGCTGGCCCGCGTGCTCAGCGTGATGGGCATGATCAGCACCGGCTTCCTCGCCTTCCTGTGCGTCACCTCCAACCCGTTCGCCCGCCTGCTGCCCAACGCGCCGGCCGACGGCCGCGACCTCAACCCGCTGCTGCAGGACTTCGGCCTGATCGTCCACCCGCCGATGCTGTACATGGGCTACGTCGGCTTCTCGGTGGTGTTCGCCTTCGCCATCGCCGCGCTGCTCGGCGGCCGCCTGGACGCCGCCTGGGCGCGCTGGTCGCGGCCGTGGACCATCGTCGCCTGGGCGTTCCTCAGCGTCGGCATCGTGCTCGGCTCCTGGTGGGCCTACTACGAGCTGGGCTGGGGCGGCTGGTGGTTCTGGGACCCGGTGGAGAACGCCTCGTTCATGCCCTGGCTGGTCGGCACCGCGCTGCTGCACTCGCTGGCGGTGACCGAGAAGCGCGGCGTGTTCAAGAGCTGGACGGTGCTGCTGGCCATCGCCGCCTTCTCGCTGAGCCTGCTCGGTACCTTCCTGGTGCGCTCCGGCGTGCTGACCTCGGTGCACGCCTTCGCCGCCGACCCGGCGCGCGGCACCTTCATCCTGATCTTCCTGCTGTTCGTCATCGGCAGCTCGCTGACCCTGTTCGCCCTGCGCGCGCCGGTGGTGAAGAGCGCCATCGGCTTCGGCCTGTGGTCGCGCGAGACCCTGCTGCTGGCCAACAACCTGCTGCTGGTGGTCGCCGCGGCGATGATCCTGCTCGGCACCCTGTATCCGCTGGTGCTCGACGCGCTGAGCGGCGCCAAGCTGTCGGTCGGCCCGCCGTACTTCAACGCGCTGTTCCTGCCGCTGATGGCGCTGCTGATGGCCGCCCTGGGCGTCGGCGTGCTGGTGCGCTGGAAGGACACCCCGCTGAAGTGGCTGGGCGGCATGCTGCTGCCGGTGCTGGTCGCCAGCGGCGTGCTGGGCCTGCTCGGCGCCTGGCTGTTCGGCGACTTCCACTGGGCGGTGCTGGCGGCGTTCCTGCTGGCCGCCTGGGTGGTGCTGGCCGGCGTGCGCGACCTGCTCGACAAGACCCGCCACAAGGGCCTGCTCAAGGGCCTGGCCGGGCTGTCGCGCAGCTACTGGGGCATGCAGGTCGCCCACTTCGGCATCGCCGTCACCGCGCTGGGCATCGTGCTGTCCAGCCAGTACAGCCTGGAACATGACCTGCGCATGGCGCCGGGCGAGGCGGTCGAGCTGGGCGGCTACCAGTTCCGCTTCGACGGCGCCAAGCCGCACAAGGGCCCGAACTACACCGCCCATCGCGGCAGCGTGCAGGTGCTCAAGGACGGCCGCGAGGTGACCGTGCTGCATCCGGAGAAGCGCATCTACACCGTGCAGAGCATGCCGATGACCGAGGCCGGCATCGATCCGGGCTTCACCCGCGACCTCTACGTGGCGCTCGGCGAGCCGCTGGAAGACGGCGCCTGGGCCGTGCGCCTGCACGTCAAGCCGTTCGTCCGCTGGATCTGGCTGGGCGGTCTGCTGATGGCGCTCGGCGGCTTCCTCGCCGCGCTCGACCGCCGCTACCGGGTCAAGGTGACCGCCAGGGCGCGCGACGTCCTGGGCATGACTGGAGTACAAGCATGAAACGCGCAATCCTGCTGCTGCCCCTGGCACTGTTCCTGGTGCTGGCGGTGTTCCTCTATCGCGGGCTGTTCCTCAACCCCGCCGAGCTGCCCTCGGCGCTGATCGGCAAGCCCGTGCCGGCGTTCAGCCTGCCGGCGGTCGACGACCCGGCGCGCACCCTCAGCGAGGCCGACCTCAAGGGCAAGCCGGCGCTGCTCAACGTCTGGGCGACCTGGTGCGTGTCGTGCAAGGCCGAGCACCCGGTGCTCACCGAGCTGGCCGCGCAGGGCGTCAACATCGTCGGCATCAACTACAAGGACGACAACGCCAACGCGCTGAAGTGGCTGAAGGAGTTCCACAACCCCTACCAGCTGGACATCCGCGACGAGCAGGGCAGCCTGGGCCTCAACCTCGGCGTCTACGGCGCGCCGGAAACCTTCCTGGTCGACAAGCACGGCATCATCCGCCACAAGTTCGTCGGGGTGATCGACCAGCGCGTGTGGCGCGAGCAGCTGGCGCCGCTGTACCAGCAACTGGTGGACGAACACTGATGAGCCGACTGCTGCCGACCCGCTGGCTGAGCGCCGGCCTGCTGGGCCTGACCCTGTCGCTCGGCGCCCACGCCGCCATCGACACCTACGAGTTCCAGGACGAGGGCGCGCGCAACCGCTACCGCACCCTCACCGAGGAGCTGCGCTGCCCGAAGTGCCAGAACCAGAACATCGCCGACTCCGACGCGCCGATCGCCAAGGACCTGCGCAACGAGATCCACCGCATGCTCGGCGAGGGCAAGAGCGACGACGAGATCGTCGACTTCCTGGTCGCCCGCTACGGCGACTTCGTGCGCTACAAGCCGCCGGTCAACGAGCGCACCTGGCTGCTGTGGTACGGCCCGTGGCTGCTGCTCGGCGGCGGCCTCGGCGTGCTGGGGCTGATCGTCCTGCGCCGCCGTCGCCCGGCCGCCGCGGCCGGCAAGGACGCCGACCTGTCCGCCGAGGAGCGCGCGCGCCTCGCCCAACTGCTCAACAACGCTGCGCCGCAGCGCCCCGCCGACCAGACCAAGGCCGACCGATGATCGCATTCTGGCTTGCCGCCGGAGCGCTGCTGCTGGCAGCGCTCGCTTTCCTGCTGATTCCGCTGCTGCGCGGGCGCCGCGCCCAGGCCGAGGAAGACCGCACCGCCCTCAACGTCGCCCTCTACCAGGAGCGCATCGCCGAACTGGACGCCCAGCACGCCGCCGGCGCGCTGGACGCCGCGCAGCTGGAGGCCGGCCGCGCCGAGGCCGCCCGCGAGCTGCTCGCCGACGCCGAGCAGGGTGGCGCCGCGTCGCGCCGCGCGCTGGGCCGCTGGCTGCCGCTGGCCCTGGCGCTGCTGGTGCCGCTGGTCGCCCTCGGCCTGTACCTGCACTGGGGCGCCAGCGACGCGGTCAAGCTGCGCGAGGACATGGCCACCGCGCCGAAGAGCATCGAGGAGATGACCGCGCGCCTGGAAACCGCGGTCAAGGCCCAGCCGGACTCGGCGGAAGCCTGGTACTACCTCGGCCGCACCTACATGGCCCAGCAGCGCGCCGCCGAGGCCGCGCCGGCCTTCGCCAAGGCCGTCGAGCTGGCCGGCCGCCAGCCGGAACTGCTCGGCCAGTGGGCGCAGGCGCTGTACTTCGCCAACGGGCAGAAGTTCACCGAGCAGGTGCGCAACCTCGGCGAGGAGGCGCTGCGCCTCGATCCGCAGGAATCCACCACCCTCGGCCTGCTCGGCATCGCCGCCTTCGAGGAGCAGCGCTTCGCCGACGCGATGCGCTACTGGAACCGTCTGGTCGCCACCCTGCCGGCCGACGACGCCGGCCGCCAGGCCATCGAGGGCGGCATCGCCCGCGCCCGCGAGCAGCTGGTCGCCCGCGGCGAGCCGCTGCCGGAACTGCCGGCGGCGCCGGCCGCGGTGCAGCTCAAGGTCAAGGTCAGCCTGGCGCCGGAGCTGGCCGGCAAGGTCAAGCCGGACGACAGCCTGTTCGTCTTCGCCCGCGCCGCGTCCGGCCCGCCGATGCCGCTGGCGGCCAAGCGCCTGAAGGTCGCCGACCTGCCGGCCGAGGTCAGCCTGTCCGACGGCGACGCGATGATGCCGCAGCTCAAGCTGTCCAACTTCGCCGAGATCCGCCTGGTGGCGCGCATCTCCCGCGCCGGCACGCCGACCGCCGGCGAGTGGGTGGGGCAGAGCGAGGTG